>CAIYYX010000088.1 GCA_903930535.1 uncultured Sterolibacterium sp. | reverse complement strand
TTATCACTTTCCCTGTGGCGTTCTGTCCCATTCAATTTATCTTCAACCTGCTGACAGTTTTCATCGCCTTCCTGAAAGCGTCTTGTTAGACGGTCGATGAGGTCAGATCGGGTCATAACTGCTGTGATCGCGGAGCCTTTGATGAAGATTTGTTGTCATTCGTAAAAAAACAGTGGATGTAATGGGCATTCGATGCACTGGTCTTCATGGTTATCAATTTTATCTGACAGGCAGCCACCTACCACTTCGCGATAGAGATTGCCATATTTCGATTTGAAACTGTCGGATTTGTTATAAAGGTAAGAGAACAGCTTTACTTGGAGGCAGAGTTTTGAGTGCTTCGCGTTATCAGCGGTATACATGCGCCAAACGTATTCTTCAGGCAGCACCCCTTCGGCGTTGATTTGCTTCGTATAGCCCAATGCCGAATACAATTCAACCTCGTTCGGAACATCGTAAATCGGCACGCCATCGGCAAGAATGTGTCGAAAATTCTTCGAGTGTATGTTGGTCACATACTGAAGAGCGGGAAGTTCCTTGGAGCAGGCAAAGTGGGAGTTAGAGTCGTTCATGACCAAACCTCCATCAGCGGATTGCTCTGCGCAGGTGATTGCGCTTACGGGCGCTGGCGAGCCATCATTTCCATATCAGATGTCTTGATATGCATATCAAGCATCTTCGCTATTTTGTTGAAACCCATAATTGCTTCACGCCTATTTTTAGTTGCGTCAAATCGACGCATAACATCGCTTATATCTGCCATCAAATCACAATGTTGCTGGCTGTGATAATTGAGCGTTTCGACTGAGTTGTATTCACTCATCGCTGCACTTTCATCCATGAAATCGTCAAACGATGCGCACATGATATTGAATAGCTTTTCCTCAATATCAACGCCGCACAATTCCCAGCTTTTACAAATCGATGCATCACAGGAGTCAGCGCCATCTTTACAATTACACTTCGGTATATTCATGATGCTCATCATCAAGATGATATGGTCATTCTCTAGTCGCTCATTGACTTGTTCATGCGTTTTCTTGACACCAATGCCCAACAACTCATTGCTGTTCTCTATGCTCGAATCAGCGTGATGGTTTCTCATGATCGCCACTCCTAAAGTGATGTCAGGCGTATGGTTATTCTGACATCGGCGAAAAGTATGTCAATTACCTAAAGGTAATATTGCTTTTGTAATATATGCGCCTCTCGTTGCTCAGGAACTGAGACTCCACACATTCCAATTGCAACCGGACTTCTTGCCGATCAATTGGCACGGCCACAGGGGGCAGGTCATTGTCGCGCAACAAGACAGTAACTCGCCCGCCGGGACGAGACCCGGCAAGCAGCACTGTTATGCTGCGGCCTCAAGAGCTACCTCCCAGCCAGGGAAGACGAGGACTGCCGGATGGCAGTTGAGAGCACGGGCAAGAACCTTTGCACGTTCGACGCCGAGGTTGACTCGGCTGTTCTCGATGGCGGAAATGGTCGCTTGAGGAATGCCCGTCAGTCCGGAGAGCTGACTTTGGCTCAGCTCCTGAAGCTCGCGTAGGATGCGAACGGATTCACCGACAGAAACTTCAACACGTTTTTTAGCAGCACGATAGTTTTTCATATCAGGGCCTCCGGTAATCGTGGGCGGTCACTTGAACGACCTGGATCAGAAACATGTCGGCAACAACCTGGTAAATTACTCTCCATTGGAGCCCGAGCCGGGAGGAGCGGTGCCCCTTCCAATCGCCTGACAGCGCCTCGTCGTGAAACCCCTTGATTGCTCGCAGCCCGGGCGGACCCGAAAGCCGAGCAATGTCCTTCCATTTCTCGTAACGCTTCAATATCTCTACGGGGACGTTTCCGGAAAGCTGTTTGTCGACCCGGCGATGTTCCTTGATTTGCCACATACCATATTATGACTATACTACAAATGGTATGTCAACCGGTGGTGCATGCCGGTGGGTTTTATCCGCCATCCCCTCTGCCCAGCCGGGCAGTTATTGATTCACTCGTTGAGATCCCGGCCCCGGGTCTCGGGCAGGAAATAATATCCCGTCGCCAGTGCGATTAACAGCAGTGCCACGGGATAAAGCAGTCCGCCCAGCGGACTGCCGGTTTTTTCCGCGATCAGCGCAACGGCAAAGGGTGATAGCCCGCCTATCCATCCTGCCGCCAGATTGTGCGGCAGGCCGACCGCCGTATAGCGTGTCCGTGCCGCGAAGAGTTCGGACAAAAGGGCCGTCTGCGGTCCTGTGACCAGGGCGACCGCGATGATCAGAATGAAGAGCAGGGCAAAGACCAAGAGCGGCTGCCCGGCGAAAAGTTGCAGGCCGGCATAGACAGGCAGGATGGACAGAGAGCCCAGCAGCAGACCTGAGAGCACCACCGGGCGGCGGCCGATGCGGTCCGACAGGGCGCCGCACAAATAGGTGAGCGGGAACAGGCTGAGGGTGACGGGCAGGGTGATCCAGCCGGCTGCGACGGGGTCCATTTTCACCACGGTCTTGAGAAATATCGGCGCATAGACCTGGGAGCAAAAGAACAGCAGGCCGCCGCCTGCCGAGATGCAGAAGAACAAAAGCCCCATGCGCCCGAGAATCTGTCTGTCCCTGAGGCAGTCGCGCAATGGCGTGACCGCCGTCTGCTGCTGCTGCCGTATCCGCTCGAACACCGGGGACTCTTGCAGGGCGAGGCGCGCCTTGAAGCTGATCGCGAGCAGCAAGGCCGAGAACAGGAAGGGGATGCGCCAGCCCCAGTCCTTGAAATCGGATGCGCTCAGCCAGCTTTGCAGCAGCACGATCTGAAACGTCGAGACGAGGATGCCAAGCCCACCCATCCATTGCAGCACGCTGGTCACGGCGCCGCGGCGATCAACCGGCGCATGCTCCGCCAGGAAGACGTTGGCGCCGCCGATCTCCCCTCCCATGGCCAGCCCCTGTATCAGGCGCAGGGCGAGCAGCATGGCGGTAGCCGTCCATCCCCATTGCGCGTGGGTGGGCAGGAGTCCGACGGCAAAAGTGGCGAGTCCCATGATGGCTATGGTGGCGATGAACATCTTGCGCCGGCCGTAGCGATCGCCCAGGGATCCGAACAGCGCCGCGCCGAAGGGCCGCATCACCATGCCGACGCCGAAGGTGGCCAGGCTCATGAGCAGGCCAGAGACCGGGTCGTCGGCCGGAAAGAAGAGCGCGGCAAAATGCACCGCCAGGGTGGCAAAGGTGAGGAAGTCGTACCACTCGATGAAGGTGCCGAAACAGGCGGCCAGGGCGACCTTGCGGTAGGCGCGAGAATCGCCGAGGGCCTGATGGGTATCCATCATGCGTAGGTCGTCATGTCGGCCTACACCCGTCCGGGTGTCTCCATCGAAAGGCCGACCTACAGAACCTCGGCGGCGTAATCCGCCAGGCGCGAGCGCTCGCCGCGTTGCAAGGTGATGTGGCCGGAATGCGGCCAGCCTTTGAAGCGGTCCACGACATAGGTGAGGCCGGAACTGCCCTCCGTCAGATAAGGTGTGTCGATCTGCGCGATATTGCCCAGGCAGACCACCTTGGTGCCGGGACCGGCGCGGGTGATCAGGGTCTTCATCTGTTTGGGCGTCAGGTTCTGCGCCTCGTCTATGATCAGGAACTTGTTCAGGAAGGTGCGGCCACGCATGAAATTGAGCGACTTGATCTTGATCCTGTTGCGGATGAGATCCATGGTCGCGGCCCGGCCCCAGTCGCCGACACCAGCCGCAGCATCTTCCTCGGGGCGGTTCAGGACATCGAGATTGTCCTCCAGCGCGCCCATCCAGGGCGTCATTTTCTCTTCCTCGGTGCCGGGCAGGAAGCCGATGTCCTCGCCTACGGGAATGGTGACGCGGGTGATGATGATCTCGGCATAGAGTTTTGTTTCCAGCACCTGGGTCAGGCTCGCCGCCAGGGTGAGCAGCGTCTTGCCGGTGCCGGCTTGGCCCAGCAGGGTGACGAAGTCGATATCCGGATTCATCAGGAGGTTCAACGCGAAATTCTGCTCGCGGTTTTTCGCCGTGATGCCCCAGATGGCATTTTTCTGGTGGCTGTAGTCGGTCAGGGTTTCCAGCACCGCAGTCTTGCCGCTGGCCTCGCGCACCCAGGCGTAGAGCGGCTGTGCGCCTTCCTGCCAGACGAATTCGTTGATCAGGAGGTCGGGGCACAGAGGTCCCTGGATGCGATAGAAGGAGCGGCTGTCCTGCTTCCAGGACTGCATGTCCTTGCCGTGAGTGTCCCAGAAGTCTTCCGGCAACTCTTTCGTTCCCGTATAGAGGAGGTCGGTGTCTTCCAGAACCTTGTCGTTGAAATAGTCCTGCGCATCCAGGCCAAGCGCCCTGGCCTTGATGCGCATGTTGATGTCCTTGGTGACCAGGATCACCGGCCGCTTCGGCTGCTGCTCGGACAGATAGTTCGCCACCGCGATGATCTGGTTGTCGGCCTTGGCGGTGGGCAAAGAGGCCGGAATGACAGCGTTGATCGCTTCGGTCTGCAGGTAGAGGCGGCCGCTCGCCAGTTGCCGCGACGGTCCTGCCAGCGCTATGCCGTTCTTGATGTCTTCCTCGCCGGCGGAGACGATCTCGTCCAACAGGCGGCTGGCCTGGCGGGCGTTTCTCGCCACTTCCGACATGCCCTTCTTGTTGTTGTCGAGTTCCTCGAGGGTCATCATGGGCACGAAAATGTCGTGCTCCTCGAAGCGGAACAGGCTGGTCGGGTCATGCATCAGCACATTGGTGTCGAGCACGAAAAGTTTGGTGATGTTGACTAGGCGCTTGGCATTCATCAGGGTCGGGTTTCCACTTTAAGAGATTTGACTGCTTCCAGGACTTCTGCGGCATGGCCATCCGCCTTGACCGCCCGCCATTCGCGACGCAGTATGCCGTCGCCGTCGATGAGGAAAGTGCTGCGCTCGATGCCGCGCACCTCTTTGCCGTACATATTCTTCAGCTTGATGACGGCGAACAGCTTGCAGGCGATTTCCTCGGCATCGACTAGAAGCTCGAAAGGCAGTTCGAGATTGGCCTTGAATTTGTCGTGGGATTTCATGCTGTCGCGGGAAATGCCGAATACTTCGCAGCCCTGCTTCCTGAACCGGGCGTGCAGGTCGCGGAATTGCCCCGCCTCCGTGGTACAACCCGGCGTGCTGTCCTTGGGGTAGAAATAGAGCACGAGCGCTCGCCCGCGATGGGCTGAGAGCTGAAAATCGCGGCCACCGGTGGCGGCAAGGGAAAAGTCCGGGACGGTATTGCCAAGCATTGTTTCCTCCTTAGATTGTCGCGCTACACTCGCAATGACGTGGATGAGAGGAACTCCCCGCCCTGCAGCATCAGGGTTCCGGCGCGACCGGGAATTTCTCCCCGAGTCACCTCGTGGCGCGGCAGTTTTGCCAGGTCCAGCCCGGCAAAGATTTCCTGCGTCGTGGTCAATTCGTAGCCCTGTTCGCGCCAGCCGGTGAGCAGTCGTTCGAGAACGGGTGCGAGTTTCATGCCCTCCAGTTCCGCATGCAGGGTGAACACATGGTCTTGCGGCGACTCGGTGAGTTTGAACAATGTCTCATGGACATTTTTCTCATCGATGCCATCGCTACCGATCAACTCGTCCAGCGTCGGCAAGGTCGTCGGCAACTGCGGGCAACTGGTGAGTTCGCCGTGGTACACCGGCATGAAGGGGTGCCACCCGCGCGTGTCCGAGGCATAGGCAAACCCCAGCCGCTGCGTCAGGCGAAGGGCGTGGGCGTTCATCTGCCAGCCGGCGGCGCCGTGGGTCTTGGCCGGCGTCCCGAAGATCTCCGAGAAACGGGCCATTGCGAGCCCCATCTGTTTTTCGGTCCAGGCGGCAGAGGCACTGTCTATGCCATCCTGCCATTTGATGTGATCCCAACAATGGATGCCGACTTCATGACCGGCATCTCGCGCAGAGCGCAGGATGTCGGCGCAGGATTTGCCGATGTCGGGGCCGGGCAGGAGCGTGCCGTAGAGCAGCGTCTTCAGGCCGTAGTGGGCGAGGACAGAAGTACGCGACACCTTCTTCATGAATCCCGGCCGGAAGGCGCGTCGGATGGCGCGGCCGGTATGGTCAGGACCGAGGGAGAAAAGAAAGGTCGCATGGGCATCGAAGCGGCTCAGCAACTCCAGGAGCCGCGGCACGCCCTGGCGGGTGCCGCGGTAGGTGTCCGCGTCGATCTTGAGGGCGAGTTTCAAAGTCGCCCTCAATCGACGAGTCTGCGTGCGCCGGCGACATCGCCGCGATAGGCGTCGAGGATATGGCGCAGAGCATCTTGCATGTTCACCTTTGGCGCCCAGCCGAAGTCGCTCATGGTGTTGGTGATCTTGGGGACGCGGTTCTGCACGTCCTGGTAACCCTTGCCGTAGTATTCGCCGGAAGTGGTCTCCAGCACTTTCACCTTCTCGGCGCTCTCTCGGTATTCCGGATACTGCTTGGCCATGGTGAGCATCATGGTGGCCAGTTCGCGCACCGAGAAGTTGTTGGCCGGGTTGCCGATATTGTAGATCTTGCCGCTGGCAATCCCCTGCGGGTTCTCTATGATTTTCATCAAGGCGGCGATGCCGTCCGAGACATAGGTGAAGGCGCGCTTCTGGGCGCCGCCATCGACCAGCTTGATCGGCTCGCCGCGCACGATATGGCCCAGGAACTGGGTGATGACGCGACTGCTGCCCTCCTTGGGGGTATGGATGGAGTCGAGGCCTGCGCCAATCCAGTTGAAGGGGCGAAACAGCGTGTAGTCCAGGCCCTCCTGCTGGCCGTAGGCGGCGATCACGCGGTCCATCAACTGCTTGGCACAGGCATAGATCCAGCGCGGCTTGTTGATCGGGCCATAGACCAGGTTGGAATTCTCCGGGTCGAATTCGGCATCGGTGCTCATGCCATAGACCTCTGAGGTCGATGGAAAGATGACCCTTTTCCCGTATTTCACGGCATGGCGGATGATGGGCAGGTTGGCCTCGAAGTCCAGTTCGAAAACCCTGAGCGGCTCCTTGACATAGGTCGCCGGCGTGGCGATGGCGACCAGGGGCAGTACCACGTCGCACTTCCTGACGTGGTACTCGATCCACTCCTTGTTGATGGTGATGTCGCCCTCGAAGAAATGGAAGCGCGGGTTGGCCATGAGTTCGGTCAGGCGCTCCGACTGCATGTCCATGCCATAGACCTCCCAGTCCGTGGTCGCGATGATGCTCTGGGAGAGATGGTGGCCGATGAAGCCATTGACGCCGAGGATGAGGATTTTTTTCATGATTGACTCGTGAGTAAGCGTTTTTCGGGGCCGAAGCGAGCCGTGAATCCGGCAGCATCCAAAGGCTCGCCTGCGTATTCAAGATCGAGCAGCCTCAGCACGCGGCCGTCTGCGCAATCTGCGTAGAGGGCATCCTTTTCTGCATAGAGGCCGGGCGCGGCGGAGCGGGCCTGGCGCTGTTTACATTGAAAGCTCCTCAGCACGCGCAGCGTCTTGTCCTGGAATAGGCAGAAGGCGCCGGGGTAGGGGGGGGCGACTGCACGCACCAGGTTGTGGATGTCTTGCGCGCCGGAGCGCCAGTCGATGCGGCCGTCTTCTGGCCCTCTGGCGCCGAAATAGCGGCCCTGGGACAGGTCCTGGGCGTGCTCTTTCGCCTTGCCGGCGAGGAGTTCAGGCAAGACATCGTCAAGCGCAATCTCCGCCGCCATCGTGACTTTCTGGAAGACTTCGATAGCGGTGTCGTCGGGCAGGATGGGCACTGCCTGTTGCGCAAGAATCGCGCCGGCGTCGGGTTTTTCCAGCATGCGGTGCAGCGTCGCACCGGTCTCGCGCTCGCCATTGAGCACCGCCCAGTTGACCGGTGCCCGGCCGCGGTATTTCGGCAGCAATGAGCCGTGCATGTTGTAGGCGCCGCGGGCGGCGAGCGCCAGGAGCGGGGCTTTGAGCATCAGCCGGTAGTAGAAGGAAAAAATAATATCCGGTGCCAATGCGGCAACCCTGGCGACGACTGCGGAATCGTTGGGGTCAGCCGGCGTGATGCTGGGAATGCCGTGGAGGGCTGCGAGTCCGGCAACGCTCTCGAACCAGATGTTCTCCTTCGCGTCGTCCTGATGCGTGACCACCAGCGCCACCTCGACCTCATGCGCGAGCAGCACGGAGAGACAGCGCACACCGACATTGTGATAGGCGAAAACGACTGCTCTCATTCGACGGGTTTTTCCAGCATCGCCTCGATCAGATACCTCGGCCGGTGCCGCACCTGCTGGTAGATGCGGCCGATATACTCGCCCAAGAGACCGACGCCGAACAGCGTCAGGCCGATCAGGAAGAAGGCAATGCCGAACAGGGTGAACAGGCCTTCCGCCTCGGGACCGATGATCAGGCGGCGCACGGCGAGGTAGATGACGAACAGCACCGACAGTGCGGAGATGACGATGCCCGTCATGGAGAACCATTGCAGGGGCACCAGAGAGAAGCTGGTCATGAGGTCGAAGTTCAGGCGTATCAGGCTGTAGAGAGAATACTTCGATTCGCCGGCGTGGCGTTCCTCGTGTGAGATCTCGATCTCCGCGGGATTCTGGGCGAAAGTGTAGCCCAGCGCCGGAACAAAGGTGGCTACCTCGCTGCAGCCGTTGATGGCATCGACGATGGAACGCGAGTAGGCGCGCATCATGCAGCCCTGGTCGGTCATCTTGATCTGGGTGAGTTTCTCGCGCAGCCGGTTCATGGCGCGCGAGGCGGTGCGGCGGAAGAAGCTGTCCTGTCTGTGGCGGCGTATGGTGCCGACATAGTCGTGACCTGCGCGCATCTTGGCGACCAGCGCGCCGATTTCCTCGGGCGGGTTCTGCAGGTCGGCGTCGAGGGTGATGACGATGTCCCCGCGGCTCTTCTCGAAGCCCGCCATGATGGCCATGTGCTGGCCGAAGTTGGCGGCGAAGAGGATCACCCGGGTCACGTCCGGGCGCAACTGGAATTGCTCGCGCAGGATGGCGGCCGAGCGGTCGCGGCTGCCGTCGTTTACGAACACCACCTCGTAGCGGGCGCCCAAGGCGTCCAGCGCCGGATAGAGCCTGTCGAACAGGGCGGAGAGGCCTTCCTGTTCATTGAAGACGGGTATGACGACAGAAATTTCTGGTTTGCTCATGCGGCTGACTTGAGAACATCGGCGACGGTGCAAGAGACGCGATCGACGTCTGCCTCAACCATGGCCGGAAAAAGTGGAAGTGTAACGGTTTGCCCGCCGACACGCTCGGCTTGCGGGAAATCCCCCTCCTTGAAGCCCTGATGTCTGAACAGGGAGAAAAGATGCAGCGCCGGGTAATGCACGCCAATTCCTATGCCGCGCGCCTTCATCGCTGCGATGAAGGCGCCGCGATCCACTGCCGTCGGCAGCAGGACCTGATACATATGCCAGTTGGAGTTCCTGAAATCGCGCAGCGGTAGCAGAAGGTCTGTGATGGCGAGCTTATCGAAATTCTCGAAGTAGCGCAGCGCCAGTTCGCAGCGGCGGCGAGTGAAGGCCTCGAGCTGCTTGAGTTGCCCCAGCCCGATGGTGGCGGCGATGTCGGTCAGGTTGAATTTTCCGCCCAGGACATCGACGTCCATGCCGCCGTCGGGATGTCGCGTGACGCCCTGGAAGCGCAAGCGTTCGGCCAGAGCAGGGTCGATGTCGGCGGGCAGGACCAGGGCGCCGCCTTCGCCCGTGGTGATGTTCTTGTTGGCGTGGAAGCTGAAGGAGACGAAATCTCCGAGCATCCCTATGCGCTTGCCCTGCCAGTGCGAGCCGAAAGCCTGGGCCGCATCCTCGATGACGCGCAACTTGTGCCTTGTCGCGATGGCATAAAGCTTGTCCCGGTCCACGGGCAGGCCGGCCAGGTCTACCGGGAGAATCGCCTTCGTTTTTTTCGTGACGGCTGCCTCGATCAGGTCGAGGTCGATGTTGCGCGTCACGGGATCGATATCCACCAGCACCGGCCGCCCCCCCACGGCAAGAATGACGCCGGCGCTCGCCACCCAGGTCAGGGGGGTGGTGATGACTTCGTCGCCGGGACCGATGCCGGCCAGGCGCAAGGCCACTTCCATGGTGGCCGTGCCGGAATTGAAGGCGCGGACCGGGCGGCCGCCGCAGTACTCGGAGAGCTTAGCCTCGAATTCCTTGACCTTGGGGCCGCTGGTGATCCAGCCGGAACGCAGGACATCCCCGACGGCGGCGATGGTTTCCTCGTCTATGGTCGGGCGGGTGAAGGGCAAGAATGTCATGATCTGGCGACCAGATAGACGCCGACGACGACGAAGCCGATGCCGGCGAGCTTTTGGGCAGAAAGCGCTTCGCCGAACCAATGCCAGGCGACGAAGGCATTGATGACATAGCCGATGGAAAGCATGGGATAGGCGATGGAGACGGGCACCCTGGAGAGGGCCATGATCCAGACGATGAGGCTTACCGCATAGCAGGCCATGCCACCCAGGATGTGCGGCTCAAATCCCAACTTCACGGCGATGGGAACGAGGTTTTCCAAGTGGAACTCGAAATGGCCGACCGCATTCGTGCCGGCTTTGAGCAGAAGCTGGGCGGCGGCATTGAGCAGCACGCCGGTGATGACGAGTGCGAAACTCAAACTATTCATGGTGTGGCTCCGTCGCAGGGCCGCCCCAAGACGGGGCCGGCCAATGGCATGGACGCCGCGCTTTGTGCGGCGGAACAGCCGTCACCCCTGCCCTCGGGGCGGGGGGCGGGGGGTGGGTACACTTTCCTTACGATGATGCGCCGGGTGTCCTGGGCGACGATTGCCATGGGGAGTTGCAGCGCCTGGAGTTGCCCAAGCGTCTCGCGGCTCATGATTGCGAGGGGGGCAGTGTCGGCCATCCAGTGCTGCCTGAAGGCTTCCAGCGTCGGCAGGGACAATCCCGGCTGCTGATCCAGACCGAACGCCATCTCGTCGCGATAATCGACCAGCGTCACGGTGCGGCCAAGGTAGAAGGGCAGGGTTTGATCGTACATCCGCACGCTATAGAAAGGCTGGTCCGGGTGAAGGGAGATCTGCCTGGCGATGCCCTGGGCGGAGGAATGTCGTCCTAATTCGTCATGGCCTTCTACCACGCCCAGGCCGGCGACGAGAGTCGCCCCCGCCAATAACAGAGCGGCCTTTCGCGGATGGCCCTTCCAGGCCAGGGCCAGGGAAAACAGTGCGCCCAGGAACCAGAACACGGCCGCGGCGCTGATCCATTGCCCGAAACGGCCCAGATACCCGGCCTCGATATCATTGGGGTCCAGGATCAGCGTCGGCAGGGCTGCTGCGCAAAGCGCCATCGCAGCGGCGAGGCCGGCGTGCACGAGGAGCGCGCGCCTGCCGCTTTGCGCCAGAGACACTCCGGTGAGCAGAGCCAGCGCCGGGATCATGGGCAGGATGTAGGAGGGCAGCTTTGAGTCCGAGGCGCTGAAGAAAAGGAATATCACCAGCACCCAGACCAGCAGGAAGCGCGATGCCTGGAAGCCGCTGTCGACCGTTTTTCGCCAGGCGCTTGCCATCGCGGCAAGCATGGCCAGGGTCCAGGGCAATGCGCCCACGAGAATGATGGGCAGGAAGTACCACCACGGCTGGTAGCGTCCATGGCTGGTGGTGAGGAATCGCTCGAAGTGTTCGTGGATGAAAAAAAAGCGGGCGAACTCGGGGTTGGCCAGCGAGACGGCGACGAACCAGGGGGCTGCGATGAGCAGAAACAGGGGAAGGCCTGAGCCTAACTGCAGTCGTCTCCAGGGAGAGAAGTCTCTCGCGAGCAAGCTGTAGACGACGAGGGTGGCACCGGGCAGGAGAAGCGCCACCAGCCCCTTGGACAGCACAGCCAGGGCCAGTGCAGACCAGGTCAGAAGCATCCATGGGCGGGCATTCTCAGCCTCCTTCTGGGCGAGCAGAAATCCCGAGACGGCCAAATGCAGGAAGAAGGTCAGGCCCATGTCCAGCGTGTTCAAGTGCCCGATGAGGAGAAACAGGGGCGTACTGGCGGCGACCGCTGCGGCGAGCAGGCCTGCGTCCGCATCGAAGAGGCGGCGCCCGGTGAAATAGGTCAGGAGCACGCAGAGCAAGCCAGTACCGCCCGCCCAAAGGCGTGCCGACCACTCGTTCTCGCCGAAGGTCTTGAACGCGACGGCGGTCGCCCAGTACTGCAGCGGCGGCTTCTCGAAATACTTGATGCCGTTCAAACGCGGCGTCACCCAGTCACCCGAGAGCGCCATTTCCCGGGCGATTTCGGCATAGCGGCCTTCGTCCGGGCCAACCAGTTTGCGCGAACCCAAGCCGCCTGCCCAGATCAGGGTGAAAGCGAGGAACAGCGCGAAGAGGGCGGGGCGAGAGAGGAGTTGGGCTTGCATCGAGAAAGCCGCGTCCATCGATGATGAGTGTGGCCGGCATTATAGCCGCTTCCGGTTTGCCGGGCTTCTGCCATATCGGGTAAACTGCTTCTGTCCCTGCCGCCTGTTTTTCTCTTCCAACCGTACACACGCGCACACTGAGGAAGCGATCCCCGATGGGAAAAGACATGCGCCAGAACTGGCGGTCCCGTGCCTGGCTGGTGCTGCTGGTGCTGCTCTTGATCCGGCTGGCGGCCATGGTCTTCATCCCGCTGAACGACACCACAGAAGCGCGCTATGCGGAAATCGCCCGCAAGATGCTGGAGACCGGCGACTGGGTGACGCTCTATCAGGACTATGGCGTCCCGTTCTGGGCCAAGCCGCCCTTGTCCATCTGGTTGTCCGCCGCCTCCATGGCGATGTTCGGCATCAACGGATTTGCCGCGCGTCTGCCCTCTCTGCTGCTTTGCCTCGGCGTTCTTGCCCTCGTCGCTGCGCTCGCCAGAAGACGCACCGGACCCGACGGGGAAATGGCGGCCATGCTGATTCTTGGCGGCAGCCTGCAGTTCCTGGTCGCGGCCGGTGCGGTCATGACCGATCCTGCCCTGATGTTCGCGACGACCTTGAGCCTGGTCTCCTTCTGGCGCGCCCTGGAGGCATCCGGCCGGCGCTGGGGCTATCTTTTTTTCGTCGGCCTGGGGCTTGGCCTCTTGGCCAAGGGGCCGCTCGCCCTGGTTCTGGCGGCCATGCCCATAGGGCTCTGGGTGATGCTCAGAGGCGAGTGGCGCGCCTGCTGGAAATGCCTGCCATGGCTATCCGGCACGCTATTGATGCTGGTCATCGCGCTTCCCTGGTATGCCCTGGCGGAGTTGCGCACCCCCGGCTTCCTCGACTATTTCATCATGGGCGAGCATGTTCGCCGTTTTCTCGAGCCCGGTTGGGCGGGCGACCGCTACGGCTTTTCCCATGCCACGCCTCTGGGCATGATCTGGCTCTATGCGCTCTCCGCTCTCCTGCCCTGGTCTGTCGCCATGCTCTTCTGGCTCACGCGCAGCCGCAGAGAGGTCATGGCGATGTGGCGGCAGGACGCAGATGGCTGGACGCTATACCTCGCCCTGTGGAGTGTGATGCCCCTGGCTTTTTTCACCGTTTCGAGGAACATCATCTGGCCCTATTCTCTGCCCATGCTGCCCGCATTCGCCCTCCTGGCCGCCGGGATGTGGTGCCGCGCCAGTCATCCCGGCAGCGGTCGCGCCATGCCCTGGCTGGCATTGACAGGCGGCGTGGCGGTTCTTGCCGCGACCCTGGTGTTCGCGGTCAGGCCGGATGTCATTGGCGCGTCGGAGAAGCGGTTAGTCGAGGCCTGGTCTCGCCAAGCCGATGCCAACAGCCAACTCATCTACTGGCATGGTGGTCAGATATATTCCGCAGAGTTTTATTCCGCGGGGCGGGCGCACATCACTCAGGACAGCGGCCGTCTGCTCTCCCTGCTCGACAACGGCAGCGTCGATTTCATTGCAGTTGGCCGCGAATATCTCGATATACTGCCGCCTCGGATACGGGAGAATTTTGCCGAGGCGGGCAGATTCGACAATCCGTCCGGGCTCATGATTCTCTTGCGTGAGCGTTCTGTCCCGGCGGCATCTCAACCCACACGGGTTTCACCATGAGCGATCAACTCGCCAGCAGATTGATATCCCTTGTCGTGCCTTTCTACAATGAGGGCGAAGGCGTCGAAGGCTTCTATCATGCCATCCTGCCCGTGCTCGATTCGGTTCAGGACATCAGCTTCGAAGTCGTCTGCGTCGATGACGGCAGCAGGGACGACACCCTGGAGAAACTGGTCGCCATTGCCGGGCGCGACGCGAGGTTCAGCGTCATCGAACTGTCGCGCAACTTTGGCAAGGAAGCGGCGCTGACCGCAGGAATAGACGCAGCCTCGGGCGATGCCGTGATTCCCATCGATGCCGACTTGCAGGACCCGCCGGAACTGATTCCAGCCATGATCCGCGAATGGCGGCAAGGCGCCGACGTGGTGCTGGCGCGCCGGGTCAACAGGATGTCCGACTCTTTCCTGAAACGGAAAAGTGCGGAACTGTTCTACCGCTTCCACAATCGTCTTTCCGACATCCAGATTCCGGACAATGTCGGCGACTTCCGACTCATGGACCGCTCTGCCGTAGATGCGTTGAAGCGCCTGCCGGAGAGACAGCGCTTCATGAAGGGCTTGTTCGCCTGGATAGGCTTCAGGACGGCAACCGTCGGCTACACGAGAGCACTGCGGGCGGTGGGCAAGACGAAATTCTCCGGCTACAGGCTCTGGAACTTCGCCCTCGAAGGCATCACGAGCTTCAGCACCGCACCGCTGAAGGTCTGGACTTATTTCGGCGGCCTGGGTGCTTTAGCCGCTTTCATCTACGCCAGCTTCATCGTGATAAGAACGGTGATCTACGGCATCGACATTCCGGGCTATGCTTCCTTGCTGGTGGTCGTGCTGTTTTTGGGCAGCCTGCAATTGATCAGCGTCGGCTTGCTCGGGGAATATATCGGCAGGATTTACGTGGAATCCAAGCAAAGGCCGATCTACCTCGTGCGCAGGCATCATGGCAAGCCTCTATCGGGAGACTGACGCCCTTAACTGCCGCAGGATTGCCAGCAGGCAGGCAATAAGCGCATAGATGGAGAGCAGCGGGTCCAGGAGGTAGTCCCAGAGATTTTCCGATTCATACCAACCCACGGCCCAGGCCAGGACGCCCAGCGCGATGGCCAAGGCGACGAGCGGCAGCCGCAGGAGGGCAGCGGCGAGCGCCAGTGCAAGCAAGAGGCCGAGAAAGAGCGGCTCAGCGTATCCCCAGCGATAGGAGTCGTAAGGCAGTGCGCCGAGTGCCAGGGGATAGAGTACGCAGGCGGCCACCAGCAGCAAAAGCAGCGCGGCGATGCGGCGAGGGTTATCAGTAGGCCAAGCGTGAGTCCCCCTAACCAGGAGAAGACCCAGCAGCAGGAGCGAGGTGATGCTAAGGTCACCGGTCATGCCCCGCACATAGGCGGCTGGCGGCAATTCGCCCAGAGGCAGGAGCAGCAGGACGAAGATTGCGCCGGCGGCCCACAGGCGCCGCGCCGCTGTCAAAGCGCTTGGCGCCAGCGTGCTCAGTGCCAAGCTCGACAAGCTGGCAAGCGCCAGCGCGATGCCGCAGAGGCCGGTGAGGTCAGTAAGCTCAATGAGCTGGGCCATGATTCTCCAGTCTCTGCGCCAGCCATTCGCCGGAGAACTCGACGTGCTTGATGAAGCTCCTGTTCCAGGTGTAGACGAGTTTGAGATCGCCCTTCGCTGTCAGGATCAGATAGGGGTAGGAGAACTCGAAGTTGCAGCGGTCCCCGTGGCACATGTGCGCGACGGACGATGCGGCGAAGGCATTGGCATCGGCCAGACCGGCGTCGGTCGCAAGCGCCAGGGCCTTGACGGCAGCGGCATAGGCCGGCCCATCGAGCGGGTTCTTGCGCGCGGCCAACTGATCCTCGAGAGTGTATATGGTTCGCCAATTCGCTCCGCCATCGGTGGACGCGACCAGGGTCAGGGCATCGCGATCCGCCTCGATGTCGTTTACAACCGCCAGCAGCACCCCTCCGGGCAAGACCACGGCGGAGAGGGCGGCGTCCGGATTGGACAGGGTGCTATAGACCGGCGCTGCCCAATGCCTGCCGGCATCTTCCGTCGAACTGGCCACCACCCTGTTCGCACCGCCGCCGCCGCGCCGCATCAGCACCAGCGCGCGCTCTCGATCGCGAACCAGCACGACTGGCTGGAGCGCGGCAATGCCGTGACTCAGGCGTTGCTTGTCCACCACTTGGCCTGCGCCATCAATGCGCAGCAGCTCGCCAAATTTGGCTATGAACTCGTGATAGACAGGCAGCCCAATGCTGCCGTCCGCGTAGCGAATGGGCGTGCCCTTGACCAGGGTGCTGATGTTGATGAAGGGCGAGGTCACCAGGCGCCGGGGGGAACCCCAGGTTTCGCCGTCGTCAGACGACGTCATGGTCGTGACCGAGCTTCCGGCCCAGCCTCCCAGCGACACCGTGACGTAGTAAAGATGCAGGTTGCCGTCGGCGCCCCTGGCGGCAACCGGGTTGCCGAGTTTCTTCACATAGCGCGACAGGGCGATTTGTGTGCGCGAACGGTCGATCACGGTCGTCTCAGCATGCCACTGGCCTTTGTCGAACACGGCACTGCGAATCTCGACGTCGGAGGCGCCCTCCCGGCTTCCCGAAAACCAGAAGGCGCGCAACCGTCCGTCCTTCAGTTCGACGAGAGAGGGCGCATGCCGATGCGGTCCTGGGGAATTTGAGACGAAGCGCGTGCGCAGCGTCGCAGCACCTTTTGCCGGAGAAGAAAAGGCCTGCGGCTGCAAGGGCGCCGGGGAGGGGCGTTGCCAGGCCTTGTAAAAACCGGCCACGAAGGCGAGGAGAATCAGTCCAAAGAGCAGTGGTCTTTTCATGGCTTGCCCGCGCCGCTCGCCAAGGATGACTCGATCAGCATTTCCTTCAGAAAAAGATTGCCGAAAACCTTGCCCTGCAGAATCTCATTCATTTCCGCAGGGCTGTGCCTGCCGCGCAAATCCAGGCGCTCACTGATCAGGCGGCAACCGGCGCAGACGGCGGCTTCAAGCGGCAGGCGCACGATGAACAGTGGATAGCGCCGCGCCAGGACAGCGACATCCGGCTCGCGCTGTTCCTCGTAGCCCTTGATTCCTGCCGCGGGCAGGAGGAAGCGGTAGCGCTCAAAGCCGGCATTGAAGTCATAGGGCACCCATACCTCTCTGCCGGCCACGCGCTGTTGCGTTGCAGAAGTGTAGAGGCCCGGCGGTCCTTCGAAGGGGCGGAGAAAGGCGGCGAGGGAAAGGAAAACCAATAGCGTCGCGACGCTTGCCCCCGGCCGGGTCAAGGCCGGCAGCGCGATGGCCGCGACGGCGACGGCCAGCGTCGCGCCAAGCAACAGCCAGTAAGGCGCCGGGTAAAGATCGAGCGAGGGCATGGCCAACTGCAAACGATAGGACAGATAGCCCAGTGCCGCCACCGTGATAGCAGCGAGGATCAGCGTCATGGCGAACCATGAACGCGAGATCCGGCTCCAGCCAAGCGCGCACAGCACCGCCAGCGCCGGCATGGCGGCCAGCAGATAGCGGCTCGAACGCTGGCTGGGCAGGCTGAACACGACAAGCATGACAAAGAGCCAGATCCAGAGCATTCTTTCCGGGCCGGAGAGTTCTTTGGGCCGGCGCAGCGCCGCCATCATCAGGCCGAGAACCGGGAAAGCCAGCAGGCCGGCATTCACGGGGTAGCCCAGCGCCAGCACCCAGAAGCTCGAGCCACCCCAGAGCAGCTTGGACAGATAGCCGCCGCTTTGAGGATCGAACTTGCCGGCATTTTCCTTGACCACGAATTCCTGCCAGATCGCTTGCGGTTCTGGGTCGAGGATGAACCACAGGCTGAATAGGGCCAGCGAGATCAGGGCGATCAGGGCGAGCTTCCAGGCATCCTGGCGGAGGAATGGGCCGATGCGGTATTGGCGTTCGCGCAGATACCACCAACTCAAGCCCAGGCCTACCGGCAGGAGCAGGGCGAAAGACTTGTAGAGCAGCCCGATGCCGATGATGGCACCCAGGAGGAGCGGCAGAAGTCGTGAGGCAAAGGCCGTCGCCTGCCAGTAGAGCAGGATGAAGAAGGGCAGGAAGAGCCAGAACACCTCGGGCGGATTGGTGAGGAAGGGTCGGCCGAAACGATAGGTGCTGAAGAAGGCGAGAAAAGCCAGCGCGCCACTAAACCCTGTGGCCGTCTCGCGGCTCAGTCTCCAGCCGAGGAGAAAAACCAGGAGCGCGGTGGCAAGCGTGTAGATCACGCTCGGATAACGCAGTTGAAAAAGTGTCCAATCCTGCCCCCAGTGCGTGGAGGCTATCCCCTGCCAGAACAAAAGCGGCGGCTTGGTGTTGCGCATGTCCGTCAGTTCGGACTGAAGCGGCAGGAAATGGCCGGAGGCGGCAGTCAATCGCACGATGTGAGCATAGGGATATTCGTCGCCATTCTTCGGGATGTGCTGGCCACCGAGATCGAAGAAATACACGAAGACCCCGAGCGCTATGGCCATTCCGTAAAGCAGCCAATGCGCCCAGGCCTTCATGTCAGTCGCCGGCCTTCAGCTTGCGCCTGTGATGGAAAGTCCAGAGGTCATTCACCGCGAAGTTGAAGACGCTGGCGAGAAGAATGGCGATGGCGTTGGCAAGGAGATAATGAACATGAACCACCAGGATCTTGGTAAACAAGACCTGCAGCGCGATGCCGACCCAGCACGCCATCGCGTACTGGCCGAACTGGACCCACTGCGAGCGATGGCGATGATGTTGCTGGCGGTCGCGCCAGGTCCAGGCACGGTTCCAGAGAAAATTATTCACCGTGGCGAAAAAGATGGCCACCATCAGGGATAAATTGAGCCGCGTGTGCGGGGCCTCTATGGCGATGAAAAGATATTCCTGCGCCAGGTAGAGTACGGACAGATTGACCACGGTGCCCGAGGCGCCGACGATTCCGAACTTCATGAAGCGCTGCCTTATCAGCCACTCTGTCCAGGGGTGGGCGAAGACACGTGCTATCAGCCTCATAGGGCCTGGCCAGCAGCGAGCATTTCGTGAACCTTGGCCAGCACCTGCCCGGGGGAAATCTGTTTCAGGCATTGATTGTCACCGTCGCAAGGGGAAGCGCGATGGTTATAGGCGGTGAGGCAGGGCGAGCAGGGCAGGGCAGTATGAAAGCAGTGTGCACGGGCCGGCAGGGGGCGATACAGCTGCGGCGTTTCCGGTCCGAAGAAGACGATGGAAGGAATCGGCGTCAGGGCGGCAAACTGGCCCGGGCCGCCATCGTTGGTGACGAGCAGCGCGGCGCGATGAAACAGCGCCAGCAGCTCGCGCACGGATTTCGTGTATCCGGTCATATCCACGCAGGAGTCGCTGGCGCAGTGAGTGACGAGTGCCTGTCCCAGCGGGCGGTCCTCTTTGAGGCCGATCACGCCGACCGCATAGCCGGCGGCGATGAGACTTGCACACAGCGTCGCGTAGGACGCCAGCGGCCAGGCTCGGATAGGCAGCATCCCTCCGCTCGGATAGACCAGCACCAGAGGCTTGCCGGCAAGGGCGGGATAATCGGCATGAAGGCGCGCCGTCATCGCCGTCACTTCGCCCGGGGGAAAAACCAGCGGCGGCGGATCCCCTGGCATCGGCTCCAGGAACTCCTTGCCCAGCGGAAAGGTCTTCGACTCGAGGGCTGCGACCAGGGTCAAAAACTGCAGCGACAGATGCCTATACGGGTTGTAGAGCACGGGGCGATTGATGAAGGAGCCGCGATAGAGTCCTTCCTGGGTATGGCGATGAAAGCCGGCATGGAGGGCAGACCCGGAGAGATAGGAAAAAATGCTGCTCACCCGCGAAAACAACTCGCAATCGATCACCGCATCGAGCCTGAGCCCGCGCATGCGCACGATGGCGCGCAGGCTGTCGATGACAAAGCCCGCGAGCGACCGATCATCCAGTGTCAATACATTCTCTGCCGGGACCAGGCCCATCAGATCCACCAACTCCCGGTTCTTGGCAAAGACCATGATGTGGAGCGAAGCATCGGGATAGTTCTGCTTCAGGCGGGCAAACATCGCTTGCGCCAGCACCAGGCTGCCCATCTCAGACAACAGGATGACGAGAATGCGCCGCGGTGCGCCGGCTTCGGGCTTGCCCGGGCGAAGACGATCAATCAGGGAGAAAAGCGCGCAGATCGGAGGGCCCAGAAGGCGGTCAAGGGCGCGCTGCAGACTTATTTTCATTTGGCGAGCATTATCGGCAAATTGTCTGGCCGACGCAAACTGGCCTGGGCGTGCAGCGGGTATTCAGTGGGCACGCATGGGGCAAATACCCGGCTTCCCGTTGCATCGGGTAACATCGCGCCATGCAGTCTGCAGCCCCTTTTTTAACCGCCGCCAAAACGTCATGATGCGCGAACTGTTCTGGTTTGGCGCGGTCGGTTTTTCGGCCATGGCGGTTCATTACGCGGTGGTGACGGTTTGGCTCGTGCCTTACGGACTGCCGCCGCTTCTGGCCAATGTGGCCGGATTCCTGATCGCCTTCCAGGTGAGCTACTGGGGGCACCGCGGCCTCACCTTCCAGGCCAGCGAAGTGGCCCACGCCCGCGGCCTGCCGCGCTTTTTCGCGGTGGCGGCGCTTGCCTTCGGGGTCAACGAGGCGATGTATTTCCTGCTGCTGCGCTATACGTCTCTGGACTACCGGATGGCATTGCTTCTGGTCCTGATTCTGGTGGCGGCGCTCACCTTTGTGCTGAGCAAGCTTTGGGCCTTTGGCAAGGACAAGCCTCTCAATCGATGAGCAGCAGGGCGGCGACTTTGCGCCCCTCGGCCATGAGGATGTTGAAGGTGCGTGCCGCTGCTGCGCTGTCCATCACCTCGAAACCGATGCCTGCCGCCATCAGGGGTGAGAGTAGCGATGGCGCGGGAAAGCGCTGCCGGCTGCCTGTGCCCAGGAGCAGGATGTCCGCGCCCGATTGCGCCAGTTTCTCGAAATCGACTGCCGTCAGGGAGGCGAAGCCGCCGCTGCCCCATGTTTCCAGCCCTTGCGGCAGAAGCAGCAGGCTGGAGCTATGCCTCATGCCATTGACATCGAAATAGCCTTCGCCACAGGCAGTCACGACGTTTTGTCCGACGAGTTGGTCGCGCTGGAGTTTCATTTTTCCGGGGGTTGCGAAGGTTTGTGGTTGTCTTGTCGATTTGCGGCATGCCGCCAGCTTCGGTAAGATTATAGCTTTTTGATTGCGGCCAAAGAGCCTTGGCCGATCTTCTGTGGTGAATCAATGATGCAACCCGTCCTGAAGTCAGCGAAACTTGCCAGCGTCTGCTATGACATCCGCGGCCCGGTGCTGGCGCGTGCCAAGCAGATGGAGGAGGAAGGCCATCGCATCATCAAGCTGAACATCGGCAATACCGCGCCCTTCGGTTTCGAGGCGCCCGAGGAGATCGTCCAGGACATCATCCACAACCTCCCTGATGCCTCCGGCTATTCCGATTCCAAGGGGCTATTCGCCGCGCGCAAGGCCATCATGCACTACTCGCAGGAGAAGAAGATCGCCGGCGTGCATGTCGAGGACATATACATCGGCAACGGCGTCTCCGAACTCATCGTGATGTCCATGAACGCCCTGCTCGATGCGGGCGACGAGGTATTGGTGCCGGCGCCGGACTATCCCCTGTGGACGGCGGCGGTGAGTCTTTCCGGCGGCACGGCGCGCCACTATATCTGCGACGAGGGTGCGGGCTGGCTGCCTGATCTCGACGATATCCGCGCCAAGATCGGCCCGACCACGCGCGCCATCGTCATCATCAATCCGAACAATCCGACAGGCGCCCTGTACCCGGTGGAACTCCTGAAGGAAATCATCGAGATCGCCCGGACGCATCAGTTGATCGTCTACGCCGACGAGATCTACGACAAGGTGCTCTACGACGGCGCGACCCACACCTCCATCGCCTCATTGGCCGAGGACGTGCTCTGCATCACCTTCAACGGCTTGTCGAAAAATTACCGCGCGCCGGGGTTCCGTGCCGGCTGGATGATAGTCTCTGGGGAAAAGCGTCACGCTCAGGACTATATTGAAGGCTTGACCATGCTCGCCTCCATGCGTTTGTGTTCCAACGTGCCGGCGCAGTTCGGCATCCAGACGGCTCTGGGCGGCTACCAGAGCATCAACGACCTCGTTGCGCCCGGCGGCCGTCTGGCCAAGCAGCGCGATCTGGCCTGGCAGCTATTGACAGCGATCCCCGGCGTCAGCTGCGTCAAACCCAAGGCGGCCATGTATCTTTTTCCCCGCCTCGACCCGAAGATGTATCCGATAGATGACGACCAGCAGTTCATCCTCGAACTCCTGGAAGCCGAGCGTGTGCTGCTGGTGCAGGGAACGGGGTTCAACTGGCCCAGTCCTGATCACTTCCGCGTCGTCATCCTGCCCAACTCGGACGACCTGACGGAGGCCATCGGCCGCGTCGCGCGCTTTCTCGATGCCTACCGCAAGCGGCACGGCAGCTAAATTATTCACCTGGTGCACAGCATGAAACCGATTCACGTAGGACTCTTAGGCATTGGCACCGTCGGCGGCGGTACCTTCAACGTTCTCGCAAGAAACGAGAGCGAGATCACCCGCCGCGCCGGACGTCCGATACGCATCAGCAAGGTCGCAGACAAGGACCTCGAACTGGCGAAAAGAATTACCCAGGGAAAGGTGGCCCTCACCGATGACGCCTTCTCCGTCGTCACTGACCCGGACATCGACATCGTCGTCGAACTGATTGGCGGCACCGGTATTGCCAAGGACCTGGTGCTCGCGGCCATCAATAACGGCAAGCATGTGGTCACCGCCAACAAGGCGCTGCTCGCCAAGCACGGCAACGAGATATTCGCCGCCGCGCAGAAGAAGGGCGTGATGGTGGCCTTCGAGGCCGCCGTGGCCGGCGGCATTCCCATCATCAAGGCCCTGCGCGAAGGTCTCACCGCCAACCGCATCCAGTGGATCGCCGGCATCATCAACGGCACCACAAACTTCATCCTGTCGGAGATGCGCGACAAGGGCCTGGCCTTTTCGGAAGTGTTGAAGGAGGCGCAGCGGCTGGGCTATGCAGAAGCCGACCCGACCTTCGACATCGAGGGTGTCGATGCGGCGCACAAGCTCACCATCATGGCGGCGATCGCCTTCGGCATTCCGATGCAGTTCGACAAGGTCCATATCGAGGGGATTTCAAAGCTCGACGCTTCCGACATCAAGTACGCCGAGCAACTCGGTTACCGCATCAAGCTCCTGGGTATCACCAAGCGTGTTTCGGTCAACGGCAAGGATGGCATCGAACTGCGCGTGCATCCGACCCTGATTCCGAGCCGGCGCCTGATCGCCAATGTCGAGGGGGCGATGAACGCTGTCCTGGTACAGGGCGACGCCGTCGGCGCTACGCTTTACTATGGCAAAGGAGCAGGGGCTGAGCCCACGGCCTCGGCGGTGATCGCCGACCTGGTCGATATCACCCGCATGCACACGGCGGATCCCGAGCACCGCGTGCCGCATCTGGCCTTCCAGCCCGACGCGCTGATCGACACGCCCATCCTGCCGATGTCCGAGGTCGAGACCAGCTACTACCTGCGCCTGACGGTTTCCGACAAACCCGGCGTGCTAGCCGACGTCACGCGCATACTCGCCGACCAGCAGATCTCCATCGGTGCCATGATTCAGCGCGAGCCCGGCGAGGGGGAAGAGCAGACCGACATCATCATGCTCACCCACCAGACGCGCGAGAAGCATATCGATGCCGCCATCGCTCTGATAGAGGCTCTGCCCGTAGTGAAAAGCAAGGTTACCCGCCTGCGCCTCGAAGAACTGGACAAGTAGATGCGCTACATCTCGACAAGGGGGAACTCGCCGGCCAGGAGTTTCACCGAGATCCTGTTGGCGGGGCTCGCCCCCGACGGCGGCCTCTACCTGCCAGAGCACTATCCCAAGGTAAGCCCTGGCGAACTCGAAGCATGGCGGCATCTGACATACCCCGAGTTGGCCTTCAAGGTGCTGGAGAAATTCATCACCGACATTCCCGCTCATGACCTGAAGACCCTGATAGACAGGACATACACGGCAGAAATCTATTGCAACGCACGCGCCGGCGACGATGCCGGGCAGATCACGCCGCTCTACTGGCTCGAACCCGGGCTGGGCATACTCGAACTCTCCAACGGCCCGACCCTGGCGTTCAAGGACATGGCCATGCAGTTGCTCGGCAATCTATTCGAGTATGTTCTCGAGAAGAACGGCGAAGAGCTCAACATTCTCGGTGCCACCTCGGGCGACACCGGATCTTCGGCCGAGTATGCGATGCGCGGCAAACGCGGCATCCGCGTCTTCATGCTCTCGCCGCACGGCAAGATGAGCCGCTTCCAGACGGCGCAGATGTTTTCGCTCGCCGATCCGAATATCCACAATATTGCCGTGAAGGGCGTCTTCGACGACTGCCAGGACATCGTGAAGTCTGTGAGCAACGACCATGCCTTCAAGTCGAAGTACAAGATCGGCACGGTCAATTCCATCAACTGGGCGCGCGTGGCGGCGCAAATCGTTTATTACTTCAAGGGCTACTTCGCCGCCACAGAGAGCAATGAGCAGCAGGTTTCGTTCTCCGTCCCCTCGGGAAACTTCGGCAATATCTGCGCCGGCCATATCGCGCGCATGATGGGCCTGCCCATCCGGCAACTGATACTCGCCACCAACGAGAACGACGTGCTCGACGAGTTCTTCATGACCGGCGTCTATCGTCCGCGCAGCAATGCGGAGACGCGATCGACCAGCAGTCCTTCCATGGACATCTCGAAGGCCTCGAACTTCGAGCGCTTCGTCTTCGACCTGGTCGGGCGCGATGGCACGAAGGTGCAGGAGCTCTGGGGGAAAGTCGATGCCGGCGCCGCCTTCGATCTGTCGGGGACAGCCCACTATTCCCGCATCAAGGATTTCGGTTTCGTCTCAGGAAAAAGCGTGCACACCGACCGCATCAAGACGATACGCGAAGTCTGGCAGAAACATGCCATCATGGTGGACACCCATACCGCCGACGGTCTCACGGTGGGACTTGCGCATCGCGATCCCGACGTGCCGCTTGTTTGCCTGGAGACGGCGCTGGCGGCCAAGTTCGACGAGACCATACTGGAGGCGCTCGGCCGCGAGCCGGAGAGACCCGCCGGACTCGAAGGGATCGAGCTACTGCCGCAGCGCTTCACGGTACTGACAGCCGATGCGAACGCCATCAAAGATTTCATAGCCAACCACAGCCATTAAAAATAATGAACCAGAGCGACGAAGAAAAATACTGGAACGGCCGCTTCACTGCGGTCGGCGACGACTATCTGTTCGGCACAGAGGCGAACAAGTTCGTGGCGCGCCAGGCAGAACGCTTGCAGTCGGGAAAGACTGCACTGTCCGTCGCCGACGGCGAGGGGCGCAACAGTGTCTGGATGGCGGAAGAGGGCCTGACCGTCACGGCGGTGGAGTTTTCGCCGATCGCGCTGCACAAGGCGAAACGCCTGGCGGTCGAGCGGCATGTCGAGGTCGACTTCATCCTCGCCGACATACTGAAGTGGGATTGGCCGGTGGCCGCATACGATGCGGTCCTGGCCGTATTCATCCAGTTTTTGTCACCGTTGCAGCGTGCGCTCATATTCGCCGCGATGAAGAACGCGCTCAGGCCCGGCGGCCTGCTGCTGATTCATGGCTACACGCCCAAGCAGCTCGAGTACAAGACCGGCGGGCCTTCCAATATCGACTATCTCTACACCGAGGCATTGATGCGCGAATCTTTTCCGGACATGGAGTTTCTCGAACTTCGCGAATATGAGGACAACCTCCAGGAGGGGTCTGGCAGCCAGCGCCATCATTCCGGACGTTCTGCCTTGATCGATGTGGTGGCACGGAAGTCGTCATAGGCTGACTCCGGGATAGGCAAGCTTTCAGGTCTTGGGTTTTCTGACCAGCTGTTTCATGAAGGCGGCATCGTTTTTTGTCATGCGAATTTTTTTTTGCGGACCCATGGAATTGACAAGGCGGACAAAGTCATCGAGAGAGAGGGTAGCGGAAACCTCCTGGTCGCCTTCTTCCATCCGTTCGCGCAGCTTGAACAGGCCCGTGCTCGTGATGGCCAGGATGTAGTGTTGTCCTTTGCTCCGCTCATTTAGCCGGGCTACGGCTGCCGTTGCACGAGTCGAGCGCATGCGGATCTCCTCAATCGTTTCGCATCAAACGCCAAGGTAGCGCTGCCACAATTCCGGCTGTTGGCTCAAGGCAGACGAACTTCCCTGCCACTCTACCCGCCCGCGCTCGATGATGTAATGCCGGTCGGCGATGCCGATGAGGGTGCGCACGTATTTGTCGATGACCAGGAGCGCGAGGCCGGTCTCCTTGAGCGCCACCAGGCAGCGCCAGATGTCGGCACGCACCAGGGGGGCCAGGCCTTCCGTTGCCTCGTCGAGGATCATCAGGTGGGGATTGGTCATCAATACCCGGCCAATCGCCAGCATCTGCTGCTCGCCTCCCGAGAGCTGGTTGCCCATGTGGCTCTGCCTGTCGGCTAAGCTGGGAAAAAACGCGAAGACCTTGTCCAGTGTCCAGGGCTGACTCGTGCCGCTGCGATTGGAGCGCCAGGCCAGCAGGTTTTCCCGCACCGAGAGATTGGGGAATATCTGCCGCCCCTCGGGCACCAGGCCAATACCGGCGCGGCCGATGCGGTCCGCCGTGAGCCCTGTGATCGCTTCGCCGCGAAAAATGATACTGCCTAGTCGCGGCTGCAGGAGGCCGACGATGCTTTTCACCGTCGTCGTCTTGCCCATGCCATTGCGGCCGAGCAGGGTAACCATTTCTCCCTCGCGGATGGCAAGGTCGATCCCGAACAGGGCCTGGCTGGCGCCGTAACAGGTCTCGAGACGCTCGACTGAGAGAAGGACGGTCAAGGCGCTTCCTCCGCACCCAAGTATGCAATTTTAACCTCTGCATTGGCGCGGATTTCTTCCCCTGTGCCTGTAGCGATGATTCGTCCGGAAACCAGTACCGAAATGCGGTCGGCCAGGCGGAACACGGCATCCATGTCGTGCTCGACCAGGACAATGGTATGGCTGCCCTTGAGGCCGGCGATCAGGCCCACCATGCGCTCGGACTCCTCCGGCCCCATTCCCGCCATGGGCTCGTCGAGCAGCAGGAGCTGCGGCCGTGTCGCCAATGCCAGGGCGATTTCGAGCTGCCTGTGTTCGCCGTGTGACAAGTCCTTTGCCAGGCGTCCGGCAAGGCTTTCCAGGCCGACTTCGCGCAATATCTCCAACGCTCTGTCAGCCAGTTCATGATCCGCGTCGACTGCACGCCAGAAGCTGAAGCTCGTACCGGTCACGGCCTGGACTGCGAGCCCGACATTGTCCGCGACGCTGAAGCCGGGGAGAATGCTGGTGATCTGGAAGGAGCGGGCGAAGCCCAGCCTGGCGCGGCTGTGCACGGAATACGCCGTGATGTCGCGGCCGTCGAAGACCACGCTGCCGGCGTCAGGTTTCAGGACGCCCGAGATCTGACTGATCAGCGTCGTCTTGCCGGCACCATTGGGGCCGATGACTGCGTGGCATTCTCCGCGGCGAATGGAAAGAGATACGGAGTCCGTGACCTGCAGGCCGCCGAAGTGCTTCTTCAGTGCATGGGTCTCGAGCAGGTTGCCGCTTCTGCTCACCGCGGTTTCCTCGAAAACAATCCTGCGATGCCGCCTGGAGCGAAGAAGACGACGGCCAGCAGGAAAAGCCCCAGGGCAATCTGCCAATGCGCTGTGAAGGCAGTCAGCACCTCCTGCAGAAGCATATACACCGCCGCGCCGGCGAGCCCCCCCCCACAAGCTGCCCAGTCCGCCCAGGATGACCATGACCAGCGCCGTGCCCGACTGATCCCAATGCAGCATGTTGGGGCTGACGAAGCCATTCTGATTGGCCATCAAGGCGCCCGCGAGCCCGGCCAGAGAGCCGGCAATGACAAAGGACGCCAGCTTCAGCTGGAAAGTCGGGTAGCCCATGGACTCCATGCGTTCCTCGTTGTCCTTGATGCCCATGAGGGCGCGACCGAAGCGGGATGCCTTGAGGCGCCCGAGGGCGTGGAGAGAAAAGCCGAGAAGCGCAAGCACCACATAGTAGAAGGCTGTGTCGTCCGCCATGTTAACTCCCGGCAGGCTGGAGCGCCTGGCGATGGTCATGCCGTCGTCGCCGCCATAGCCCTTGATGGAGACGAAAATGTACAAAACCATCTGGGCGAAGGCCAGGGTGATCATGATGAAATAGACGCCGCGAGTGCGCAGGCTGACGACGCCGATGAGGAGGGCCAGAGCGGCATTGACCGCCATGGCCAGCGGCCAGGCAAGAAGGGCGCTGGAGAGCTGCGGCAGATCTGCCGCGATGATGCCGACCACATAGGCGCCGGCGCCGAAGAAGGCGGCGTGGCCCAGGCTCACCATGCCGCCCATGCCGACCAGGAGGTTGAGACTGGAGGCCAGGAGCGCCCAGATCAGCACGCGGCTGGCGAAGGACACATAGAATTCCTGGCCCAGCAGGGCGGCGATCTTCGGGAAGGCCAGGGCGAGAGCGATGAGTACCGCGAGCCATGCATGCCGCATGCTCAACTCCCGACCGGAAAGAGTCCGCGCGGCTTCCAGAACAGCACGCCCACCATCAGGAGATAGATGGAGATGGAAGCCAGGGCCGGCCCCGCCGCATCGGCGAACGAGGGCGGCAGCGCCGCCCGCAGAAGCGTCGGCATGAAGGCGCGGCCGAAGGTGTCCACGACGCCGACCAGAATCGCACCGATGAAGGCGCCGCGGATCGAACCGATGCCGCCGATGACCACGGTGACGAAAGCGAGAATCAATATGCTCTCGCCCATGCCCACTTCGACGGCCAGCAAGGGAGCGAGCATGGCGCCGGCCAGGGCGCAAAGCGCCGCGCCGGCGCCGAAGACGGCGGTGAACAGCCATTTGATGTCGGTGCCCATGGCCATGGCCATTTGCCTGTTGGAGGCGCCGGCGCGGATCAGCATGCCGATCCGGGTCTTCACCACGAGGATGTAGAGTGCTGCGGCCACGGCCAGGCCGACCAAGATGATGGTCAGGCGAAAGGCCGGGTAGGTCAGGCCCGGCAGCAACTGCACGGAACCGGAAAGGGTGTCGGGCACGTTGAGGGTGAGCGGCTGGACGCCCCAGATGACGCGGGTGGTTTCATTGGCTATGAGAATCAGGGCGAAGGTGGCCAGCACCTGACTCAGGTGGTCGCGCTTGTAGAGGCCGCGCAAGAGCAGCACTTCGAGTGCCATGCCGAGCAAGGCCGTGGCCGCGATGCCGAGCGTCACCCCGAGCATGAAGGATCCTGTGGCCTGGGTCAGGGTCGCGACGAGATAAGCGCCCGCCATGTAGAGCGAACCGTGGGCGAGGTTGATGAGATCCATGATGCCGAAGACCAGGGTCAGCCCGGCCGCCAGCAGAAAAAGCATGAGGCCGAACTGCAGGCCGTTCAAGCACTGCTCGAGAAAGAGGATCCAGGTCATGTAATTTCTCCCTGGCCTGGGCTAGTAAGGCCGGGGAGAGGCGTTCTTACATCTTGCAGGCCGCGACGTAGGCGTCGGAGTGATCGGTGAATATCGTCGCCACCGTTTTATTGACGAAGCGGCCCTTGTCGTCCTTGATCACCTGTCTCAGGTAGTAGTTCTGGATAGGGAAGTGGTTCTTGTTGAACTTGAAGGCGCCGCGGACAGACTTGAAGTTGGCTGCCTCGAGCGCGCGGCGCAAAGCAGGCTTGTCCTCGACCTTGCCCTTGACGTCGCGCACGGCGCCGTCAATCAGCATGGCCGCGTCGTAGCCCTGCGAGGCATATTCGTTGGGCAGTCTGCCGTATTTCTTTTCGAAGTCGGCAACGAATTTCTTGTTGGTCGGGTTGTTGGTATCGAGGTTCCAGTGGGCGGCATTCAATGCGCCCAGGGTCGGTTCGCCCACCGCAGCCAGCGTGTCCTGATCGAAGGACCAGCCGGTGCCGATCAGGGGGATATCTTTGCCCAGGCCTGCTTGTTGCCATTGCTTGAGGAAATTCACCCCCATGCCGCCAGGCAGGAACAGGAAGACGGCGTCGGGTTTGGCGGCGCGCATTTGCGATATTTCCACCGCATAGTCCAACTGGCCGAGCTTGGTATAGACCTCGCCGGCGAGAGCCCCCTTATAGTAGCGTTTGAGCCCCGCAACCACGTCCTTGCCGCCGGGATAGTTCGGCGTGATGACGAAGACGTTCTTGAAGCCCTTGTCGTTCAAGTGCTTGCCGACGGCCTCGGAGTAATTGTCGCTGGCCCAGGAGACCGCGAAGAAATAGGGATTGCAGGCGGCGCCGGCCAGATCCGTGGGGCCCGTGTTGGGGGTGATGTAAAAGGTCTCGGCGCCGAGAACCGTCGGCTCGACCGCCTGCAGGATGTTCTGGAAGACGATGCCGGTCATGATGTCGACCTTGTCGCGCTTGACCATTCTTTCCGCGAGTTGCTTGGCGACGTCGGGCTTCTGCTGGTCGTCCTCGATCAGGAGTTCGGTGGGCAGGCCACCGAGCTTGCCGCCCGCATGCTCCAGGCCGAGTTGGAAGCCGTCGCGAATGGCGACACCGATGACGCCGCCGGGACCCGACAGGGTGCCGATGAAGCCGATCTTGATCTTGTCCGCGGCCTGCGCGGACAGGGAAAGTGCGCCGGCCAGTATCAGGAAAAATAGTTTCTTTCTCATCTCTCTTCTCATCCCATTCAGAATTTTATATCGTAGCTCGAAAGCTTCACTTCCTTGAACTTCACCCGCTCAAATTGCGTTCGCTCCCCGGCGAAGGGAATCAATGCGTCCATGCCCATTTTGGTGACCGTCCCGCCCTTGCCGTCGTCATTCATCGTGACGATGGGATTGAGGATGTGGCCGTCCTGACTGGGCAGGATGACCAGGTCCTTGTCGGGGTTGAATCTTGTCGTGATCGCCCAATCGACATCGACCGCATCGTACAGGTTCACGTCACAATCGACCACCACGACGCGCTGCAGAGAGCGGAATGCCTTGAAGGTCTCGAGGATGACGTCCTTGCCGATATCGGCACGGGTGTTCTCGACCTGGACAACCGCCTGGTAAAAGCCGCAGCCGCCCGGTGGCAGAAAAACCGCTTTCACCTCGGGAATCCTGCCCTGCACGGCCCTGAAGATCGCCGCCTCGGCGGTGAAACCGACCGCGTTCCAGACCTCCTGACCGGAAAGGACAGTATGGAACACGGGTTTTTTTCGCCGCGTGATTTTCTTCACCCTCATGACATAGCGCTTGTCGCGACCGCCGTAATAGCCCGTGACCTCGGCGAAGGGCGCTTCCCACTCGCGCACACCGGGCAGAATCTCCGCCTCGATGACGAATTGCGCATTGGCGTAGGCGGGAACATCGACGGTCTGCGCTTTCATCCAGTCGATGCCCTGGCCGGCCAGGTGGTTGGCGATGGCGGGTTTGCCATCACCCATGCGCGGCAGGGAGGCGACTATCCATGGCGCCAGGCCGACGCCGTTATTGATGGTCACCGGCAAGGCCTCGCCGCGCTTCTCGGCGATGGCCACAAATTCTTCGAGATGGCGACCGGGGTCGATGAGGAAAGTCAGCCGGTCTTTGCGCGTCATCTGCATGCGGTGGATGGAGGCATTGATGCCGCCGGTTTCCGGGTGGCGGGCGACGACCAGGGAGGAGTCGAGATAAGGCCCGCCATCCTTCAGGGCATGGACCGGCAGAGGCAGGACGGCGAGGTCGGCCGCATCCTCAACCACCTCGTTGGCCGGTGCGGCTGCCAGCATCTTGGAGGGCAGACCCTCCTTGTCCTTCTGCCACTTGCCAACCGCTTCTGCGATGGCAAACGGCACTTTTTCCCTGGCCACATTGAACAGCGAGGCGACGATGTCGCGGTTCCACAGCAATCCTGTGAGCACGGGATAAGCGTGGCCCTTGACGCGCTCGAAGAGGACGGGCTTTGTGCCCTCGAGCTTGCGCGCGATTCCTGCCAACTCGAACCTGGGGTTAACCTCGGAGCGGACGCGGATCAGATTGCCGGCCACCTTGAGCGCAGTGATGCAGGCACCCAGATCGGTCAGCGGTGTCGGCTTCATTGTTTAGGGCAGGTTCAGCGTTCTACGTGGCGCAAGGACAGGTCTGTCGCACGCACATCCTTGGTCAGGCTGCCGACAGAAATACGATCGACGCCGGTTTCTGCGATGGCGCGAACGCTTTCCATGCTGATGCCGCCCGAGGCTTCCAGGGAGGCGCGGCCTTTGGTGACGCGCACCGCCTCGCCCATTTGCGCCAGCGTCATGTTGTCCAGCAGTATCATGACGGCGCCGCAGGTCAGCGCCTCTTCGAGCTGGGAAAGCGTCTCCACCTCGATCTGGATGAACACGTCGCCGTGCGCGAGGAATTTTGCCGCTTCCAGCGCCGGACGGATGCCGCCGGCGGCGAGAATGTGATTCTCCTTGATGAGTATGCCGTCGTAGAGTCCGATGCGGTGGTTGTCGCCGCCGCCCATTTTCACCGCGTATTTCTGTGCCAGGCGCAGGCCGGGCAGTGTCTTGCGGGTGTCAACTATTTTCGCTCTCGTGCCGGCGATGGCATCGACGAAACGGCGCGTGGCGGTGGCGGTCCCCGAGAGCAGTTGCAGGAAGTTCAGCGCGGAGCGCTCGGCAGTGAGCAAAGATCGCGTCTCGGCATGGATCTCGCAAAGTGTCTGGCCGCTGGCAATGCGCTCGCCATCCTTGGCCTGCCAGGAAATTTTGGCGGCGGGATCGAGGCGCAGGAAGCAGGCGTCGAACCAGCGGCTGCCGCACAGCACCGCAGACTCGCGGCAAAGAACGATGCCGCGGCTGGCGTGGCCTGGGGGAGAGAGCAGTGCAGTCAGGTCGCCGCCACCGATGTCCTCGATCAGGGCACTGATGACATTGCGTTCGACCTCGGCGGCGAGCCGGAGCGGGAGTCCCATGATGTCTCGATTTCTAAATGAATAATTCTAGCACCTGCTCTTTAAGGGGTGCCATTCCTCCGCTCGCCGAGAACGATAGTCAAGCCGCTGCCGACGATGATGGCCATCCCCAGAACGGACATGCCGTCGGGAACCTGGCCGAACAGTTGCCAGCCTAACAGGGTCGCCCAGACGATTTGCACATACATGAAAGGGGAGAGCATGGACGCCGGCGCGTGACGGAAGGCGCTGGTCATCAGATATTGACCGATGCCGCCGGCCAGACCGAGAAAGAACAACAGCAGCGCCTCGAATAGAGTCGGCTGCGGACCGTCCAGGAACCAGGGCAGGGAGAGGGACATGACGACGGTGCCGGTCAGCGCCGAATAGAAAATCATGGTCAAGGTGTTCTCTGTCTTGGACATCTGCCGAGTCAGAATCTGGTAGATGCTGTAGCAAAACGCCGCTCCCAGCATCAAGAGGGCTCCCACGCCTGACAGGCTGCCGCCTGGCCTGGCGATGATGAGCGCGCCGGAGAAACCGACGAGTGCGGCCAGCCAGCGGCCAAGGCCGATCTTTTCCTTGAGCCAGGGACCGGCCAGAATCACCACGAACAGCGGCGTGATGAAGAGCATCGAAGTGGCCTCGGCAAGAGGCATCAAGGGCAGGGCTGCCACCATGAGTCCCGTCATGCCAACAAGCATCAGCGAGCGAATCACATGCGCCAGGGGGTGGTTCGTGACGAGAAGCCTGGAGCGCATCGAGGGCAGGAGAAAAATCAGCATCAGCAGGAAATGCCCCGCGTAGCGCGCCCAGACCAGGAGCGGCATGGCGAAGGTCTGTGCGAGATGCTTGGCGGTGGCATCCAGAGCGGAGAAGAACAGGAATGACAGCAGAAGCAGGACGATGCCGCGCAGGGGGCGCTGAACCTCTGGCAACTCATTCATGGGTCCAACCGTTCAGAACTCTGCGCGCCTCTGTGATCAGTTCGCCGGCGGTGAGGCCTATGGGACCCCATCCTGCCGCGACGCAGGCGTCCGCTGCGGCGCCATGCAGATGCACTGCGCCAAGCAATGCCTGGTCGGCAGGCCAGCCCTGGGCGGTGAGGGCGATGATGAAACCGGAGAGGACATCGCCGCTGCCGGCGGAGGCCAGGCCTGGGTTGCCCGTGGTATTGATGAACCAGCGGCCGTCGGCCAGGGCGACCACGCTGCCGCAGCCCTTCAGGACGACGTCGGCCTTGCAGCGTTGTGCCAGGTCCAGCGCGGCTTTGAAACGGTCGGCCTGGATTGCCTCGACCTCGACAGCAAGAAGGCGGGCGGCCTCTGCCGGATGCGGCGTCAACAGCGTCGCTGCGCTGCGGCGGCCGAGTTTCGCCATGAGCACGGGATGCTTGGCGAGCAGATTGAGCGCATCTGCGTCGATGAGAAGGGGTAATTCGCAGGCTATGGCGCGACGCAGGAGATCGAGGGCGGCTTCCGAGTCGCCCAAGCCAGGGCCAATAGCCAAACAGTCCGCCAGGGAAAATAATTCTTCGGGGTCGCGCAGCATCAGTTCGGCTTGCATGAGGTCGACTTCGAGTCTCTCCAGCATGCCTACATAGACGCGGCCGGCACCGAGATGCAATGCCGCCCTTGCGGCCAGGAGTGCTGCCCCGGCCATGCCGGGGGCGCCGCCCAGGATGCCTGCGCTGCCATAGCTGCCCTTATGCGAGTTCTTCAGCCTGGGTCTGAGTTGGTTCGAGAACAGCGCCGGGGCAATCGTGAACCCCGTCCGGCCGCCATCGACGCTGGCCAGCTCCAGATCGAGTTCATGGACGCTGATCTCGCCGCAGCAGTCGGGTCCATCCAGGGTCAAGAGGCCGGGTTTGAGTGCAATGAAACTCGCTGTGTGGCTGGCCAAGACCGCCGTGCCGAGGATGCGGCCGGTCTCCGAATCCAGGCCGCTCGGGATGTCGAGTGCGAGAACAGGGCAGGGCAGGGAATTGATGCGCTCGAGCAACGCCGCCATTCTCCCCTCGACCGGACGCGTAAGGCCGATGCCTAGCAGGCCGTCGACGGCGAGACTGAATTGATCATGATCGGGCATGTCTGCCAGGACTCTGCCGCCGCAGGCGATCCAGGCATCATGGGCCAAGCGGGCGTCACTGGGCAGCTTGGCGGCATCCCCTGCGAAGATGACTGCCGGATCCAGTCCCTCTTCTTTGAGCCGTCGCGCCACGACGAAGGCATCGCCGCCGTTGTTGCCGGGGCCGGCGAGAATCAGCGGAGGAAGTGTATTTCCAGCGATCAGTTTTTGCGCCAAGCGCGCCGCCGCTGCTCCGGCGCGCTCCATCAGCGGTGGAGCAGTCCCCCGCTGGGAGTGCTCGATGGCGCGATGCGCCGCCAGGGACAGAATGATTTGCGGCTGTTCCTGCAGCTTTTCCATTTCGGTTTTCCAAGCGGACATCAGACCTATAATAACTTGAATTGTGCTGGAGGCATGACCATGCCATTTCCCCGCCTGCCGTTTCTGACCGGCGTTTTGGCTGTGCTGGTCGCCCAGACGCATGGTAGGTCGGGCTTTAGCCCGACGCGGATGTAGGGCTGTACCCGTCCGGGTGTCTGCATCGAAAACCCGAGCTACAGTTTCTGGAGATTGCGCCGCAGCCAAAGGCCGAGCGCCAGATAAGCCAGGCCGAAGGCGATGATGGTCGGCTCGAAGCCGATGCTGCCGACGGCCAGGCCTGCCGTCGCGACGCCTGCGGCCTGCCCAAGCGACCAGGACGAGGCATAGAGGGATACGCCTGCCCCGCGCTCCTGCGGCGCCATTTCCGTCGCCTTGGTCTGCAAGGTGTTTTGCAGCATGTAAAAGGAGAATCCCAGGACTATGGTTGCCGGCAAAGCGATATTCCAGAATGGCGTGAGAACCGTGAGCGCGTAGCAAAGGCAACAGATGAATCCTCCCCAGGCGACCAGACCGCGCTGCCCCAGGGCCTGGAGCAGGGGTCCGACAAAAAGCGTGTAGAGCACGCTGCCGAGGCCGACGCCGGCGAGGATGATGCCTATCAGGCTGGTCGAAAGATCGAACTTCAGCTTCAGGAATGCGCCGATGAAGGAGTAGGCGCCGAAGAAAAAGAAGGTATTGGAAAATGCCGCGGACACGACATAGCGCACCCGCGGGCGGGCGAGCAACCGCAGATGCACGGTAAAGGGATTGCCGCCCGAACTTCTTGCACCGCTCCCGGCCCACTGTGAACGGGTTCTGAGGAACATCAATGCGGGGACGATGGCGAATGCCGCGGCGAGAAACAGGAAGCTATGACGCCAGCCCAAGAGGTCGGTGAATATGCCGCCGACCAGGGGGCCAAGTGCCTGGCCTATGATGGTTCCGGCGACGAAATGTGCGATCACCGATTGGCGGCTGGCAACCGTCACCTGATCGCCGATATAGGCCATGCCCAGCGTCACCGGCGCCGAGGCGAAGAGCGCGGTGAAAAAGCGCAGGGTCGTGAGCGAGGTGAGATCCGGCGCGAAGGCGCAGCCCAGGGATCCGAGAGCGGCGCCGAACAGGGAAAGCGTCACCACCCGGAGCTTGCCGAAACGGTCGCCGAGCGGCCCATAAACGAACTGTCCAACGGCATAGGCGAGGGCGTAAGCGGTGATCGCCATCGAGGCGGACGAAATGCTGACGGCGAAATCATCCGCCAACCGCGGCAGCATCGGCTCGATGACGCGCAGCGAGATGCCGCTGGTCAGACTGGCTAGCGCCAGAAGGAAAATTGTTTCCCGCATAGGGTCAGGGCGTGTTCTCGCGTGTTCTCAGTGTTCTCAATTGCGGACCCTCTGTCTCGTTCCCTACAGTTTGTGGTCAAATACGGTGGCCCGGCCCGTCATTGGAATAACCATCGACCTCACGTCGCTTCGTGCGCCCATCCCTATTTGACCACAACGCATCGCGTCGCCCAATCGAGAACACGCCCCAGGGAAATACTGATCAAGTCCGTTATCGCAAGCCCCAAAGGGGCGTGGCGATCTTCAAGCCACTGATCCTGCATGGCTCTTAGATTGCTTCGCTTCTGTCATTGCGAGGCCCGCAGGGCCGTGGCAATCGCAATGACGAAGCTGTACTTGATCAGCGTTTTCCTGGCTTCAATCAATCATCTATAGACTTTTCCATTGACCTAGATCAAACTACGTAAGACGATTTATGTTTGACTGCTTGTTCGCCGAAAGGCGCTGTCTACGCAAGGGAGAATATATGTTTCGCACCATGCTCCGCACGATACTTTTAACACTGCTGCCATTCGGAATGCCTCTTGCCCAGGAAACCTATCCGGCGAAGACGGTTGAGGTGTTGAGCGTCTTTGGCGCGGGCGGCGGCACGGACATACTGGCACGCGTTTATGCTGCGGAAATGTCCAAGCTTCTCGGGCAGTCGTTCGTGGTCATCAATCGCGAAGGCGCCGCCGGATCGATCGGCTTCGCTGTTCTGGCCGCCGCAAAACCCGATGGCTACACGGTTTCCTTCGCCCCTGCCACGCCTTTGGTCAACTCGCCGCATGTCATCAAGAACCTGTCTTACGGCTTCGATTCCATCGTGCCGGTGTGCGGCGTCTTCGACAATGTTTTCGCCGTGGTGGTGATGCCCTCCTCGCCCTACAAGACTTTGAAGGATCTGCTGGCCGATGCAAAAGCCAAGCCGGGTCAACTCTCCTACGGCAATGCCGGCCTGGGTTCGATTCCCCACCTGTCGATGGCGGCGCTCACCCGCGCTGCCGGCGTGTCCATGATACCGATCGCCTATCGCGGCGATTCCGGCGTGCTGCCGCAAGTGATGTCGGGAACCCTGAGCGTCGGCATCATTGCCGTCTCCTCCCTTCTCGGCCGGGACGTGCGGGTGCTGGCGGTATTCAATGACCATAGGGATCAGGCCTACCCCGATGCGCCCGCGGTGACCGAGCTCGGCTTTCCGAAGATTCCGCCGGGATTGAATGGCGTGTTCGTGCCCAAGGGTCTGCCCAAGCCGGTGTTCGATACGCTGGAGCGCGCCTGCAAACACGTGACCAACCAGCCCAATTTCATTAGCGCAGCCAAGAAGCTCAATCAGACGGTGGAATTCTTCAGCGGCGCAGAGTACGCGAAAATTTTGAAGGCGGATTACGACTTCAAGGGCCAGTTGATGAAGGACATCGGTTTCGGTCAACAGTGAGACAGGAAAATAATCATGACTAGGCATTGGCTAAAGCATTTTGCGACCGGCCTCGCGCTGGCAGTCATGGGCGCGGCAGCACAGGCCCAGACTTATCCGGCCAAGCCACTGAAGCTCGTCGTCGGCTATGCCGCAGGCGGGGTGGCCGACATCACGGCAAGAAAGCTGGCGCAAAAGCTGGCGTCATCGCTGGGGCAGAGCGTGATTGTGGACAACCGTCCGGGAGCAGGCGGCATCCTGGCGGCGGATGCCGTCGCCAAGGCCGATCCGGACGGCTATACCCTCCTGCTTGTGAATGGCGGCAATGCCGCGAGTGTCGCGCTGTTCAAAACGCTTCCCTACGATATCGTGCGCGATTTCGCCACCGTTGGCGGCATCGGCTATTTCAACATCGTGCTCCTGGCGAACAAGGCCTCTGCCTTGAACAACGTCGCCGATTTGATTGCTCTGGCCAAGAGCCATCCGGAAAAGCTCAATATCGGCACCGTCAGCATAGGCAGCACCCAGCATCTCGCGGCCGAACTGTTCAAGGGCATGACCGGCCTGCCCCTGACCATAGTGCCGTTCAAGACCACGCCCATGCTCGTCACTGCGGTGATGAGCAATGACATCCAGGTCGCCTTCGAAGTCCTGGCCCCGGTCATGGCGCAGATCAAGAGCGGTGACCTGAAGCCGCTGGCAGTCACCTCGAGCGGCAGATTTGCCGGACTGCCCAATGTGCCCACAGTCATGGAGAGCGGCCTGGCGAAATACCAGGTCACCGCCTGGAACGGCATCGCCGTCCCGGCCAAGACGCCGCGTGCCATCATCGATCGCTTGAACAAGGAAATCAATGCCGCACTGGCGCAGTCTGACCTCAAGGAAATGTTTCAGGGCTTAGGCATGAATGTTCGCGGCAGCACGCCCGAGGAGCTGCATGAACAACTCATCTCCGAGGTCGCGAAATGGAGGGATGTCGTCGTCGCGGCCAAGATCGAAAAACAATAGGAAAAGAAATGACAGAAGAAAAGAAAGACCATCGCAACTACGCTGACCTTCACCAACACCTGGAGACGCTCAAGAAACTGGGACTCTTGGTCACCATAGACCGGCCGATAGACAAGGACTCGGAACTTCATCCCCTGGTGCGCTGGCAATTCGTTGGCGGCCTGGCCGAGGCGGATCGCAAAGCCTTCCTGTTTACCAATATCGTAGACGGCCTCGGCCGCAAGTATTCCATGCCTGTGGTGGTCGGCGCGATTGCGGCCAACAGGGCTATCTACAGTGCCGGGATGGACGTTCCTGTGGAAGAGATCCAGGCCAAGTGGGACCATGCCATCGCCCACCCGATACCGCCACGCATCGTGAGCCAGGCGGCCTGCCAGGAAGTCGTCCATGAAGGCGCAGCGCTGCAAGGTATGGGTAATGGCCTGGACATGCTGCCGATTCCGATCTCGACCCCAGGCTTCGACAGCGCGCCGACGCTCACCGCGACCAACGTCATCACCCGCGACCCCGACACCGGCATCCAGAACATGGGCACTTATCGCTGCGCCCTGAAGGCACCGGACCGTCTGGTGGTGCGCATGGCGACGCGGGTGGGCGGCGCCGGCGGCTATCAGCATTACCTCAAGCACCAGAAGCGCGGCGACAAGTCCATGCCCTGCGCCATCGTATTGGGCTGCCCGCCCTATGTCGCCTTCATGGGGCCGCAGAAGCTGCCCATGGGCGTCGATGAACTGCATGTCGCGGGCGGTCTGGCCGGCGCGCCGATCAATGTGGTGAAGGCAAAAAGCGTCGATCTGATGGTCCCGGCCGAGGCCGAGATTGTCATCGAGGGCTACATCGACACGGAGTATGGCGAGCCCGAGGCGCCCTTCGGCGAATCGCACGGCCATGTCGCGTTGGAAGAATTCAACATGCCGATGCGCATCACGGCGATCACCCACCGGCAGAATCCCGTCATCCCTTCCTACATCAGCCAGGTGGCGCCCAGCGAATCGAGCGTCATCAAGCGCGTCGCCTACGAGCCGCTTTTCCTCTCGCATCTGCGTGACGGACTGGGCATCAAGGGCATCAAACGCGTCTCCCTGCACGAGCCGCTGACAGGTTTGCTGCGCATGACGGTTATCATCGTCGACAAATCCATGGCGCGCACCGAGATCTGGCGCGCCTTGTATGGCGCGACCTCGTTCAAGGGCGACTGTGGCAAGATCTGCATCGCCGTCAATGAGGACATCGACCCCGATAATGCCGATGCGCTCTTCTGGGCCATGGCCTACCGCATGAATCCGGTCGCCGACGTCCAGACCCTGCCGCATCGAGGCCAGGGACACGGACCGAAGCGCGAGAGCGAGCAGGAAGAGGATTCGACTCTGCTCATGGATGCCACCATGAAGGGCGACATGCCGCCCCTGGCGCTGCCGAAGAAGGAGTACATGGAACGTGCCAAACTGATCTGGGAGGAACTCGGCCTTCCTGGCTTGCGGCCGCAGCCGCCCTGGTTCGGCTACTCTCTGGGCGACTGGCTGCCGCAGTGGGACGAGGCGGCCTTGCGTGCGGTGAAGGGCCATTATCTCGAGAATGGCAAGATCAGCGAACAGCACAGACGCCGCGGCGTCAAGCTGGAAACAAAATTCCGTCCTGACGAAAATTCCTAACCGTTTCTCTTGGAGTAAAACCTTGGCCACTATCGACCCGATCACCCTATCCACCGTCTGGTACGGATTCCAGTCTCTCTGCCGCGAAATGCGCAGCATGGTGACCAGGACATCGCAAAGCTATCTGATCTCCACCCTGAAGGACCTGTCGGTCGGCGTCTGGCTTGCCGACGGCTCCACGGTCGCCGTGCCCGAGGGCCTGCCCAGCCAGTTCCTCGGCACATCCTTCTCGATTGTGGATATCGCGGAAATGTACAAGAACGATCTCTATCCGGGGGATGTGATTCTCACCAACGATCCCTACCACGGCGGCCACAACACCCATCTGCCCGACTGGGGTTACATCCGTCCGGTGTTCTTCGAGGGCGAGCTCTTGTTTTTTACTCTTGTGCGCGGCCACATGATGGACACGGGGGGCTCCTTTCCCGGCGGCTATTTCGCCAATGCCTATGACATCATCGCAGAAGGTCTGTGCATTCCGCCGATCAAGGTGTTCAATAAAGGGGTTGAGGATCAGACCCTGAGGAAACTGATATTCAACAACGTGCGCTGGCCCGCCGAGGTCAAGGTGGACACCGATGCGATGATTGCCACGGGAAAGTTTGCCGAGAACCGCATCATCGAATTATTGAAGCGCTACGGCCGGGACACGGTGATAGACGCCATCCACCAGATGTTCGACCGCACCGAGAAGGCAGTGAGGGCGGAGATTTCCGCGATGCCCGACGGCGTCTATACGGGAGAATCGGCGACCGACGACGACGGCACGATTCTCGACGAGCCGGTGACGGTGCGCGTCGATGTGACCATCAAGGGAGACGAGATCACCCTGGACTTTTCGCGCAGCGACGCCCAGCGCCCGGGATTCATCAACTGCGTCTATGCCAGCACCTATGCGCGGGCCGCGGCGGCGGTGATCATTTACATGGATCCGGCCCTGGCGGACTTCCACAACACGGGGTCGTTGCGCGCGATGACGGTGATCGCGCCGGCCGGGAACGTCACCAACTGCAACTATCCTGCGACCGTGGGAGCGAGCCCGATCAATGTCGGCGGCCAGGTACTCGAAGCGGTGGTCGAGGCCCTGGGCAAGGCCAGGCCGGACCGCTCCATCGCGAGCTGGGGCAAACACAGGGGCGATTACACTTTCGCCACCGACACCCGCACCGGCGAAAAATATGTGCGCACCACCTTCGACTACGACGGCAGCGCCGGCGCGGTCTGGGGTCATGACGGCATGACCGGGCCGACGACGCTGACTACCCTGGGTTCGGTGCAGCGCGGCAGCATCGAGGAAGCGGAGATCCGCTTTCCCTGGCGCATGCTGCAACTGGAGGCGAGGCAGAACTTCAACGGCCACGGCCGCTGGAGGGGCGGCAGCGGCATAGACTGGCGGGCGGTCAATGAGGGCAGCGACGGGCGCATGTCGACGGGCAGCTCGGATGGCGACGTGGTCCAGGGCAAGGGTGCGCAGGGAGGTCAGCGCGTGCCGCGCGCCCGCACCTTCATCCTGCGCGGCAACGAAAAGATCAGGGTCAAGCCGCACCGCATCGAACCGGTCAAGAAAGGCGATATCGTCGTCAAGCTGAGTCCGGGTGGCGCCGGCGTGGGCGATCCCTGGCTGCGGCCGGTGGAGAAAGTCCTGGCCGATGTGACCAAGGAGAAGTTGTCGGTGGAAGCGGCCAGACTGATTTACGGCGTCGTCATCGATGCGGCGACGCTGAAGCTCGATGAAACGGCAACCACAAAGCTTCGAGCGCAGCCGCCGAAGGAGCGCTATGAAGCTGTAATCGATGAACAGACGCTGGAAATCGCGCTCAAGCCCTATGGAAAGGAAACACTGTGAAGCAGCTGACCATTGACGTAGGCGGAACCTTCACTGACTGCCTGGTTCTGGAGGAATCTGGACAGTTGCAACGGTTCAAGGCCTCGACCACGCCGGATGACCCGACACGCGGCTTTTTTGCGGCGGTGGGCAAGGCCGCAAAACATTTCGGACAGACCCTGGAGCAGTTTTTAGGCGACGTCGAGCAGATCGTCCATGGCACGACCTTGGGCACGAATATTCTCATCACCGAGCGCGGCGCCAAGGTGGGGGTTCTCACCACCAAGGGCTTTCGCGACGTCGTCGAGATGCGCCGCGGCATCAGGAATCTGCATGGTTCCATGTTCGACATGTTCATCGAACCCTACCAGCCGCTCGTTCCGAGGAATCTTTCCCTGGGGGTTGAAGAGCGCACCTTGTACACCGGTGAGATACTCACGCCCTTGAACGAGGCTGAGCTTCGTGTCGCGGCGAAGAAGTTGCTCGACGAGGGTTGTACGGCGATTGCCGTCTGCTTCCTGCATTCCTACGCCAACGGCACGAACGAGATGCAGGCCAAAGCCATCGTCCAGGCCATGTCGCCGGAGACCTATGTCACCACTTCGCACGAGATTCTGCCGGTGTTCCGCGAGTTCGAGCGCTTCTCAACGGCGGTGGTCAGCGCCTATATCGGTCCGGCGCTCTCGAACTACACGCGCAAGCTGCAGGCAGGATTGATAGAGCGCGGCTGCAAGGGGCGGCTCTTGATGATGCTGGCCAACGGCATGGTGCAGGTGGTTGACGAGTGTCTTGACCGCGCCGTCTATCTTTTGAATTCCGGTCCGGCAGCAGCGCCCTATGGCGCGAGCTATCTGGGCGGCCTGCACGGCAAGAACAATCTGCTATCTGTCGACATGGGCGGCACCAGCTTCGACGTCTGCGTCATCAAGGACGGGGACATTCCCTCGACGGGAGACTCCTGGGTGGGCGAGCATCGCGTCGCCATCAAGATGGTGGATGTGCCCACCGTCGGCGCCGGCGGCGGTTCGCTCGCCTGGATAGATTCCTTGGGCCTGCTCAGAGTGGGCCCACAGAGCGCGGGCGCTGACCCCGGTCCTGCGGCCTATGGCAAGGGTCTGGAAGCCGCGGTCACCGATGCTGACCTGGTGCTGGGCTATATTCCTGCGGATTACTTCCTGGGCGGGGACGTCAAGCTCGACGTGGCGCGCTCCCATCAGGCGGTGGAAAGAGTCGCAGCCAAGCTCGGCGCGGATTCGAGCCAAACCGCGTTAATCATGTTCACGACCATCAACACGGTCATGGCCAACCTGATCACCGAGGTGTGCACCAAGAAGGGCCATGATGTGCGCGACTTCACCCTGGTGGCGGGCGGCGGCGCCGGCGGCATCCATGCTGCAGCCATTGCCAAGCAGTTGTCCATCCCCATGGTCATCGTGCCTCGCGTCGCGGCGCTGATGAGCGCTTTCGGCATGTTCGCCATGGACCTGGGTCTGGAATATGCCCGTTCCTGCGCACGCCGGCAGAACAAACTGGACTTCGCCGAAGTGGCCGGTCTCTTCAAAGACATGAGGGCGCAGGCCAAGTCAGACTTCGCCCGCATCGGCATTCCTGAAGCGCAGCTGACCTACAAGGCGACGGTGGAAATGCGCTATGTTGGCCAGTTCCACGAGGTTGAGATCGACCTGCCGGAAGGCGAACTGAGCGCGGAGAATCTGCCCGTGCTGCTCGCCAACTTCCACACCACTTACGAAAAGATGTTCACCTACTCGATGGCCTGGCGTGCGGTGGAATTCCTCACCTATCGCCTGAAGGTGACATCGCCGCCGCGCAAGGTGGAAATGATGGTCCATGCCAAGGCCGCCAGCGGCGTCGAGAAGGCAAGGCGCGGTTCGCGCATGTGTCTGTTCGAAGGCAATGCAGCGCCTGTCGATACCCCGGCTTACGATTGGGACCAGATGGCGCCCGGCCACAAGATCAATGGCCCGGCCCTGATAGACGACAAGACCACGACGGTTCTCGTCGTGCCCGGATTCAACTGCGAGGTGGATGCCTATCGCAACCTGGTGTTGCGGGCACAATGAGCGCCAATGTCAGCAGTAACCTGGCGGCCATGCTGAAAATCCGCCGCTTCGAGGAGCAATGCATCGCCATGGCCCGCGCGGGCAAGTTGCCCGGCCACTACCATGTCTATATCGGTCAGGAGGCCACGGCGGTGGCGGCCTGCGCTGCCTTGAAACCCGAGGACTTTCTCTTTAGCACCTGGCGCAACCACGGCCATCTGCTGGCCCGCGGTGCTTCGCCTGGCAAAATGCTGGCAGAGATCCTGGGCAGATCCGGCGGCTATGCCGGGGGGAAAAGCGGCACCCTGCATCTGTCTGCAAATGACTTGGGCATGCCCACGACCTCGGCCCTGGTGGGCGGTAGCCTGCCTTTGGCCACCGGTGCGGCGCTGGCCTGCAAGCGGCAGGGCAAGGGCATTGCCGTGGCCTTCTTCGGCGATGCGGGTCTGGAGGAAGGCGCTTTCTACGAGTCCATGATCATCGCCCAGGTCTGGCAGGTGCCCATCCTCTTCGTCTGCGAGAACAACAGCATTCCGCCCAAAGACAGGAAGCGCGGGCAATACACTTCATCGACCCTGCCGGCGCAGCGTCTGGGTGACGTGACGCAGTCTCTGCAAATTCCCTCGGAGGCAGTCGATGGCACGGATCTTACTGCCATGGAAGAATGCTTCAAGAGACTGACTGCGGAAGTGAGAAATGGCGGGGGACCTCGCTTTGTCGAGGTCTGCTGCAGCCGCTGGCCGGGCAATATCATGACCTGGCCTGAACTGCCCGGCGGCGATTGGCAGATTGACTGGGCCTTCGGCGGCAAGCCGGATGTCGATGCCATGGTCGCCTGGCTTTCGAGCGATCCCTTGTCGCTCTATCTCAAGAAACAGCTTGCCGCGGGCGCTCTCGATCGAACCCAGATCGAGGCCATAGACGCCGCCGTAAAAAAGGAAATGACAGGCGCCGCGCAGTTTGCTCTGGACAGCGCCTTTCCTGAAGCGAGTGAAGCCTATCGCCATGTCTTCGCTGCACAGGAGTCTGCGCTATGAAAATCACTTTCGCCGAAGGCCTGGCCCAGGCCATTTACGAAGCGATGGCAGCGGACTCGCGGGTTGTGCTTATCGGCAGCAGCTTCATGGGTCTGAACATGACCGCCAGGAAGTTGATGGAACCGGCGGTGCGTGACTATTCTGACAGGATGCTGGTCACGCCGATATCGGAGCTGGCATTGGCCGGCGCCGGCATAGGCGCGGCGATGTGCGGCCAGCGTCCGGTGGTGGATCTGGGCACGGGCAGTTTCATCTTCCAGGCCTTCGCCCAGGTGGTCAATGAGGCGGCCAACATCCATTACATGAGCGGCGGCCAGAGCAAGGCGCCGGTCACCTTCTATTGCCTGGCGGGGATGCGCGGCATGGGCGCGGCCCAGCATTCGCATCGCACCCAGGCCATGCTGGGCCAAGTGCCCGGACTGCAGATATTGACGCCGGGCGGCGCCGATGACGCCTACCAGTTGATGAAATGGTCGTTGCTGAAAAGCCAGAATCCGACCGTGTTCATCTGCCACTCGCTGCTGTTTACCGAGACCTCCGAGCTTGATCCGAACGAACCCATGTTGCCCGTGGGACGCGCGCGCATCAGGAGGCAGGGCAGTGATGTCAGCATCATCGCGAGTTCCATCACCGTGCCGCGGGCGATGGCGGCGGCGGAACTCCTGGAGAAGCAGGGCATCTTTGCCGAAGTCGTGGATTTGCGCACGGTCGTTCCCCTGGACCGCGAGACGATATTGAAGTCTGTGGCAAAGACCGGGCGTGCGGTGATTGCCGACGAATGCCATAAGAGCTTCGGCGTCGCCGCAGAAATCGCCGCCACGTTGGCGGAAGACGGCCTGTCGTTCCTGAAAGCGCCGGTGCGCCGCGTCGTTGTGCCCGACGTACCGATTCCCTTCAGCCAATCCTTGGAAGAGGAACTGACGGTGAGCACGGAGAAAATCGTTGCCGCGGCATTGCAGGTTCTCGGACGTTAATATTTGTAGGTCGGGCTATCACCATAAAGGTGGTCTAGAGAAAGCCCGGCCCACACGGAGGTGGTTGTGACGGATTTGTCTTTGAAAATGCTTCATCGCTTCTATGAACAGCTCTGGCAGATCCGCTTCTTCGAAGGCCATGTGCAGCGGCTGGCCGCCTCTGGCGAGGTTCCCGGCTTCCCGCATTTGTCCACCGGGCAGGAAGCGGTGGCGGTGGGGGTCTGCGCCAACCTGACCGAGGGCGACATGCTGTTCTCAGGCCATCGCGCCCACGGCCATGTGCTGGCAAAGGGCTCTGACCCCTATGCCACTTTCTGCGAGGTCATCGGCAGGCAGGACGGCCTGTGCCAAGGCCGGGGCGGCTCCATGCATCTGGTCGATGTCTCGACCGGGATGCTGGGTGCGACCGGCGTGGTGGCGGGCAATCTGTCGCTCGCTGCGGGGGCGGCCTGGGCGGCGCAGGTTGCAAACAAGGAAAAAATCGCAGTGGTGTTCTTTGGCGACGGCGCCACCGGCTCGGGCGTGTTCCACGAAACCCTGAATCTCGCCGGGCTTTGGCAACTGCCTCTGCTCTTTGTTTGCGAGAACAACGGCATGGCCGAATTTACCGGCCGGGAGGAGCACAGCGATGTCGCGAAGGTCAGCGCCTTCGCCGCACCCTACGGTATTTCCGCGCAGACCATTGACGGCAACGACGTCTTGGTCGTGAACGCAGCGGCGCGCTCCGCGATACAAGGAATACGCGCAGGCAGCGGCCCTTATCTTCTGGAGTGCATGACTTACCGCATGGCCGGCCACTATGTGGGCGATGCCCAGCATTACCGCTCCAAGGAAGAAATGGCGACGATGAAGGAAAAGGATCCCATAGAGCGCCTGCGCTTGCATCTGCTCGCCAAGGGAGACTCGGCAGAAGAACTCGAGGCCATCATGCAGCGGGTGAAGGCGGAGATGACGGCGGTGGTGGACAGGGCGAGGAAGGCCGCACACCCCGATCCCGCGACCGTGATGGATTACGTCTATAGCGCGGACTTTCCCGGCAGGGAGGAGAACGCAAAGTGGAACTGACCTTCATAGACATCATCCGGCGCGCCCTGGACGAGGAGATGGACAGGGATGCCGCCATTTACCTCCTGGGTGAGGATGTCGCCGCAGGCGGCGCCTTCGGCGTCACCAAGGGCCTGGTGGACAAGCACGGCACGAACAGGGTGAAGAACACCCCGATCTCTGAAGCCGCCATCACCGGCATGGCCACGGGTGCAGCGCTGTGCGGGCTGCGCCCGGTTCTGGAAATCATGTTCATCGATTTCGCCACGCTGGCCATGGACTGTCTGGTCAATCAGGCGGCCAAGTATCGCTATATGTCAGGCGGCCAACTCAGTGTGCCGATGGTGGTGAGAACCCAGGTGGGCGCGGCCGGCGGTGCAGCGGCCCAGCATTCGCAAAGCCTGGAATCCTGGTTCATCCATGTGCCCGGACTCATCGTCGTCGCGCCTTCCTCGCCGGTTGAAGCCTATGGACTTCTGAAGTCGGCGATCAGGCTTTCCGACCCGGTGCTGTTCATCGAGCACAAGCGGCTCTATGCCATGAAGGAGGACTTGCCCGAGGGTGCAGGCCCCTTACCCATAGGCCAGGCGAGGGTCGCCAGAGCGGGCAAGGATGTCACGATAATCGTCTATTCGGCCATGGTCAGGACGGCTCTTGCCGCCGCCGATAACCTGGCGAAGGAGGGCATCTCCTGCGAAGTCATCGACCTCAGAACCCTGGTGCCCCTGGATATCGAGACACTGCTTAAATCGGTCACCAAGACCCGGCGCGTGGTGATCGCCCATGAGGCGGTTGAAGTGGGCGGGGTGGGAGCGGAAATTGCGGCGCGTCTGGGCAGCTTGGCCTTCGAAGAACTGGATGCGCCCATCGTCCGGGTGGGCTGCCCGTTTGCCCCGATTCCCTTCGCACCCGAACTGGAGAAGGCATTGCTCCCAGGGTCCCGCGAGATCGAGAAGGCAGTGCGCGAACTGATCGCTTGATGGAGGAAGTGTCGTGGCAAGAGTCCTGGTAGAAATTCCCCGTGTCGGTCTGGTGATGGAGTCCGCACGTCTGGTGCGCTGGCTGAAGGCCGTGGGTGACAAGGTGACCCAGGGGGAGCCCCTGGTGGAAATCGAAACGGAGAAAAGCGTCCTCGAGATCGAGGCGGCGATGGACGGCACCCTGGCCGAGATTCTGGTCCAGCCTGAGGCAGAGGTGGCGGTGGGCGCGGCCATCGCCTGGATCGAGGATGGCAAGGCAGAGGCAGCGGCACTACCCGCTGCACAGACTCCGGGCGACACTGAGCGCGTGCGCAGTTCGCCCGCGGCGAGAAGACTCGCAGAGGTGCAGGGCATCGCTCTCGCGTCGGTGACGGCTACGGGCCCGGGCGGGCGCGTTCAGGTCGAAGATGTCGAGCGTGCGGTAGCCGAGAAACAGGTTAAACAAGTTAAACAAGCTAACCCTTCGGCAGGTCAGCCGGGTATCGCCTTGACTCCCATGCGCAGGAGCGTGGCCCGCATCATGGCGCTGTCGAACGCCACCGTGCCGCAATTCACCGTCAGCCGCGCGCTCGATTGGAGCGAGGTGCAGATTCAGCGCGCGAGGCTTGCGCCGCAAGGTCTCAATCTCTCCGTCAATGATTTCCTGCTGCAGGCGGTGGCCAGGACGCTGATCGAGTTTCCACTGGTAAACAGCCTGTTCATCGGTGATCCGAACTCGCCCGATGCCCATGTCCAAGCGGTGACAGGCGCCCATATCGGCCTGGCGGTCGCCGTCACCGACGGCATGCGGGTGCCGGTGTTCCATGAGGTGGAGAAGCTAAGCCTCGCAGAGCTGGCGAAAATGCGGCAGGACCTGGTTGAGCGCGCACGCGCCGGCCGCTTGCGCCAGGAGGAGGCTTCTGGCGCCACCTTCAGCATTTCCAACCTGGGCGCCCAGGGGCCGGACCAGTTCAACGCCCTCATCACTCCGCCAGAGTCAGGTATCCTCGCGGTGGGACGCCTGCAGGAAATTCCTGTGGCGAGAGATGGCAAGGTGTGCATCAGACCCGTGTCCGTGCTCTCCCTGACCATGGATCACCGCCTCGCCGACGGCAAGTTGGCCGCAGAGTTTCTCGCGAGAGCGGTGGCCATTCTCGAAGCTGGCGAGTGGCATTAATTGGAGAAAGACATGAGAAATCACTTCATCCTTCTGGCCTTGACTGCCATGCTTGCCGCCTGCGCAGGGATTGCTCCTCTGCCTGACTATCAGGCAATCATTTCCGCGCCCGACCGCAGCGAAGCAGACAGACAGACGGACGTTCGCAGGAATCCCGTTCGACTTCTGGAGTTCACGGCAGTCAAGCCGGGAATGAGGGTGCTCGATCTGGGCGCCGGCGGCGGCTATAGCTCAGAACTCATGGCCCGCGCGGTCGGCCCCACGGGTGTGGTCTATGCCCAGGATACGCAAGCGGCGGTGATTCGCCTCAAGGATAGATTCGACAATCGCGCCAAGACGCCGGCGATGAAGAATGTGGTGCGTGTGGTGCGCGAGTTTGATGATCCGGCGGGGATGAGCGGTCTCGACATGATCAGCTTCTTCTTCGCCTATCACGACACCGCCGGCGCTGGCGTGGATCGCGCGAAAATGAACCAGAAGCTGTTCGCCGCCCTGAAGCCGGGAGGCCTTCTGGTGATCGCCGATCATTCCGCGCGACCCGGAGACGGCGTGAATGTGACCAAAACCCTGCACCGCATCGAGGAGAGTGTCCTGCGCCGGGAAGTCGAAGCCGCGGGATTCAGGCTGGTCGCGGAGGGAAGCTTCCTGCGCCATCCCGAAGACACCCGGAATGAACACTCCTCCCGCTCCAAGACTGCCGTGGACGAGTTCGTACTCAAGTTCGAGAAGCCGATTTAATTTTTGTGCTTGTATAGACCGACGGGTTCAGCCTTCTCCGGCACGTGGCCTGCCATTGCCGCCTCCAGCGCGGCTTTGCCGGGCTTTTTCAGACCGGGCAGGACGACATCCTGCGCATAGAGTTTGTGGAAGTAGCGGTGTCGGCCATGGTTCAGCGATCCTCGATATGCGGGACCGAGCCTTCGGCGAGTTCTCCGGTTTCAGGATCGATCCAGTCGGCAATGCCAAGTTCATCCTCGGCTTCAAGAAGGCTCTCGCCCGGCTCGATGGCAACATCGGCATTGTACTTCATGTCCTCGACGGCTTCGAGAAGCGAGGCAAAAGGACCGAACTCATTGTCCGTGCCCTGGTACTGCCAGTAAAAGCCATCGGGACGTTCGATGATGCGCGTCTTGTCGAATTCGGCGGGAGTCTCCGGAATAATGGGAGCCATGAAATATTCCTTTGCTGAACTATGCTGGATGGATTATCCGTGGGGAAAAACTGTGGGCAACAATCCAAGTGTGACATACTTGCGGGCGATTCATTCAATCCCCGGTCTGGGCTTGGCGTGCTCGATGAGCTTGGCAAGCTCGTTCATCTCCTCGGCGAGCAACTGGATCAGGTCGTCCGCGGCGACTATCCCTATCAGGGCGCCATCTTCGCCTATCACCGGCGCACGGCGAATGCCGCGGCGGCGCATCAGTTGCAAGGTCTCGAACACCCCCTCCTGTTCGCGCACGGCGGCAAGACTTCCGCTCATGATTTCGCCCGTGCGCAGGGTGCCCGCTTCGAGGCCCGCACAGACGACTTCGATGACGATGTCCCGGTCGGTGATGATGCCTACGGGCTTGCGCACCCCTTCAACAATGTCGGTGACGACGATGCTGCCGACATGATGCAGGCGCATCAGCTTGGCGGCTTCGAGTACCGATGAATTGCGGTCTGTGACGACGACGATGCGGTTGCAGAATTCGCCTATGGGCATGGTCAGTTCCTCCTGAGAAATTCTGCATCCTGCCTTTGGGAGTGATCGCGCGCGTTGCCGGGCATTCGTTTGTCGATTGTCGAAAGGGCTTTTCTTGCCCTGCAAGAATATGCATATTACATTATTTTCTCGCGGGGGGCCTTCTGAAATCCCGTTCCTTGCGGCTATCCGGATTGAAACCGGAGGCGCTATGCGCCCTCATGACCCTCATTTACATTGCCTGAGGGCATACTCCGCGAGGGCCAGGCTGGAGGTGAGTCCCGGTGACTCGATGCCATAGAGGCAGACCAGCCCACTGATGCCGTGCCTGTCCTTGCCATCAACCAGGAAGTCTGCTGCCGTCTCTCCTGGCGCATGGGGCTTGGGGCGTATGCCTGAGTAGGCCGGGGAGAGCGCGCCGTTTTTCAACCCCGGCCAGTAGCGGCGGATCTCTGCATAAAAGCCTTCGGCGCGGCGGGGATCAACGCCGTAGTCGATTTCTTCTATCCACTCGACGTCGGGGCCGAAGCGCGCCGATCCCGCCAGATCCAGCGTCAGATGGACCCCGAGGCCGCCGGGCTGGGGCACGGGATAAATCAGTCGTGAGAAAGGCGAGCGCCCCGAGAGCGCATAGTAATTTCCCTTCGCATAGTAAAGCGGCGGCACGGTTTCAAGAGGCATGCCCCTGAGAGACCTGGAGAAACCCTGTGCGCCCAGCCCCGCGCAGTTGAATACGCTTTTGGCAAGAAGCTTCATGGGCTCGTCGCCGCCGACAGCGAGGACGATGCCTTCACCTGTCACTTCTCCACCCGTCACCGGACTCTGCAGGGCGAGCACGGCTCCAGCTGCCTGTGCGTCGCCCAAGAGAGAATTCATCAGGCCATGGCTGTCTATGATGCCCGTGGCAGGCGAGAAGAGCGCCGCGTCGCATTCCAGTTCAGGCTCAAGCACACGCGCTTCGCTTCTTGTCAGCGACCTTATCTCTTTCACGCCGTTCGCGCTGGCATGTGCCGCGATTTCCACCAGGGCGGCTCTCTGATCTTCGCTCGTGGCGACGATGAGCTTGCCGCAGCGTTTATGGCCTATGCTGCGCTCTTCGCAGTAGCGATAAAGCATGTCCCGGCCTTCGACACAAAGCCGGGCTTTCAGCGATCCCTGCGGGTAATAGATGCCGGCGTGCAGCACTTCGCTGTTCCTGGCGCTGATGCCGCTGCCGAAGCGATTCTCCGCTTCCAGAATGATCACCTCGCGTCCGGAGAGGGCGAGGCGGCGCGCCACGGCGAGGCCGATGACGCCGGCGCCGATCACGGCGCAGTCAATTTTTTCCATGAGAGGGTTGTCAAAACAGGGCTATGGCAGAATATGAGGCCAAGCATAAGCGAGGCGGCCATGGACATCAATCACATTGCGACGATCAGACGCGACATCCACGCCCACCCCGAGCTCGCCTTCGGAGAATGGCGCACTTCCGATATCGTCGCGGCACATTTGCAGGGACTCGGCCTGGAAGTCCACCGCGGTCTGGCAGGCACCGGCGTCATCGGCAAGTTGAGCCGAGGCACAAGCCGCCGCGCTATCGGCCTGCGCGCGGACATGGACGCCCTGCCTGTCGACGAGATGAACAGCTTCGCGCACCGCTCGATGAGTCCCGGATGCATGCACGCCTGCGGCCACGACGGCCATATCGCGATGCTTCTGGGTGCAGCAGAAGCGCTGGGCAAACTGGGCAATTTCGACGGTACGGTGTATTTCATTTTCCAGCCAGCCGAGGAACACGAGGGCGGCGCCCGTCTCATGGTCGAGGAGGGTCTCTTCAGACAATTCGACATGCAGGCGGTGTATGGCCTGCACAATTGGCCGGGTCTGCCTGTCGGGCAGATATCCGTCATGCCAGGTCCGGTGATGGCTGGCGCAGACCGCTTCACCATCACCATCACCGGCCACGGTGGCCATGCCGCCATGCCGCACCAGGCGGCGGACACCGTAGTCGCCGGGGCCGCGCTTGTGCAGGCGCTGCAGACCCTGGTTTCCCGCAACACCGAGCCCATGGAGCCTGCGGTGCTTTCCGTCACGCGCTTCCATGCCGGCCACGCTGACAACGTCTTGCCCGAGGAGGCCTTGCTGGGCGGCACGGTAAGGACCTTCAGCAAAGAGCAGCAGGACATGATGGAAGAGGGCATGGAGAGAATTTGCGCAGGGGTGGGCACGACCTTCGGGGTTTCCATCGCGCTCGCCTTCGAGCGCGGCTATCCGCCGACCATCAACTCGGAAGCCGAGACCGCGCTATGCCGCGAGGCAGCAAGTTCGCTCCTGGGCGAAGCGAATGTCCGCAAGGATCTCAAGCCCAGCATGGGCGCGGAGGACTTCGCCTACCTCCTGCGCGAGAAACCGGGCTGCTACGTCTGGCTGGGCAACGGCATGGGTGAGGGCGGCTGCCTGCTGCACAGCCCGCATTACGACTTCAACGACGAAATCATTCCCTTAGGGATCAACTACTGGCTGAAGCTGGTGGAGCGGGCGCTGCCCGTAGGTCGGCCTTTCGACGGAGACACCCGGACGGGTGCAGCCCGACCTACCCATCAACAGACGCATGACTGACTACTAGCGCCTCACGGCACAAGAGCCCTGGGTTGTCCTTCGGACAGCTACGGGCTCTAGGCGATCTCACGCGTTTCCAAAAAACGTATCTTCGGAAAACGCTCCTCGGTTCCGGCGAGATTCCACTTGCTGGGCGCCAGATAAACATAGTCATCGGCGCCGTCTTTGGCCATGTTGAGAAAATGCAAATCGATGAGCCGCCTGATCTCTTCGTCGGGGCCCTTGACCCAGCGTGCCGTGGCTACGGCAATTGGCTCGAAGATCGCATCGACGCCATACTCGTGCTCCAGCCTGTGGGCCACCACATCGAACTGCAAGGTGCCCACCGCGCCCAGGATCAGGTCGCTTGATCCCATGGGACGGAAGAGTTGGGTTGCGCCTTCCTCGGCCAACTGCTGCAGGCCTTTTTGCATCTGCTTCATCTTCAGCGGATTCTTCAGGCGGACGCGGTGGAAGTGCTCTGGCGCGAAGGAGGGGATGCCAGTGAACTGCAGATCCTCGCCCTCGGTAAAGGTTTCCCCAAGGCGCACCGTACCGTGATTGGGAATGCCGATGATGTCTCCGGCAAAGGATTCCTCGGTGGTGTTTCTTTCCTGCGCCATGAAGGTGATGGCATTATTCACCGCGACGAACTTGTCTGTGGCCATCTGCTTCAGCTTCATGCCGCGCAGGAAGCGTCCCGAGCACACGCGCAGGAAGGCGATGCGGTCCCTGTGCTTGGGATCCATATTGGCCTGGATCTTGAAAACGAAGCCGCTGAAGGCCTCCTCTTCGGGCTCGACCATGCGCGTCTTGGCAAGCCGCGGCAAGGGTGCTGGCGACAGATCGACCACGGCGTCTAACAGGGACTGCACGCCGAAATTATTCACGGCCGAGCCGAAGAACACGGGTGTCTGCTTGCCGGCCAGATAGGCTTCTTTGTCGAAGGTGTGCGATGCGCCGCGCACCAGTTCGATATCGACGCGCAATTCCTCCGCCTGTTCGCCGATGAGTTCATCCAGCCTGGGGTTGTGCAAGCCCTGTATCACTTCGGCAACGCCCTTTTCCCCTTTTGGGTCGAAGACGGAAACGCTGTCGTCGTAAAGATGATAGACGCCACGGAAGCGGCGTCCCATGCCGATAGGCCAGGTGATGGGGGCGCACTGGATGGAGAGCACCGACTCGATTTCATCGAGCAGCTCGATCGGCGGCTGTCCCTCGCGATCGAGCTTGTTGATGAAGGAGAGTATGGGGGTGTCGCGCAGCCTGCAGACGTTCAGGAGCTTGATGGTCTGCGACTCCACGCCCTTCACCGAGTCGATCACCATCACCGCGGAGTCGACGGCGGTCAGGGTGCGATAGGTGTCTTCGGAGAAGTCCTCGTGGCCGGGGGTGTCGAGGAGATTCACGATGCACTCGCGGTAGGGAAACTGCATCACCGAGGAGGTGACGGAAATCCCTCTCTGCTTTTCCAGTTCCATCC
>CAIYYX010000087.1 GCA_903930535.1 uncultured Sterolibacterium sp. | reverse complement strand
GCCCGCAGGTGGCGCGCGGAACAGCCGCTGGAGGGTGCCATCTACGTCGAGACCATCCCCTTCAACGAGACGCGCGACTATGTCAAGAAAGTGATGAGCAACGCCGTATATTATTCCGCGTTGTTCGAGGACAAGCAGCTCTCACTGAAAAGCCGCATCGGCGTGGTCGGGCCGCGCGGCAGGGTGAAGGACGAGGAACTGCCATGAAGATTCGCAACATTCTGTTGATAGGGGGAACGGGCTTCCTGGGCAGCCAACTCGCTTGCCGCCTCTCTGCAGAGGGATTCCGGCTGCGCCTGCCGACACGCCGTCGCGAGCGGGCAAAACGCTTGCTGCCGTTGCCGACTGTTGAAGTGATCGAGGCGGATGTTCACGACCCGCGGGTATTGTCCGGGCTCATGGAAGACCAGGACGCGGTCATCAATCTGGTCGGCATACTCCAGGGCGGCAGGGGGCAACGCGGTGAACGCTACGGCAGCGGTTTTGCGCGCACCCACGTCATTCTGCCGCAGAAAATCGTCGCCGCCATGAAGACCGCAGGAGTGACCCGCCTGCTCCATGTCTCTGCGCTCCAGGCCGGGCCCGACGCGCCTTCAGGCTACCTGCGGTCCAAGGCAGAGGGGGAGGCTGTCGTGCTCGGGAGCGGACTCGAGGCCACGGTCTTTCGCCCTTCGGTGATCTTCGGCGAGGGGGACAGTTTTCTCAATCTCTTCGCCAGGCTGCAGAAAATCGCCCCCATACTGCCTCTGGCCTGCCCGGGTGCGCGCTTCCAGCCCGTATGGGTGGGGGATGTGGCCGCTAGCATCGCTCTCAGCCTGGCGCGGCCAGAGAGCCTTGGCCAGTCTTACGATGTTTGCGGGCCGCGTCAATACACACTGAGGGAACTGGTCAGCTATGTCGGTGCGGTGAGCGGCCATAGCCGTCCAGTGATCGGTCTGTCAGATACCCTCTCTTATTTGCAGGCGTGGGCGATGGAGTTCGTCCCTGGAGGCCTGATGTCGCGTGACAATTATTACTCGATGCAAGTCCCGAATGTTTGCACGGAGGGCTGCAGCTTGCCTTTTTCCCTGGTCCCAACGCCGCTGGAAGCCGTAGCCGAGTCTTATCTGACTTCATGACTGCGGCGGGCAGGCTTCGTCCATGAAAACCTATAGCGTCGGCGGCGCTGTTCGCGACGAACTGCTAGGACTGCCGGTGGTCGATCGCGATTATGTCGTCGTCGGGGCGACGCCGGCCGAGATGGTGGCGCAAGGCTTTCGTCCCGTAGGCCGGGACTTCCCGGTATTCCTCCACCCCAAGACGCAAGAGGAATACGCCCTGGCCCGCACCGAAAGAAAGACGGCGCCGGGTTACCACGGTTTCGTCTTTCATGCGTCCCCTGAGGTGACCCTGGAAGAGGATCTGGCGCGGCGCGACCTCACCATCAATGCCATCGCCAAGGATGCGGGCGGCGCTCTCATCGATCCCTACGGCGGCCGCCGTGATCTCGCGGCCCGAGTGTTGCGCCATGTCTCGCCGGCCTTCGCCGAGGATCCGGTGCGCGTCCTGCGCGTGGCGCGTTTTGCCGCACGCTTCGCCGATTTCGTGATCGCTCCGGAGACCCTGGAACTGATGCGGCAACTGGTCAAAAGCGGCGAGGTGGACCATCTGGTGGCCGAGCGGGTCTGGCAGGAACTGGCCAAGGGGCTGATGGAGGCCCGGCCTTCGCGCATGTTCGAGAGCCTGCGCCAGAGCGGTGCGCTCCTGCGCATCCTGCCCGAGGTCGATGGCCTGTTCGGTGTGCCGCAGCGCGCCGACTTCCACCCCGAGGTGGACACCGGGGTGCATACCATGATGGTCGCCGATATGTCGGCAAGGCTGGGCCTGTCTCTGCCGGCGCGCTTCGCCGCATTGACGCACGATCTGGGCAAGGGCAGGACGCCGCCCGAAACGCTGCCGCGCCACACCGGCCATGAGGTGGTCAGCGTGGCGATGCTCCGTCCGCTTTGCGACAGGCTGCGCGTGCCGGCCGATTGCCATGAACTGGCGCGGCTGGTGGCGCAGTTTCATGGCGACATTCACCGCTTCGAGGAACTCAGGCCTTCGACCATGGTGAGGGTGATAGAACAATGTGACGGCTTGCGCCGTCCCGAGCGCTTCAGGCAGGTGCTGGCCGCCTGCGAATGCGACTATCGCGGCCGCTTAGGGTTTGAGGAGCGACCTTACCCGCAGACGCAGTCGTGGCTGCAGGTGCTCGAAGCCGTGCGCGGCGTGGATGCCGGCGCCATCGCCTTGGCCCATCCTGCCCAGATCCCCTTGCGCATCCACGAGGCGCGCGTCGCCGCGGTCAAGGGACTCGGCTTACAAAAAGTGCATGAGCAGCATCGCCAGGAATGAAAAGAGCAGTGTCGAGGCGAAGGGAAAAAAATATTCCCTGCCCTTGAAACGCAGCCGCAAGTCCCCGGGCAGGCGGCCCAGCCGCATGCGCGCGGCCAGCCGCGGCAGGCAGACGCCGGCGATGAATACGGTGATGAGCAAAGCGACCAGCCACTTCATTGCTTTCCGTTCGATTAGAATCGATCGATACATGATACCGGGGATGACATGATGAGTTGCCACACTTTGTGCAGGCTCGACGGTGCGCCATGACGGCCTCCCGCTTCGCCGACCTGGAAGTGCTCGAGCGCATGCCGGGCAAGCAACTTCACCCGACGCCGCTACTGTTCATTCATGGCGCCTATGCCGGGGCGTGGTGCTGGGATGAGCATTTCCTGCCCTACTTCGCCGGCCTGGGTTATGCATGCCATGCCCTGAGTCTGTCCGGCCACGGCGGCAGCCGCGGGCGCAGCCATCTCGACAGTCTTTGCATCAACGATTACATCGACGATGTCGCCGAAGTGGTGGCGCAGTTGCCGCTACCCCCGGTATTGATCGGCCATTCCATGGGCGGCTTCGTGGTGCAGAAGTATCTGGAGCAACACCCGGCTGCGGCGGCGGTGCTGATGTGTTCGGTGCCGCCGCAAGGCCTGATGGCGTCGGCCTTTGGCCTGATGTTCCAGAAGCCGGGGATGCTGCGCGACCTGAACAGCCTGATGGGCGGAGGCAGGGTCTCGGTCGAAACGCTGCGCGAAGCGTTGTTCGCCCAGCCGCTGGCGGCCGAGGACCTGCTGCGCTACCTGCATCTTTCGCAGCCCGAGTCGCACCGCGCCATCTGGGACATGACGCTGTTCAACCTGCCGCATCCTTCCCGGTTAAAGGACACAAGGCTGCTGGTCCTGGGCGCAGAACTCGATCACCTGATCCCGCCCTCCCTGGTGGAAATGACGGCGCGCACTTATTCTGTCGAGTCCGAGATCTTCCCGGGCATGGGTCACGGCCTGATGCTGGAGCGCGACTGGCAGATCGTCGCCGGGCGCATCCATGGCTGGCTTGCTGAAGGCGATTTATAAATGTTAGTCACATTCAAGTCCAAGGCCTCGGGCGACGTCATCATGTTCGGCGACGTGGCGCACAGGATGATGGAAATCATGGGCAAGGAAGCCGGCGGCCAGGGCATCGTCACCGTCGAAAAATTGCCTGAAGCGATTGCCCTGCTCAAGGCCGCAGCCGCCGCAGACAGGGAGGCCAAGAGAAGTCTCAAGGAAGAGGATCTGCCGCAACTCGAGGCCGCGGCAGACGGCAGCCAGCGCCCCTTTGTCAGCCTGAGCCAGCGCGCCATGCCGCTGATCGAACTCCTGGAGCGGTCCCTGAAGAAACAGGTGCCTGTGGTCTGGGGAGTGTAGGTCGGGCTTCAGCCCGACAACCATGGCGTCGGCCTGAAGGCCGACCTACTTCTTTCTTTCGATGAAAGCCATCGGAAACACAACCTCTGGCGCAGCACCCTTGTTCGTGGCATTGAGATAGTCCGGCATCTGCGTCGCGGCGACCCCTGCCGCTTTCACCAACTGGTTGATCAGCACCTGTACCTGGGTCGTGAACCATTCTTCCTGGCAGGAGGTCGGCATGAAGCGCAGTTCTTGTATACTCGCCGGAATCTCTTCTGCCGGGATGGTCTCGTTGGCGGCATAGGCGGCGGAGAAGAAGGGGCCGGCAACGAAGCGCAATTGAAAGCCGCCGGTGGCGTCAGGCTGCAGGACGAACACGCGGGCACCCTCGGCGGCCTCGGGGGATTCCTCGTTGTCGTCGAATACCGGCGTCACCGCGAAGGCCGCGCCCTTTCCCTGCTTCACGAATTCGACGGCCTCGGCATAGCTGAGGCGGGTGTCTTCAGTGGACATTTCCTGCTCCTATAAAATCGGCGCCAGCCATCTCTCTGCCTCGGCGACGCTCATACCCTTGCGCCGTGCCCAGTCCTTGAGTTGATCATGGCCGATCTTGCTGACCGCGAAATAATGTGCTTCGGGATGGGCCAGGTAGAAGCCGGAGACGGAGGCGGCCGGGCTCATGGCATAGTTTTCGGTGATACTCATGCCGCAGTTTTTCGCCGCGTCGAGCAGGGTGAAAATCGTGGCCTTCTCGGTGTGGTCGGGACAGGCCGGGTAGCCAGGCGCCGGCCTGATACCGCGGTACTTCTCGGCGATGAGTTGCTCGGTGTTCATCTCTTCATTCGCGGCATAACCCCAGTCTTCGCGGCGCACGCGCTTGTGCAGCCACTCGGCGCAGGCCTCCGCCAGCCGGTCGGCCAGCGACTTCAGCATGATGGCCTGGTAGTCGTCGTGCTGGGCGGCGAATTCGGCCAGTTTCTTCTCTATGCCCAGCCCCGCGGTCACCGCGAACGAGCCTATCCAGTCTGGCGTGCCCAGGGGTGCGACGAAATCCGCCAGGCACTCGTTGGGCTTGCCCGCGGGGCGCAGGTGTTGCTGGCGCAGGAAGTGCAGGGTGGACACCCTCCTGGAGCGCGAATCGTCGGCGAAGATCTCGACGTTGTCGCCGAGGCTGTTCGCCGGGAACAGACCGAACACCGCACTGGCGGTCAGCCATTTTTCCCTGACGATTTTCTCCAGCATCTTTTTTCCATCCTGAAAGACGTTTCTCGCAGCTTCGCCGACTGTCTCGTCTTCGAGTATCCGCGGATAGCTGCCGGCCAGATCCCAGGTCTGGAAGAAAGGCCCCCAGTCGATGTAGTTTGCCAGGGTGGAAAGGTCGATGTCCTCGAGCACGGTGATGCCGCAACGCTTAGGGCGCTGCGGCGAGTATTCCAGCCGGGCGCGGTTCTCCCTGGCAGCCTCGAGGGAGATCAGCGTGACGCCTTTCTTGCTGGCGTGCTGGCTGCGGAGTTTGACGTAGTCGGCTGCGACTTCTCTCATGTAATCGGCCGCCTGGTCTTCGGACAGCATCTTGGTGACGACGCCGACGGCGCGCGAGGCATCAGGCACATAGATCACCGAGCCCTGGTAGTTGGGTGCGATCTTGATCGCGGTGTGGGCGCGGCTGGTTGTGGCGCCGCCGATCAGGAGCGGCGTCGTGAAGCCCTGGCGCTGCATCTCTGCGGCGACGAAACCCATCTCCTCCAGCGAGGGCGTGATCAGTCCCGACAGGCCGATGATGTCCGCATCATGTTCGCGCGCAGCGGCGAGTATCCTGTCCGAGCTCACCATGACGCCGAGATCGAACACCTCGTAGCCGTTGCAGCCCAATACCACGCCGACGATGTTCTTGCCGATGTCATGGACATCGCCCTTGACCGTGGCCATGACGATGCGCCCCTTGGCGGCGGCGCCGGTGCGCAGCTTCTCTGTCTCGATGTAGGGCAGCAGGTGCGCCACGGCCTGCTTCATGACGCGCGCGGATTTCACCACTTGCGGCAGGAACATCTTGCCGGCGCCGAAGAGATCGCCGACCGCGTTCATGCCGTCCATCAGCGGCCCCTCGATCACAGAGAGCGGCCCCAGGTTCTTGGCCAGGGTCTGCCTCCGAGCCTCCTCGGTGTCGGCGACGATGTAGTCGGTGATGCCCTTGATCATCGCGTGCGTCAGGCGCGAGCCTACGGGTTGCTGGCGCCAGGCGAGGTCTTGCACTTGTTCGCGGGCAGTTCCCTTCACCGTCTGCGCGAATTCGACCAGTTGCTCGCCGGCTTCAGGCGAGCGGTTGAGCACGACGGCTTCGACCTTCTCGCGCAACTCGATGGGGATTTCCTGATAGACGCCCAACTGGCTGGCATTGACGATGCCCATGGTCATGCCGGCCTGGATCGCGTGATAGAGGAAGACGGTGTGTATCGCCTCGCGCACCGGGTCCAGCCCGCGGAAGCTGAATGAGACATTGGAGACGCCGCCCGAGACATGGGCGTGCGGCAGTTCGGCGCGGATCCAGCGCGTCGCCTCGATGAAGTCGACGGCGTAGTTGTTGTGTTCCTCGATGCCTGTGGCGATGGCGAAAATGTTCGGGTCGAAGATGATGTCCTCCGCCGGAAACCCGATCCCGGTGAGCAGATCGTAGGCCCGTTTGCAGATTCCGGTTTTTCTTTCGAAGCTGTCGGCCTGTCCTTGTTCGTCGAAGGCCATGACGATGGCGGCGGCGCCGTAGCGATGGGCGAGCCTGGCCTGTGCGAGGAATTTCTCGCGGCCTTCTTTGAGCGAGATGGAATTGACGATGCCCTTGCCCTGCAGGCATTTCAGTCCGGCCTCCAGCACTTCCCACTTGGAGGAATCTATCATCACCGGAACGCGCGCGATGTCGGGCTCGGAGGCGATGAGTTTGAGGAATTTCACCATCGCCGCCTTCGAGTCCAGCATCGCCTCGTCCATATTGACGTCGATGATCTGGGCCCCGGCCTCGACCTGATTGCGCGCCACGGCCACGGCTTCCTCGAACTGGCCGTTCAGTATCAAACGGGCAAAGGCCTTGGAGCCGGTGACGTTGGTGCGTTCGCCGACATTGACGAAGAGGCTTTCCTCGTCGATGTTGCAGGGCTCCAGGCCAGACAGACGCAGCTTCGGTGCGACCTGGGGCAAGCGCCGCGCAGGCAGGTCTGCGAGTGCCTCGGCGATGTGTCGTATGTGCTCGGGCGTGGTGCCGCAGCAGCCCCCGGCGATGTTGATGATGCCCGCTTCGCCCCACTCCCTGATGGCTTCGGCAAGCATTTCCGGTGTTTCGTCGTAGCCGCCGAAGGCATTGGGCAGACCCGCATTGGGGTGGGCCGAAACGAAACAGTCGCAGATGCGGGAGAGTTCGGCGACATGCTGACGCAACTCACGGGCGCCCAACGCGCAGTTCAGGCCGAAGGAGAGTGGCCGGGCGTGGCGCAGGGAGTTCCAGAAGGCCTCAGCCGTCTGGCCCGACAGCGTCCTCCCCGAGGCGTCGGTGATCGTGCCCGAGATCATGATGGGCAAGCGCTGGCCGCGTTCATCGAAGAATTTCTCGACGGCGAACAGGGCCGCCTTGGCATTCAGGGTGTCGAATACCGTCTCCAGGAGCAAGAGGTCGGCACCGCCATCGGCAAGGCCTCTCACCGCTTCGACGTAGGCCTCGACCAGTTCATCAAAATCGACGTTGCGAAAGCCAGGGTCATTGACGTCAGGCGAGATCGAGGCCGTGCGCGAGGTCGGGCCCAGCACGCCGGCGACGAAGCGGGGCTTTCCGGGATGATCTTTGGTGAATCGGTCGCAGGCTTGCCGCGCGAGTCTCGCGCCGGCGACATTCAGTTCATAGACGACAGCCTCAAGCCCGTAGTCGGCCTGGGAGATGGAAGTGGCATTGAAGGTGTTTGAGGCGAGGATGTTGGCACCGGCCGTCAGATATTGCTCATGGATGCCGCGTATCAGCTCGGGCCGGGTCAGACAGAGCAGGTCGTTGTTGCCCCTGAGATCCTTGCCGTGATCCGCAAAAAGGCTGCCGCGATAATCGGCCTCGGAGAGGCTCTCGCGCTGGATCATGGTGCCCATGGCTCCGTCCAGAATCAGGATGCTGCGGGAGAGGAGGTCGCGGAGGTGGGCGCTGCGGTCGGGTTGCATGAAGGTTCTGCCAAGCGTGGCCGCAGATTTTATCATGCCGGAATGCCTGCGCCGCCCGGCAAATGGGGCGCCGCCCCTCTGGGCTATAATGTTTTACACGATCGGCAACCGGGAATTCGCCATGAAACACCTCACCCCGAAAGAAGCGCACCAGTTGCTCCACGCCAACCCGCTGGCCCTATTCGTCGATGTCAGGAGCGAAATGGAGTTCCTGTTCGTCGGACATCCTGTCGGTGCCATCATGATTCCCTGGAACGACGGTCCCGACTGGGAGATCAACCCGCACTTCGTCGCCCATGTGAAGAAGGCGGCCAGCGTGGACCGCCCCATCGTGTTGATCTGCCGCAGCGGCAACCGTTCCAGGGACGCCGGTGCTGCGCTGGAGCAGGCCGGCTTCACCGAGGTGTTCAATATCCTGCATGGCTTCGAGGGCGAACTGGACGACCATCACCAGCGCGGCACACTCGCCGGCTGGCGTCACGATGGCCTGCCCTGGGAACAGTGCTGAGTCCGAGGTGAAGCGAAGCGGCGGCGGACTTGCCGGCAATCCCCTGCCGCCGCCCTGGCTTTCCTGGTCGGTGTGGGGACTGGGTGCACTGCTGTATCTCGTAGGTTTCTATCAGCGCGTGGCCCCCGCGGTCATCACCGAGCAGTTGATGGCCGAGTTCTCCATAGGCGCGGCGGCGCTTGGCAATCTCTCCGGTTTCTATTTCTATTCCTACGTGATGATGCAGGTTCCGACGGGCGTGATTGCCGACCGCTGGGGTCCGAGGAAACTGTTGGCGCTGGGCGCCGGCGTCGCCGCTCTCGGCACCGCCTTGTTCGCAGCGGCGACCAGCCTCTGGTGGGCCGATGCCGGACGGCTCTTGATAGGTGCTGCCGTGGCGGTGGCTTTCGTTTCGATGCTGAAGCTTGCCAGTCACTGGTTTGCCCCGCGCCATTACCCACTGGTCTCGGGCATGGCGCTCCTGATGGGCGTGGTCGGCGGCGTTGCCGCCGGCGTGCCCTTGCGCCTGCTGGTGGAAGCCTTCGGCTGGCGCGAGGTGATGGGCGCTTCGGCGGGGCTGACGGCACTGCTTTGCGCAGCCATCTGGCTGTGGGTGAAGGACGATCCGGAGGACGCCGGTTACAGAAGCCATTTCGTAGGCGGCCACGACCGACAACACACGCCGGTGTTGAAGGGTCTGGGCGAAGTGCTCTCCTACCGCAACAGTTGGATACTGCTGCTGGCGCCGGTCGGGCTCACCGGCGCCATCCTCTCCTTCGGTGGGCTTTGGGGCGTGCCCTACCTGCGCCAGGTGTATGGTCTGGATGCGAAATCGGCGGCGGCGATCACCTCGGCCCTGCTGATCAGTTGGGCGCTGGGCGGGCCGCTGCTCGGCACCTGGTCGCAGCGGCAGGGGCGGAGGAAGCCGCTCTATGTGCTGAGCACGGCTCTCGCCCTTGGCGGCTGGGTGGCCATCGTTTTCCTGCCGCTGCCGCTGTGGCTCCTGGTGGCGCTCCTGCTGGCGGTGGGTTTCGCCGCCGGCAATATCATCATCGGTTTCGCCTGGGCCAAGGAGTCGGTGCCGTTGCGGCTGACCGGCACAGCCTCCGGTTTCTGCAACATGGGATCGCTGATCGGCGGCATGCTGTTGCAGCCTGGCATAGGCTGGATGCTTGACCGCCACTGGCACGGCGCCATGGGCGGTGGCGCGCGCATCTACGATGCCTCCGCCTACCAGGCCGGCTTCGTCCTGATCGTTGCGGCGATCGCCTTATCGTTCCTGCTGATCTTGTTCGCGCGCGAGAGCCGCTGCGCTCAGACTCTCTGAAGTCGCCAGGCGGCGAAGCTTGACAGGCCCAGGATCAGGAATCCGGCCATGCCATAGGCCAGGGTCAGCGTCGAGTCCCAGATAAGCGGCACGATCAGCGCGGCGGTGATGGTGCTGATGCCGTTCAGTACCGTGGCCTGGCAGCTCGCGGCAAGACCGCGTTTTTCCGGGAAAAGATCGAGGGCCTGGATTTGCAGGCTGGGCATCGTCAAGGCCAGGCCGAAGGCATACAGCGGCAGCGGCAGCACCGACCAGGGCAGACCCGGCGGCAAGGCGAGATTGAGGGCGATGTTGAGCGCGGCGGCGAATATCATCATCGTATAGCCGAAGGCAATCGTGCGCGTCTGCGACAGCCTTCCGGCCAAGTGACCGGAAGTGAATGAGCCCGCCATTATCCCGATCACCATGGGCAGGAACATCCAGGAAAATTCCTGGGGCGAGAGCCCGAGATGCCTGACCAGGAAAACCGGCGCCGCCAGCACATAGAGGAAGAAACCGGCGAAGCTAAGGGCCAGCGCCGCGGCCAGACGCATGAACACGGTGTTGGAAAAAACGCTGCGATAGGCGCGCGCCAGTTGCACCGGATGCAGGCTCTGCCGCTGGGCAGGCTGCAGTGTCTCAGGCAGCCAGCGCCAGCACGCCAGCCACAGGGCCGAGCCGAAGATGACGAGAAAAGCGAAGATGCCGCGCCAGTCGAAAAAGGACTGAGTCCAGCCGCCGATCACAGGTGCGATCGCCGGGGCGAGGGCAAACATGATGCTCACCTGCGACATCAGTTTTTGTGCCGCCGCCCCGCTCAAGAAATCCCGTATGATCGCCCGCCCGACCACCATTCCGGCGCCGGCGACAAGCCCTTGCAGCGCGCGACCGAGCCAGAGATGCTCGATCCGGGTGGCGAAGATGCACAGCGCGGAGGCAAGCACGTACAGTCCCAGGCCGACGAGAATCACGCGGCGCCGACCCAGGGCATCTGACAAGGTGCCGTGCCATAACATCATGAAGGTGAAGGGCAGCAGGAAGGCGGTCAGTGTCTGCTGTACCTCGACGGGGCTGGCGCCAAGCGCCGCGCCGATCGCCGGAAACGCCGGCAGGTAGGCATCGATGGAAAACGGCCCGATGGCGGACAGGCCGGCCAGGAGCAGCGACAGCCGTCCCGTGTCGATGGGCTTAGACAGGTCTGACATGCCTACTCTACGGACCTGACGTCAACGATGAAGTGATCGGTCTCGCCGAAACAGGAGGAGGGCACACCGACATGTTGCTCATAGAGCAGGGAGACGCGCTTGCCCATGGTTTTTTCCACCTTTGCTGCTACGGCAGCATCGCGGATGGAAAATGGAAATTTCTCGGCGAGAGAGCCGGGCATGGCCACCATCGCCAGTTCGCCTTCCCAGGTCTTGCAGATCCAGCCTTTCTTGGACAGTTTCTGCACATAGCCGGCGCGCTCGCCTTCGGAGTAGCTATAGTTCAGCGACAGCCAGGTATAGCCGGCGCCAGCGAGAACCAAGGCGATGATGCTGGCGGCAAGCAGTCGCCAGAGAGGGTGAGGTTGGGCCATGATGTTTTCGGAAAAATCTCTAAGCTTCGGACAGACCTCGGCGGTAATGGATGGCTTCGGCCACATGGGCGCTCAGGACGGTTGCTGTTGCGGCGAGATCGGCGATGCTGCGGGCGACTTTCAGCACCCTGTGATAAGCGCGACCGGAAAGGTTGAAGCGGTATATGGCTTGCTTCAGCAATTCTCTCGCCGGCGCATCGAGCACGCAGTGGATCTCGATCTCCTGTGTGCCCAGAGCGGCGTTGGCTTTGCCCTGGCGTGCGAGTTGGATTTCGCGGGCGGCCACCACGCGTGTCCGCACCGCAGCCGAGGCTTCATTATCGCACTTCCCCTGCAGTTCGCCATCAGAGAGTGCCGGCACTTCCATCATCAGGTCTATGCGATCGAGCAGCGGCCCGGAAAGCTTGCCGCGATAGCGTGCGACCTGATCCGGCGTGCAGCGGCAGCGGCCGGAAGCATGGCCGAGCCAGCCGCAAGGACAGGGATTCATCGCCGCCAGGAACTGGAAGCGTGCAGGAAAGTCGACGCTTAGCGCGGCGCGGGCGATGGAAATGTGGCCGCACTCCATGGGCTCCCTGAGCGCCTCCAGGACGCGCCGCTCGAACTCCGGCAACTCGTCCAGGAACAACACGCCGTGATGAGCGAGCGAAATCTCGCCGGGACGCGGGACATTGCCGCCGCCGACCAGCGCCGCTGCCGAAGCCGAGTGGTGCGGCGCGCGGAAAGGACGCCGGCCCCAGTCTTCGACCTTGAAGCGGCCGGCCAGGGATAAAACGGCGGCACTTTCCAGGGACTCTGTCTCGCTCATCGGCGGCAGGATTCCGGGGAAGCGCGCGGCCAGCATGGACTTGCCCGCGCCTGGCGGTCCGGAAAACAGCAGGCTGTGGCCACCTGCGGCTGCAACTTCCAGTGCACGCCTGGCCAGTGCTTGACCCTTGACGTCGGAGAGATCCGGATACGTCGGTGGAACCGCCAGTGCCCGGCCTCTATAGGGGAGCAAAAGCTTCTGGCCGCTCACATGGGCGCAGACCTCGAGCAGCGTGTTCGCCGGCAGGATGGTCGCCGATCGTACCTGTGCCGCCTCGGCGGCGTTACCGGCGGGCAGAACGAAGGCGCGCTCGGAGTTCGCGGCGGAAACGCACATCGCCAGTGCGCCGCGAATGTCGCGCAGTTCTCCACCGAGCGCCAGTTCGCCGGCGAATTCATGGCCATCGAGCGCGACGCCCTTGATCTGACCCGAGGCGATCAGGATGCCTAGCGCGATCGGCAGATCGAAGCGTCCGGATTCCTTGGGCAGATCCGCAGGGGCGAGATTGACCGTGATGCGCCGTTGCGGAAACGCGAAATTGCAGTTCTGGATTGCCGCACGCACGCGGTCCCGCGATTCCTTGACCTCGGTGTCAGGCAGGCCGACCAGGGTGAAGGCCGGCAAGCCATTGGCAAGATTCACCTCGACGGTGACCTCGGGTGCCTCCATGCCGGAAAGGGCGCGGCTCTTCAAGACGGCCAGGGACATGACAAATGAGAGTGTGGGCGGATACGCCGATTATAGGCCGCCGCAGAATTCTCGGTAAATCAGGGAAACGTCAGCTCACTTCCGCCAAGAGAGGAGAAACACCTGTCGATTGCCTGGCTATCGACTGCTGCCAGTGAAGGCGGGTTCCACCGTGGCTTGCGGTCCTTGTCGATGATGAGGGCCCTGACCCCCTCAAAATATTCCTTCTGTCGCATCAGGCGTTGCGCGACGCGGAAATCCGCGCTGAAGCATTCGCGCAACGACTTGCCCCGGCCTTCGCGGATGACCCGGAAGCTAATTTCCAGGCTGGTCGGCGAGGCCGAGCGCATCGCATTGCCAGCCTCCCTTGCCCAATCTCCGGGCTGGGACTGCAGTGCGGCCAGGACTTCCGCGACCGAGTCGCGACTGAAGCAGGCGTCGATTTCCTGCCGCAGGAATTCGACCCTGCTCTCTTGTCGCGGTACGGCGAACTGGGCGAGGGTGCGCTCCGCGTCGCCGGAGTCGGCAAGTTGCGCGACCAGGGAATCGAGGCTTTCACTTTCCAGGCAATAGTCGGCCAAGCCCAGATAAAGGGCATCCGCGCCGCTGATGCGGGCGCCGGTGAGACCGAGATACATTCCCGTCGCTCCCGGGCAACGCGCCAGAAAGTGGGCGGCGGCGATGTCCGGAAACAATCCGATCGCCACTTCCGGCATCGCGATGACCGTGGTCTCCGTGACCACGCGATACTTTCCGTGGATGGAAATGCCGCAGCCGCCTCCCATCGTATAGCCGGACATCAGCGCCACATAAGGTTTGGGATAGCGGCTGATGTATTCGTCGAGTTCGTACTCGACCCGGTACACTCGGTCCATGAATTCGTCGTTGCCGCGGGCTTCAAAGACGGCGCGCACGTCGCCGCCGGCACAAAAAGCCTTTGTTCCGGCACCCCGCACGATGACCGCCTTGACCTGTTCGTTGGTCGACCAGTCATGCAATTGCCGCTTCATCGCGGCCAGCATGGTCAGATTCAGCACATTGAGAACTTCGGGCCGGTTGAGCGTGATGACGCCGGCGTGGCCCTGTATCGTGCAAAGCAGTTCGAACGGATTTTCCATGGTTTCCAGGGGTTAGATTGCGGTGTTCTGCAGGACGTAGCGGCCGGTACGTTGCTCGCGCCCAAGCCTCTTCGCCTTGCGCAGTTCGCCCCATGCCCGGACGATGTCGCGCTGCGAGGTGGCGCCGAAATGGGCGAGCACTTCGGCAAAGTGTTTCGGTGCGTCGAGATAGGCCGCGATCTGTTCTGCCAAATCGATCCCTGCTGCAGCGACGGGCGAGGCCATGTCGCTGCAGTTCTCGCGGAAGGGATAGCGTATGGTTTCATATTCGGCGAGGTCCGCTCCTTCGGGAATCGTCGCATCAAGTCCCCACTTCGCGGTCAAGGGGGCCAACGCGCCCTTGGTGACCTGAAGCTGAACGCTCGGATCCAGATGCGAGCCGCGCGCGCCGGGGACGACGATGATGTCTTGCGCCGGGCGGACGCGATAGGCGATCGCGCGCTCAAGATCGGCGGGATCGAAGATATCGACGTCTTCGTCGGTGACGACGACATGCTTCACCCTTTTCAGCGGCAGCAGCGCGAGAACCGCGTTCTTTCCTTCGCCCGGACGCTTCCTGATCGAGGCATAGAGATTGAAGTTGCATCCCGCTGCCTGCGGCGCATAGACCGCGGTTGCGGTCACGCCGGCATTGGCCAGGGCCTGCCAGCCCGAGCCCTCGAGCGGCGGCGCGACGAGATAATCGACCTCGTCGGGCATGTGCAGCGCATAGAAGATTGCGTCGCGCCTGTGCGTGATCGCGTTGACGCGGAATATGGGGTTCCACTTGAGTGGACCCACGAATCCCGTGAAATCGCCGAACCGGCCTTCGTCCTCTGTCCAACCGGTCGGCAGGAGTTCGCCTTCCAGCACCAGTTCGGCATCGGCCGGCACTTCGAGGTCTATGGTCTCGCATTTCACGAGATTGATGGGCGCGCCGGCCAAGCCGCCGGCCAGTTCGAACTCGTCCTGACCCGCCGGGGCCATGTGCGCGGCGGCCATCAGCAATGCGGGATGGGTGCCGATGGCGACGGCAAAAGGCAGGGACTTTCCCTCTTTGAAGGCGCGCTCATAGAACAGTTTGAGATCTGACGCCGAGACCAGGTCGATGGAGGTTTCGCGTTCGTTCCTGATCATCAGCCGGTAGGCGCCGACGTTGCGGCCGTATTCGGCATCTCTGGCGATGCCGATCGCGGAGGTGATGTAGGGGCCGCCGTCGAGTTGGCTGATGAGCGGCACAGGCAATGCGGTCAGATCGACCTCGTCGCCGATCTTGATCACTTCCTTGACCGGCCCGGTCCTTACCATGACCGGTGCGCAACGATTCTGGAGCTTGTGCAGAAATGCCCGGCCGATCTCGCGCTGGTCGCAATCGAGGCATGCGGCGAGCCGTTCGCGCGAGCCGAGTATGCCGCTCACGATGCCCATCTCGTAGCCGCGCACCCGCTCGAACCAGAGGGCTTTGGGTGATGCGGCGACGCGTGCCGACACGTACCTCAGGTCGACTTCTTCCGTCACTTTCTCGAGTTCCCCGAGAGACTCCAGCAAATCCAGAAAACTCCGAAACTGTGCCATCTAACCGCCCACGATATTCGCGCTGCGGATGATTCTCTCCCACTCGCGTAGCTCATTAACCATCTGGTTGCCCAGTACCTGCGGGTCGCCGCCGAGCGCCTCCGCCCCGAGTTTGTCCAGCCGATTCTTCATGTCCTCGGTCTTGAGTGACTTATTGAGGACGGCATTCAACCGCGCGACGACTTCGGGCGGTGTACCCTTGGGTGCGAGCAGGGCTTGCCAGCCGCTGAAGTTGTAGCCTGGGTAGCCGAGTTCGCGCAGAGTCGGGACATCCGGCAACCTGTTCGAGCGGGCCGGCGTCGTCACCGCCAGAGCGCGGAACTTCCCGCTCTTGACGAAAGGCGCCGCCGACGTGACGAGATCGACCATGACATCCACGCGTTCGGCCATCATTTCATTGAGTGCGGGGGCCGTTCCCGAGAAGGGAATATGGGTCCATTTGACGCCGGTCTGTATCTGGAAGAACTCGCCTATCAGTTGCTGCAGGCTGCCGTTGCCGGCCGAGGCCATGTTCAGCGCGCCGGGCGAAGCGCGCGACAGGGAGACGAGTTCGCCGACGTTTTTTGCGGCAAGGCCATTTCGCACCAGCAGAATCCCTGGCGTGTTGGCGAAAATGATGACCGGATCCAGTCGTTTGACGGGATCGAACTTCTGCTCCTTGAACAGCAGGGGGCTGATTGTCACCGGACCGGTGCTGGCACCCAGCAGGGTGTAGCCGTCCGGCTTGGCGCGAGCGACCTGCTCGATGCCGATCAGGCCGCCGCCGCCCGGCTTGTTCTCGATCAGGAAGGCCTGGCCCAGTTCGGCCGCGAGCGCCTGGGCCATGATGCGCACGACGATGTCTGTCGCTCCGCCCGGCGCATAAGGCACGACGATGGTGACGGGCCTGCTTGGATATGCTTGGGCAACAGCAAGGGTCGCCGAACAGGTGAGTATCGCGGCGAGAGCCAGCTGCCTGAGGGATTTCACTTTCAAGGTCTTCTCCTTTGTTTGGGCTGCCGGCCGCCTGTTTTGCAGTTCAGTTCATCATTGCCGTTTTTTTTCTTCTTTCTTGACTTTCTTCGCTGCCTTTTTTTCCTTCGTTGTCTTTGCGGGTTCCTTCTTGGCCTCTTTCTTCGAGTCCTGGCTCTTGCCCATGATTACTTCTCCTTGGTTGAAAAACCGGATTGTATCGCTTCTCTCAAATTGCGGCTCCAGGACTTCATTTCTGCTGTTCCCCTGCTTTTGCGAAGGCACTGCGCAGTTGCCTTAATGTGGTCTCGGCCTGTTCCAATCCGGCTGCATCGAGTCCTGCGAAGGCGGCCCTGACGTGGGCGACATGGGCCGGGAAAATTCGGGCGAACAGGGACTCGCCATGCGCGGTCAATTGCACGGTCTGGCTGCGTCCATCGGTCGGCGAAGCGATGCGCCGCACCAGTTTCTTGACCACGAGACGATCGACCACCCCTGTCAGCGTGCCCTTGGTGATGAGGGTCTGCTCGCCCAGTTCTTTGAAGTTCATGCCCTGTGTATTGCCGAGAGTGACGATCAGGTCGAACTGCGCGGGCGTTAGCCCGAGTGTGCGGATGTGTTTCGACGAATAACTTTCGAATGCCTGATAGCAGCGGGCGAGTTCGCGCAATACGGGGAGGAAGGTTTCTTTCCTCATCGAGGATCAGTTGGCTTGGCGCTTCGCGGCTTCGGTTTCCAGTTCCTTGATGCGGGCTTCCAGGGCGGCGAGCTGCACGCGGGCGCGGGAGAGCACCTCGGCCTGGACGTCGAATTCCTCGCGCGTGACCAGATCGAGCCGGGCGAATGCGCCGGTCAGCAAGGCGCGTGCGTTCTTCTCGATGTCCTTGGCCGGGCTGGCGGCGACCAGTTCGGAGAGGCGATTGGAAATTTCATCCAGGATTTTCGGCTTGTTCATGTTGGTATCTTCCCATTCATTAAAGCAGTTCGCGACGAAGCACCGCCGTGGTGCAAGCACTTCCCGCTACGCGACATATCGGTGCGCAACCCGTGATTCCCATTCATGGAGTCATGACAGTTTGTTGATTTAATGGACTATTTTAAAGTAGGCACGGCGCGTGCTCTAAGGACACTGCAGGAATTTCATTTTATAGGAGAACTCTCGTGCATAAAACTCTGATCGCATCTGCCATGGCCGCCGTATTCCTTCTTCCCGTCGCCGGTATCGCCCAGACCGCAGCACCGGCAGCAGCACCTGCTGCGGCCCCGGCCCCCAGCCCCTTCACCGGCAATGTCATGATCGCCTCCGAGTATTTGTATCGGGGCATTGCCCAGACGCGCGGCCAGCCTGCCATTCAAGGCGGCTTCGATTACGCCCATCCGAGCGGCTTCTATGTGGGCACCTGGGGCTCGAATATCAGCTGGATCAGCGATACCACCCCCAATGCCAGCGCCAGCCTTGAGCTCGACGTCTACGGTGGTTACAAGGGTGTGATCAGCGGCGATCTTGGCTACGACATTGGCGTGCTGACCTACAACTATCCCGGCACCAACAAGGCGACCGGAAATGCCAAGCCCGACACCACCGAGATTTATGGCGCCCTCACCTGGAAGTGGCTCTCCGTCAAGTACTCGCAAACCACCGGCAGCCTCTTCGGCTGGACCAAAACGACCGGCGGCGGCAAGACTTCGGGGAGCGGCTATTTTGACGTGACAGGCACCTTCGATCTGGGCGATGGCTGGGGCGTGAATGCCCATGCCGGAAACCAGTCGGTCAAGGGTCGCAGTTCGGCTTCCTACTCAGACTGGAAGCTCGGCGCGACCAAGGATATCGGCGTCGGCACCGTGGGCCTCTCATTTTTGGGTACCAATGCCAAGGACAATTGCGCCAGAGGCGAGGATTACTGCTTTACCGGCAACAGCCCTGGCTATTCGGCCGGCAAGAGCAGGCTCCAGCTCACCTTCGGCAAGACCTTCTAAAACACCAGGATTATTGCCCGCACCGGCTGAATCCCAAATTCATAAGGAAATGTCATGAAACTAGTCACCGCCATCATCAAGCCGTTCAAGCTTGACGAAGTGCGTGAAGCCCTCTCCGCCATCGGAGTCCAGGGCATCACCGTCACCGAGGTCAAGGGTTTCGGCCGGCAGAAGGGACATACCGAGCTGTATCGTGGCGCGGAATATGTCGTCGATTTTCTGCCCAAGGTAAAAATCGAAGCAGCCATCAAGAGCGAGCTGCTCGATCAGGTGATCGAAGCCATCGAGAAATCGGCCAGCACCGGCAAGATCGGTGACGGCAAGATTTTCGTCTTCGATCTGGAGCAGGCCATCCGCATCCGCACCGGTGAAACCGGCGCAGAGGCGCTGTAAGGGGAACATGATGAAAAAATTGATTGCACTTATCCTGACGCTTGCGGCGGTCAGCTTCGGCGGCATGGCGTACGCAGAGGACGCTGCCAAGCCGGCCGTCGCTCCGGCTGCCGCTGCGACCGCGGCCGCGGCTGCTGCTGCGCCTGCTGCTGCGCCTGCAGCGGCACCGGCACCCGTGCCCAACAAGGGCGACACGGCGTGGATGATAGTCGCCACCGCCTTCGTCATCCTGATGGCCATCCCCGGCCTGGCCTTGTTCTACGGTGGCCTGGTGCGCACCAAGAACATGCTTTCGGTGCTGATGCAGGTGTTCGTGATTTTCTCGCTGATCAGCGTGTTGTGGGCCTTGTATGGCTACAGTATCGCCTTCTCCGAGGGCAACGCCTTCTTCGGAGGTTTGGACAAGCTGCTCCTGAAAGGCATCACGCCAGACAGCGTGGCCGCCACCTTCAGCAAAGGCATCGTCATCCCGGAGTTCATCTACGTCGCCTTCCAGGGTGCCTTCGCGGCCATCACCGTGGCCCTGGTGGTCGGCTCCTTCGCCGAACGCATCAAGTTCTCTGCGGTGCTGTTGTTCTCTGTGCTGTGGTTCACCTTCAGCTACCTGCCCATCGCCCACATGGTTTGGTACTGGGCCGGTCCGGACGGCTACATCTCCGCCGCAGCGGCAGACAAGCTTAACGCCACCGCAGGCTGGTTGTTCAACAAGGGAGCGTTGGACTTCGCCGGCGGCACGGTGGTGCATATCGACGCCGCCATGGCGGGCATCGTCGGCGCCTTCATGATCGGCAAGCGCGTCGGCTACGGCAAGGATTCCATGGCCCCACACAGCCTGACCATGACCATGATTGGTGCCTCGCTGCTGTGGTTCGGCTGGTTCGGCTTCAATGCCGGCTCGGCCCTCGAAGCTAACGGCACGGCGGCTCTGGCCTTCGTCAATACCTGGCTGGCCACCGCCGCCGCGGCGCTATCCTGGATGACCGTCGAATGGCTGGTCAAGGGCAAGCCTTCGATGCTGGGCGCTACTTCCGGTGCCTTGGCCGGTCTGGTGGCGATCACCCCGGCCTGCGGCTTCGTCGGCGTCGGCGGTGCCCTGGCCATCGGGCTCACGGCCGGCGTGATCTGTCTCTGGGGCGTCAACGGCCTGAAGCGCCTCTTAGGCGCCGACGACTCGCTCGACGTGTTCGGCGTCCACGGCGTCGGCGGCATCCTGGGCTCGCTCTTGACCGGCGTGTTCGCTGCGCCCAGCCTGGGCGGGGCCGGCATCTACGACTATGTCGCCAACAAGGCCGCGGACGGCTACTCGATCTACGACCAACTGGTCATCCAGGCCACGGGCGTGGGCGTCACCATACTCTGGTCGGGTGTGGTCGCCTTCGTCTGCTACAAAGTGGTGGACATGATTGTCGGCCTGCGCGTGCCGGAAGACGAAGAGCGCGAAGGCCTGGATATCTCCTCCCACGGCGAGTCGGCCTACCACTACAGCTGATCGCCAGGTCGGGTTTTCGGTGCAGCCCGACACGACCATCGCAACGGCCTTAAGGCCGACCTACGGGCGCCACACATAAAGTGCGGCGCCCGTTTTTAGTGCCCGTTTGTCGCCGGCATTGGCGACATTACGGGCACTTATCCCTGTAAGGGATTGTTGCTGCGTAGCAGGGGCTAACGAAAAACCACGGCCTGCTCGGCGTACGCGTAGCGCTAAGGACTTGTCCTCAGCGTCGCGCGAGGAAGGCATCTATTGGCTGTCTGCTGTTCGGTCCGGGCGATCAGAGGCGAACACCCACGGCCGATCCATAAGGCACTCACGCCGGAGGCTTCGCCGCATATTTGGAATCGCGCAGGCAGGTTCGGCCGACCTCGTCCTGCCATAGCTGCTCTTCTTCGTGGAGTTCGCCGAGTGCTTTGACGACAGTCGAGAACTCGTAGTCAGGGAAGGCCTGAACGACGCCGAGGTAATAAGTCGGCTTCTCGGTGAGCAGCTTGACGATCTCCGCCTTCAGCGCCTCGAGATCTGTCTCCACCACCGTTTTGCGCTTGGTGTCGGCATGACCGGCCAGATAGTCATCTACGTTTACGTCCTTCACATAGGCATACTGGATGCGGTCAAAACGCTCGCGCGGTATGTCCTCCGGCATTGTGGCGTCGATGCCCATCTTGGCGGTGGTTGGCACACCGCCCAGCTTCATCACCGCAAGGCTGGGGTCGAGCGGTTTTGCGCGCGCGTTGGACAAGATAACGACGTCCTTGTCGGCTTGCACGCGGGTCGCCACCGCCCATTCCACGTCGACCGGGTCGAACACGTCGATGTCGGAGTCGACGATCGTCACGTGCTTGATGTCCATCACCGACAGGGCGGCCAGGAGTGCATTCTTGCCTTCGCCCGGCTGCTTCTTGATCGAAATGATGGCGTGCCAGTAACCGCAACCGCCCACAGTCACGTTTATGTCGTGCACGACGATGCTTGCGGCCTTCAGGGATTGGCGCAACGCGGCGTAGCGCTGTGGCGCCCCGAGCCAGATGACTTCCCATGGCATGTGCAGCGAGTAATAAATCGGCTTGGCCTTCATGGTGATGGCCTTCACCTTCACCAGCGGATTCCAGTGCAGGCCGCCCATCAGCCGCGTGAACTCGCCAAAGCGGCCTTCCGGCCAGGTCCAGCCGGTCGGCAGGATTTCGGCCTCCAGAACGATCTCGGCGTCGGCCAAATAAGGCAGGTCGCTGGTCACGCAGGTGCCGAGTTCGACAGGGGCGCCACGCAGGCCGCCCATGATCGTCAGTTCATCCAGGCCGAGCGGCGCGCGATAGGCGGCACACATGAAGTCCGACGGATGGACGCCGAGACTGATCGAGATTGGCAGCGGCTCACCGCGCTGCAGGGCGCGCTCCGCGAAAAAACGCAGGTTGTTCGGCGTCACGATGTCGATGCCGCTCAGCGTTTTCTCTTTCAGCATGAAGCGGTAGATACCGCAATTCGTGCCAAACTCTGGGTCCTTGGCGATGACGACGCCGCCGGTGATGGTCGGCCCGCCGTCCGAGACGGAGCACACAGGCACCGGCAACTTGAACAGGTCTACCTCGTCACCGGTGAGAACGATGGCGCGGTCGTGTCCGGATTCGACAATCTTCGGGGCGATCGGGTTCGCCGCTCCTTTCGCCAGCAGATCGGCGAGTTCATGATAGCTCTCGCATCCGAGTGATTTCGTGGCCCGCTCCTTCGTACCGATGATGCCGGTGAGGAGTGGCATGTCGTAGCCGATGACGTTTTTGAACAGCAAGGCGGTCTTGGCCTGGCTCACCAGCGCCGAGACATAGCGGATATCGACAGGCTGTTCGATAGTCGCGAGATCGCCTGTTGCTTCGAGGCGCTTGAGATAGTCGCGAAAATTCTCGTTCATTGCTGTGTCTCCCTGCAAAACTTTAATGAGTTGGAAGCTTCAGGTCGTCCCAAATCTGCTCGCAGATGTGAGTAAACCTCGGATCGGAGCGGATGGCGCGCGCTTCGCGCGGACGCGGAATGTCGATGCGGTGCTGCGCAACGATGCGCCCGGGTCGCGGGCTGAACACCACCACGCGGTCGGCGAGATAGACCGCTTCCTCGATGTCGTGTGTCACGAACACGATGCTGCGGCGCTCAGCTTCCCATATGCGCAGAAGCTCACGCCCGAGAACCGCCTTGGTCAGCGAGTCGAGTGCTCCGAACGGCTCATCCATCAGCATCACGTCGGGATGATAAGCGAGCAGACGTCCGAGCGAGACGCGCTGGCGCATGCCGCCTGAGAGCGCGGAGGGATAGCTCTTCTCAAACCCGTTCAGGCCCAGGAGTTGCACGAGATCCCGAATGGTCGCCTGCGGGTCCTTTTGCGGATTGCCAGAGAGCTCCAGGCCGATGGCGATGTTCTCCTCAACCGAGCACCAGGGCAGCAACGTGTCGCGCTGAAACATGAAACCGACCCCGGCCGGATGTCCGACCACCTCGTTGCCGTGGATAAGCACCTTGCCGCGCGTCGGCCGCAACAGGCCCGAAATGGCGCGCAGTACCGTGGACTTGCCGCAGCCGCTAGGCCCGACGATGGCGACGAACTCCTCCCGCCCGACCGAGAGCGAGCAGTTTTCCACGACGAGCAGCGGCTCCTGTCCTTCCCGCTCATAGGCGATATCGACGCCATGCAACGCGATGCTGTCTGCTGCCGCAGCGGACGGCACAGCCATTTCGCCAGGGCTGGCGGCCGGAATCTGGACACTCATCGGCTGTTCCCCCGCCAGCGCAGCAGGCGGCGTTCAGCCGACACGATCATGAAGTTGGCCAACATGGCGACGGCCATGAGCACGATGAGACCAGTGAACACACCGGTCGTATCAAGCCTGCCGGCGGATTTCTCGATGAACCAGCCGAGCCCCTGGTTGGAGCCGATCAGCTCGGCCACCACAGCGCCGATGAGTGCCAGGCCGACGCCGATGCGAATCGCGGTCAGGATCCACGGTACGATGGCCGGCAACACGACGCGACGGGTGACGAAGGAACGGCTTGCCCGCATTGTGCTCATCAGATCGAGCATGTCCTTGTCGATCGAGCGCACGCCCTCCGACACGTTCATCAGGAAGACAAAGATCACCATCGAGAAGGACATGAGCACCTTGGAAGCGAGTCCTATGCCGACCCACAGGATGAAGAGTGGGGCAAGCGCCACGCGCGGCAAACCATAGAGGCCCATGATGATGGGCTCTACCAGCTTGGCCACGCGCGGAAAGCGCTCAAGCGCGATGCCGAGCGGAATCCCGACGAGGCCGGCGAGCAACAGGCCGCTGCCGGCTTCGACGAGCGTCGCGGTGAGATGCCGCAGCAGTTCACCGGACTGGATCATCGTGATCAAACGTTCGACAATAAGCAAGGGGCGGCTCACCCAGAACTCGCCCTCGGTCAGAGACGATCCAAGTTCCCAGATCGTGAGCAACACAGAGATCAGGATAATGCGTTGCGCCACCATTGGAACGCGCCCCTTCCGCGCCGCGATGTCGGTGTTTTCCAGAGCCATTGCAAAGTCCTCGCTGGCTCGCCGCTACTTCAGGATGTCCACCGCAACGCCGTCCTTGTAAGACATCACCTTGATGGAGGGGTCCGCCATCTTGACCATGTCATTCATGAGTTTGAAGCCCTTGGGATCGACGACACCGCGCGGCGGCAGGTTGTGGGAGATGAAGTTATCGACCACCTCGTTGAGCAGCGCATTGTCCATGTTGGGGAACAGCTTGCGGGCGCTCGCGACCGCCAGCTTCCTGTCAGACTTCATGGCGTCCTGCCCCTCGCGCACCGCTTTCACGAATTTCTTTGCAGTCTCGGCGTTGGCCTTCACCCACTTGTCTAGAACGAGCACCGTGAACGACGGATAGCTGAAGACCCGATAGTCGACGATCATCTTCAGACCGTTGTGGATGTTTTGTTCAGTGAAGGGCGGCGGGAACATGCCCGCATCGACCGCGCCCGACTTGATTGCCGCCTGCATGGGCCCGCCGGGGCCGACGCTAATGATCTGTACATCGGTGTCCGGGTTCATCCCCTTCTCCGTCAGGTCATAACGGATGGTGTTGTCCGTCTGGCTGCCGGCCGAGGTGACGCCGATGCGCTTGCCCTTGAGCGACTTGAGGTCGGTCGCTGGCGAATTGGCCGGCCCCATCAAGGAATAACCGTGCTTGTCGGAAAGGCCGATCAGAATCTGAGCCGGGAAGCCGCGGCTGGAGAGATTGACGACATGGTCGCCGGCGCAGAGGCAGCCGTCGACGCTACGCGAAACGACCGCCTGCACCGCGGGCGCGCCACCCTTGAAGTCGATTGTCTCGACTTTTAGACCGTTCTTCTCGAATAGGCCCTTGTCCTGGGCGACGATGATCGGAAGAACCGAGATCGAGTCCGTTGCGCGTGAGAGGCGGACCGTGGTCAGTTCGGCCGCACTCCCAGACTGTGCCGAGACCAGAATGGCCGCCAGGGTCAGGGTAAGGCTCAGCTTCTTCATCAATGCTTGCATCATGGGTTCCCTATTGAATATAGAACGGGTGTGTTGCGGCGTCATTTGTGCACTTGCGTGGCGTAACAGCCGCGCCCGACGGCAACGAGCACCCCGCGCGCGTCGAACACATCGATGTCGACAATGCCGACGGTGCGGCCATTGCGGCGAATTCGCGCCACCGCCTCCAGCGTCGGACCTGTCGCCGGCCGCAGGAAGTCGGTGCTGAAGTTGATGGTCGGCACACCGACGCCGAGCTGCGCGATCAGCGCGTAATCGCCGACCGTATCGATCAGCGCGGCGATGACGCCGCCATGAAATTGGCCGCTGCCGGCCAAGCGCTCGAATTCAGGCCGCATCGAAATGCGCATGGTCACCTGGCCGGCCTCCGCATCGGCCTGCGTGACTTCGGGTGCGAGAAAATTGATGAAAGGCGAGAGCGCCAGGCGCTGCTGCAATTCGGCTGCGTTGAGCGCCGTGGTCATGGCTTTACCAGCACTTTCCCGAAGATCTTGCGATCCTCGATGAGGGTGAACGCGTCATTGACGCGATCGAGAGCCAGTACCGAATCGATGGTGGGATCAATCTTGCCGGTGCGGATGAGGTCGATCAGGTCCGTGAGGTCGCCGCGCGTCCAGCCATTGGAGCCCTGGATGGCGAGTTCGAAGGTCCAGATGAAGCGGATATCCTCGGCCGGGTCATAACCCGCCGTTGCGCCGCAGGTAAGCATGCGCCCGCCCCGCTTCAGCGAGCGCAGCGACTTCACCCAGGTATCGCCGCCGGTGTAGTTGACCACTACGTCTACTCCGCCGTCGTAGGTGCGTCGCGTCGGCTTGCCGAACATCTCGTAGATGGTCTTGGTGAAGTCCGTCGTGGTGTAATTGATGACGTGATCGGCACCGAGCGCCTTCAGTCGCTCGAGTTTGTCCTCGGAGCTGGCGCAGGCTATCACTTCCGCGCCGCGCATCCTGGCAAGCTGAACGCAGCAGGTGCCCACGCCACCGCTGGCGCCCAGGATCAGCACGCGCTCCTTCGGTTTTATTTGACCGATCGTCACCATCATGCGATGGGCAGTGCCATAGGCCACCGGCAGCGCTGCCGCAGCTTCGAATGACACATCGTCGGGAAGCTTGATGAGTTGCATCGCCGGCACGGCGCAAAGCTCTGCGAGGCCACCATGGCGCATCTCGCCGATCAGGCCGCCGCGGACGGTGCGGATCATCGGATCGATGAGTACGCGGTCGCCGACATTTACGCCCTGCACATCGGCACCAAGCGCGCGGACGGTACCGGCTATGTCGATGCCCATGATCATCGGCATCGGTACCTTGATGCCGGGCATGCCGTTTCGCGTGAACACATCATGGTAGTTCAGCGCGGTCGCAGCAACCTCGACAATGACCTCGTCAACGGCGGGCTCTGGATCGGGGAAGTTGTTCACGTATTGGACTACGCCGGGGCCGCCGTGCTCTGTGATAACCGCCGCTCTCATGAAATGTCCTTGTCCAAAGTGGTGAATGTCAGGGCAAAGCCGCAGGCATCGTCGGGAGACACAAGCAGTTCACCCGACGCGTTCGCGGAGAAGGCCACACCATTTTTTTTAAAGAGTGCTTCAGTGTTGCCAAGATCGGCGACGGCGAAGACAGCGCCGAAAAGCGAGGGGCAATAGGCCCATGGTGCGCTCTTATTGCCTTCACCGATGAACTGCAATGTTTGTCCGTCCAGCCTGAGCGCCGCGCCTCCCGGCCTGGTTTCTGGCTGGGCACTGACCAGACCGCCATACCGGACAGCCGCCTCCACCGGATCGCCAACCAGGAACTGCGCCCCCAATAGCGAGACTACGCCGTTCGGATGCACCATCTCAGGCTCGCGCCAAATCAAGTCGCGGGTGAGATGCTGGATCAACAGGAGTCGCGCTTCGGGAAAGTCTGGACCCATCACAACATTGCGGAATTGTGCCTTCGCGCTGCTGCCGTTAGGCGCGGCCACCATGCGTTCGAGCCCGATCGGCTTGTGTGTGCGCGGAAAGTTCTGCACTGCAGCCTCATAGGCTGCGTCCGCGCTCTCGCAGCCAAGAGCAACGATGAAGCCGCCGTGCCGCGTCTTCAGGAAGGGCGCGACGGAACTCGGTCTGTTCGGATCCACGACGCCGATCAGTTCCAGGTAGCCTTGGCGGAACATGGCACAGTGATTGCCGGAGCCGAGCGGCTGCAACTTGCCATCGGCCGATGGCTGGCCGGCGTGGATACTTAGCTCGGTGAGATTGAAGCCTAACCTACTATAGATCACCTGCGCCTGGGTCAGGTCGCGCACAGCAACGCCGATATGGTCGAGGCTCAAGTGCGTGCTCACAACATCTGCTCCAGCGCACGTTTCTGCAGGACGGAGCGGTCGATCTTGTTGGTCGGCGACAACGGCAGCCGCTCGACTAGAAAAATACGGCGTGGATGCATATAGGCCGGCGCGTGCGCAAGGAAGTGCTGTTTGAGTTCGTTCTCGGTGACACTCTGCGACGCACGGAGCACCACATAGGCGACGGGCTTGGTCCCTTTCAACTCATCCGGCACCGGGACAACGCAGGCTTGCTCCACGGCTGGATGCGATTCGAGGACGCCTTCGACGGCGGCCGGAAAGATGTTTTCGCCACCACAGACGAACATGTCATCCGCGCGGCGCACGAAGAAGCAGAATCCGTTCTTGTCCTGCCGAATAACGTCGCCAGTGTTCAACCAGCCATCTGGAGTGAACAGTTTCGCGGTCGCGTCGGGCTGATTGATATAGCCCTTGGTCATCGCCGGTGTCTTGAGCTGCAAGATCCCTTCGCCCGCTTCCTTGCCGGTGGCATCGATCAACCGGAAGCCGATCTGCGGCAAAGGGCAGCCGACAGAAAGCGGTGGGCGCGGCATCCCCTCTGGATGCTGCCCGAAAATGCCGGCGCCGGCTTCGGTTGAGCCGTAATTGGTTACCACCATGGCGGATGGGAAAATTTTCGCCACGTCGCTGAACAGGGCCATCGACACCGGTGCAGAGGCCATGGCGGCGATCTTCACCGAGGAAAGATCGGCGCTCGCCAGTTTCTCGCGCTCGCGCGCCACCATTGCCAGCATCGTTGGCACCGAAGTGATCCAGGTGCAGCGATACTTGTTAATCGCTTCGATGTAAGCTGGCGCGCTGAATTCCGGTAGCAGGACGATCTGCGCGCCATTGAAAGCGGCCATCTGTGACATCAGCAGGCCGTTCATGTGGCAGAGCGGCGCCGCGATCAGGAGTCGGTGTGCGCCATAGTCCGCCATCGACGAGCGCACATCGATTACCCAACGCTGGCCGGCATGCGAAAGCGGGACTCCCTTGGGGCGCCCGGTCGAGCCGGACGTGTAAAGAATCATCGCGGTCTCATCGGGCTCCGGCTCAACGGCCGGAAGTGGCACGTCGGCCGTGATATCGGCGATTTCCTCGAAGCTGTGCCGGGCGACACCTGCCGGCACAGCTTCAAGGAAATCGCTCTCGCCGAAGACCAGACGAACGTCGGAATCGCAGATGATGAACTCGACCATCGCCAGAGGAAAGCGGTGATTGATCGGCACTGCAACCAGTCCGACCTTCATGATGGCGAAATAGGCGATGAGGTATTCAAGACGGTTCCGGCCGATCAGGCCGATACGGGTGCCGCGCTCAAGCCCGATATTCTGGAGCAACCGTGCGACGCCGTCGATACGGGCAAGATAGCCGCCATAGTCGAGGGTGCGAACACGATCGCCGGAGAGATCGATTATTGCCGGCTGTTCTATTGGCACACCTGAGAAGTCGCCAAGGTTTCCAGTACGCATTTTCGACGTCCCGTTTGTCAAGCCTTGCTCTTTCGTTAGAATCTCAATCACATAAATCTTCTTCACTTGGACTACAGCATTATTGCGACAATGTCCGGAAATGCGCGGTGCTTTGGCTAGAACAGCGAGGAGGTTTCAACAGCGGCTAACGCGGGAAAACCAAGCCCGCCGAATCAGCCTCGACCTGATTATCGGCCGGGTCACCTCCAAGCAGCGAATCCACAACAGAGCGCACTGAAAATTCTTTCGTCGTGTCAAACGCCCATTGCCGGTGTCGGTAGTTCCCGTTGGGAAGGCGCTCATAGAGTGCAAGAAGTTGATCGCCCCGGATAGAAATATCCTTGAGTGCAGCTACCAATCGATCTACGTCTGCCGGAGTATTGTACACTCCAAAACTAGCGCGCACCATGCCTCGGTGCATTTCCGCGAGGCGCTCGAGTTCGTCGTTCGACATTGAGTCTGCCACACATTCCAGGCTCATCGATACCATGTCGCGCACATAGGGATGCGCGCAAAAGCATTCGTTGCGGACAGCAATATTGAAATAGTCGTTGAGCACGGCAGCACAAAAAGCATGGTCACGGTCCGAGAGATTGAACGAAATGACGCCAGCGCGCTGCACGAGGGATGGACGGGTCTCACCGTAGATTACGATGCCGGGGACCCCGGCTAGCTTCAGCAGTGCGTACTCGAAAAGTCGCTTCTCGTCCGCGGCGATTTTGTCCATGCCGACCTTGTGCAGTGCGTAAAGTGCTGCGGCAAGACCGATCGCCCCCGGTATGTTCGGCGTACCCGCCTCCTCCCGCTCTGGAAATCGCTCTGACACCGTATAGCGGTCGAGGAACACCGTGTCCACCATCCCGCCTCCTACCTCATCGGGTTCCATATCCGCGAATAGGGCCTTGCGGGCTATGACGACACCGGGCGCCCCCGGGGCATAGAGCTTGTGACCTGAAAAGACGACGACATCCAAATCGCGAGTATCTTCAGAATGGCCGCTCACCTTGAGTGGCATGTGCGCTGCCATCTGCGCTGCATCCACGACCACTAGCGCGCCGTGACGATGCGCTAGTGCTGCGATCTCATGTATAGGGTTGCTGATACCCGTGACGTTCGATACTCCCGTTATAGCCACATAGTTCACTTTACCTTCGTGCGCCAGAAGCGCAGCCCCCATTTTCACCAGATCTACTCGACCCAGGGAAATGGGGGTGACTTCCATCGGCACGTGAACAACCTCGCGAAAGTGCTTGCGGTGCGGTAGATCGTTCGAGTGGTGCTCCATTGCCGAAGTGACCACGACGTCGCGCTCAGGCCGTTGGGCGCGCAATGCGCGCGCCACCCGGTTCATTCCGCCGGTCGTGCCATTGCCGACGAAAAAGCACATCCATTTATCCGGGTCCGCGCCAGCGAATTCAAGCACCATGTCGTGTGCCCACCCGTACTCGCGAGTGGAGATCTGTGCAGCAAAATGAATGTTGCTATGCACATTCGCGTAATGCGGCTGGTAAATATCCAGCACCCTCTGCACTATTTTCAACCGCAGCGTAGTGGCTGCACTATCCAGGTAAATCCTCCGCGAGCGCCGGCCTGTCGCTGACGGATACTCCACATCCAATCCGATTGCATCGCACCGTAGCATTTGGTGCCAATTCTCCGCGTCGTCTATTCCATGCAACATTTATTTACTCGCGATGGTTCCTTCGATTGATGAAAAAGTAGCAGTCAATCGCAGCTACACATTGTTACCCTGCGCAACGCGCGCTAGATTGATAACGATCAGTATAGGGTGGCGCGTGGAAAAACGGCTTCCAAATTGCCCTGACAGGCAGCCACAGGAGAGTAACAAATACTGATCAATGTCAAGATAGTAGAAAAACTTACTATTCACACCTATAATGACGCAATGGCGACACTGACGCCGAAGCACAACTGGCTGCCGCTACGTCAATGACTCGCCTTGCCCTATACCGGTTTGCACCTAGAGGGCTGCCCTTTGAGAGCCGCAGGATCTGTAAGCCATTGCATTATGTCGCGCATGACAGGGTTTCTCCTGTAGTAAAAAATACACGAATTGTTTTCTTATAGGATGACTGCCTCTATGGACTCGATCGATCGGAAAATACTTGCGCTTCTCCAGCAGGACTCTGAAACACCACTCGCGGTCATTAGCAAGCAAGTTAACCTCTCGATCACTCCCTGCTGGAGGCGGATCCAAAAACTTCGAGAATCCGGCGTAATAATCAAGCACGTCGCGCTCTGCGACGCGAAGAAGCTAAACGTCGGCGTAACCGTATTCGTGGCTGTGCGTACCAACCAGCACACACAGAAGTGGTTGAAACAATTCGCGGCAGGGGTTCGTGATATTCCGGAGGTGCTTGAGATCTATCGGATGAGCGGCGAATTCGACTATCTCATGCGGGTGGTAGTACCCGATATCGCGGGTTACGACGCGGTCTACAAGAAGCTGATCAAGGAAGTGGAGCTGTACGATGTAAGTTCCTCGTTCGCGATGGAGCAGCTGAAATTTACGACAGCCTTACCATTGGAACATGCAAAGTAGCAGTCGATTTTGCCAGGGCCAATTCGGATTGGCAGAAAACTGCCGTTCGCTAGGAATCGGCTCCTATGAAGAAAGGATAAAAACGGGCACCCCAGGGCATTTGTCCCTGTACGAAACTACGTAGTTTCCGCAGTCTTTGACGGAACTCACCGATACCAAAACCCTCTAATGCATGTGACTATAGGCCTCGTTAGTGCTTGGTCTTACGGTTGTCGGTAAAGGTTGGCGAAGCGAGGCGTTGAATCAATAGCGAAGAGTTGCAATACAGATGGGCCTTTCAACGGAATTGCGACAAAGGAGATCGCCATGACGGAGAAGATCGTACTCGACGCAACGCCCGCTCAATATAGGGAGTCTTTTCCTAATACTTCCATCCTTCCGCCCGAGAAGTGTGGGTCGTCGGAACCAGGCGACAGGTTGCAGATCATAAATATGATTAGAGGCGACGCGACCGACGCCCAGGCAGTATGGGGGTTTGTTCCTCAGTGGCGAATGACTGCTGATAACCCGGTTTACTACGCTTCTGGCGCGACAATCAGTCGCAAGTGGACAACCTCTGTCGCCTTCCGCAATTGGCGCTGCATAGTGCCAGCTTCATGCTTCACTTGGCTCCGCGAGATCGATGGCGTCACAATGTCCTACACCCTGTCGCGTAACGACGGGGGAGTTCTCCTGTTGGGGGGCATTTTTGGGCCGAACCCACCCCATGCAATGGGAACAGCACCGACCGCAGCCTTGGTCACGACGACGCCGAATCGGATGCTGGCACCGCACGGACTGCAAGTACCGCTGATTCTGAAAAAGAAGGAAGTCATGCCGTGGCTGCGGGCGCGCACGAACATTGATGTGGTGAAGAGCTTCATCCGGCCACCGGGTGCGAGCGACCTGAAGCTGGTGATTTCCTTGCCAGCCGTTGAGAACGCCAACATGGGTATCTCCATAGATCGACAGCTGACCTTGGCCTGAGGTGATGCGGGCACTGATACCGAGGCAGGATTATTTCGCCACATATGGGCAGGTCCTCGAACTAGGTGAACCGCTTGGATGGCGCTGTAAAAAGATGACTATGGATGAGACGCGACCCAGAACTGGTACATCCCGGCAAATGTGCTGGGATAGTGCGCCTCGTATTCGGACCAGTTTCTGAGGGAGTTCGCTGCCGGGTCGTTGGCATATTCGCGCCGGTAGTCCAGAAGCGTTGTGCGCGAGTCGAACTCAAAACCAAGGAACTCAAGCCGTAACGGCGCGAGCAGCGCTTCGATATCCTCAAGCGTGTAACGCCGCTCCTGAATGTGGAAGAGCAGATCGCGGCACCCTGAGAGTGAATAGAAGTCGATTGAATCGGCGACGCCGCGGGCGCCATCCTCCGCAGGCAACGCCAATATCGCTGCACGGGCATCACGAATCCCTTTGCCGTCCGCCGCGTATCCGCGCTCGGCAATGAGCATCTTGCTGGCAACCACGGAGCGTCGCCCTATCTCGCTGTAGAGCCCGATTTTCATCTTGCCGCCCGAATTGAGCCTGCCCGCCAATACACGCAAACCCTCGGAGGGGTTCTGCATGTGGTGCAGGACCCCCGAACACTCAATTAAGTCGAATCGCCTACCCAACTGGTCGAGCTCCAAGATGTCGGCCTGGGCGAATTCAACGTTCTGCAACCCAAGTTCATTGGCCCGTCTGACCGCATAGGCGAGGCTCGCTCGGCTCAAATCGACGGCAAGAATGCTGCTGTCCGGATTAAGCAACGCAGTGCTCGCCACATGCCTCCCCGTCCCGCACCCGGCAATAAGGATGGTCGGCCGCTGAGGCACATCTCCTACCGAAGCCGAGTGTGGAAAGAGCGTTCGCAGCCGCAACGCGAGCGGGAAGGCACGCCCAGTCGAGGGGGGGCGCATCCAGCGCGGATAAGGGCTCTGCTCATATTGTCCCTGGACGGCGCGCGACACCGCATTCCCTATGGGGGTTAGCACCGGCAATTCGTCGCGGATAAGCGCCTCCTCGGCTGGTTCGGTAACCTGACGCAGAATAAGCCGCGAAAATAGGGGCATGGATGCTGTCGGCAAGGCAGAATCTCCCTGCAATTCATGCAGCGGGCGATAGCATGCAAACAGGGCAAGATCCACCTCGCTCACGGCATTTCCCCGCTCCAACGCCTGTTCAATTTTGTCCTTCAGCCACTCGATAGCGCGTGTCTCGTCACTGCTCTCCTGGTGCACGTACTCACTCAGGAAGCTTTGATGTGCGATGGCCGCAAGAACTTCGCTCAGCAGCGCATCACTGCCGAGAGAACCCTCTTTGCGCGCAAAAATTGCCGCACGGCGAAGGTGGGAAATTAGATCCTCGAAAGCGGGCTCTGGGATGAGCGCGTTCTCCAATAGCAGGAGTAACAACGGCCGCGAAAGCTGACGCACTGTGGCTGCGTCAAGCCGCAATACACCCGTCCCTTCGCCTGTGCTCTTGACTATGCCAAGAAATTGCGCATCGGCGAGAAGCAGGCTGGCCGCGGTCAGTGCGAGGTAGGCCGGCTCGATTTGCGGCTGCGAGAGGCACTCAACGAGCACAACCTCGACTTCCGGCGAGTAAACGTCGAACCGGAAGCGCGCCAGCACGTCGGCCAGCGACTGCCAGACCCCCACATCTTCAGGCGCAAGATGGGCTGCCGCATGCAAATGTTCCAGCGCCGCATCAAGCTGGCCGGTATCTGCAAGTGCTCGTCCCAGGTTGAGCCTGGCCAAGGGCAGGCCCGGTTCGATCTCCACGGCACGACGATACATGGCCAAGCCCTCAGGAAGGTCGCCCAATGCGCGAAGCGCATTGCCGAGGTTGTTGTGCGCCATGGCATTGTTCGGATTGATTTCAATCGCCCGACGCAGTTGTTCGCACGCCCGCTCCACCCGTCCTTGTTCCAGCAGCGTGTAGCCGAAGTTGTTGTGGGCCAAATCGTCCCTGGGATTCAGAACCAACGCCTGCTCAAATTCCCTCACCGCCTCATCGAAATGCCCTATGCGGTGGAGGACTACAGCGAGATACTGATGGGAGGGGGCAGAGTTACCTTTCAAGGAGACGGCACGGCGCAGAGACGTTACTGCCTCCGTCAGTTCATTCAACTGCAGCAGCACCATGCCCAGGTTTTGCCAGTACACATCATTTCTGGGGGCAAGTTCGAGCGAGCGTCGCAGCGCTGCCATTCCCTCGTCACGGCGTCCTGCCTGAACAAGGCACATGCCGAGAAAATGTGTCGCCTCGTCATTTGTTGGTTCATCGACGAGAATCTGCCGGTATATCTGCTCGGCCTGCCCGAGTTGTCTTCCCTGGAGAAGCCGCAGTGCAAGTCCGAGCGATCCGGCAACCGAGCCTTTGTTATCGCTCAGTCCAGACGCTGCCCCGCAACAGTGTTTGTATTTCCTGCCGCTACCGCATGGGCAGGGTTCGTTGCGACGGATTGCCATATCAGGGTGACGCGCTGAGCCGTAACAAGATGCCAGACCCGCACATTTTCGCTTGAAAATTATATTCTACAGGAGCGCATTGCAATGTGAGCCGGCTGGGGTACGCTGCCACCGGCGGTTTCACTCCTGGAGACTGGATGATTGAAAAACGGGCGCCCTGGCGCCCGTTTTATCTGAAGACCACCGTCTTGTTGCCGTGGGTCAGGACGCGGTCCTCGATGTGGTATCGGAGGCCGCGGGCGAGCACGGCCTTTTCGATGTCCTTGCCATAGCGCACCATGTCAAGGACCGAATCCGAATGGTCGATGCGGATCACGTCCTGTTCGATGATGGGCCCCTGGTCGAGTTCGGCGGTGACGTAATGGCAGGTCGCACCGATCAGCTTGACGCCGCGCTGGTAGGCTTGGTGGTAGGGCTTGGCGCCGACAAAGCTGGGCAGGAAGGAATGGTGGATGTTGATGATCTGTCCGGGATAGGCGGCGCACAGTTCGGGCGGGATGATCTGCATGTAGCGCGCCAGCACCATGGTGTCGCCCTGCACCTCCTCGAAGATGCGTCTGATCTCGGCATGGGCGGAGGATTTGTTGTCGCTGGAAACGGGCACATGGCGGAAGGCTATGCCGTGCCACTCGACGAAACCTCTGAGTGTCTCGTGGTTGGAGATGACGCAGGGTATCTCGATATCGAGTTCCTTGGACTGCCAGCGCGCCAGCAAGTCATAGAGGCAATGCTCCTGCTGGCTGACCATCACCACGACGCGCTTTTTCAGCGCGGAGTCGGAGAGCCTCCAGTCCATCTGCAGTTCTTCCGCGATGGGGGTGAATCTTTTTCCGAACTCGGCCAGGGGAAAGGGCAGGGAGTCGGCCTTGACCTCGATGCGCATGAAGTAGCGGCTGCCCTCTCCCTCACCTGACACTCCGGGATCGGCATGGTAGCTCGACTCCAGAATCCAGCCCTGGTGATCGGCGATGAAGCCCGAGACCCGACTGATGATGCCAACGCGGTCGGGGCAGGAGGCGGAGAGGGTGTAGAAGCGCTCGTTGTGCACTAGATCTTCTTGCTGGCCGCCTCTATCTCCGCATCAAGCTCGGCGTAGTTCTGCACCACCGGATACTGCGGGAACTCTTGGATGACGTTGGCTGGCGGACGGAACAGGATGCCGGCATGGGCCTCGGCCAGCATTGCCGTGTCGTTGTAAGAGTCGCCGGCGGCCATGACCTTGAAGTTGAGATGCTTCAGGGCCTTCACCGCTTCCCGCTTCTGCTCCGGCATGCGCAGGTGGTAATTGACCACCACGCCTGCGGCATTGGCCTCGAGCTTGTGGCAGAACAGGGTCGGCATTCCCAACTGGCGCATCAGCGGCATGGCGAACTCGTAGAAAGTGTCCGAGAGAATGATGACCTGGAAGCGCTCGCGCAAGCCGTCGAGGAAGCCCTTTGCGCCGGGCATCGGCCCCATCTCTGCGATCACCTTCTGGATGTCAGGCAGCCCCAGCTTGTGCTGGGCCAGGAGCGCCAACCGGCCCTTCATCAGCTTGTCGTAGTTCGGCTCGTCGCGCGTGGTGCGGCGCAATTCTGGAATGCCGGTGCGCTCGGAAAACTCGATCCAGATCTCCGGAACGAGCACGCCTTCGAGGTCGAGACAAACGATCTGCACTTGGGACTCCCTTTGTGGAAAGTTGCGATTCTACCTGCTCAGGAAGCCATCGCAGGAACGCTTTCGATCTCTTCCTGGATGGCCAGCCAGCGCTCTTCGGTCTCATTCATGCGCTTGACGAGATTCTGCTTCTGTTTCTGCAGCGATTGCAGCAGCGCGGAATCGGCAGAGGCATACAGGGCCGGGTCGGCCAGGCGCGCTTCGAGCAAGGAGAGCTCGGCCTGCCAGTTACTGATCTGCTTTTCCATTTTCGCGGCGTCCTTCTGCAGGGAACGGCGCTCCAGCAGCTTGGCCTGACGGGCAGAGTCGACCTGGGCCTTGTCTTCGCGTCGCGCCTGCTTTTCCGCTGACTTCCCCGGCGCGGGCGCAGCGGCGGCCGCGCGCTGGGTGGCGAGCCAGTTCGAATAGTCATCGAGGTCGCCGTCAAAAACCTTGACCTGCCCGTCGGCGACCAGCCAGAGTTCGTCTGCGGTGGTGCGCAACAGGTGCCGGTCGTGCGAGACCAGAACCACGCCGCCCTCGTATTCCTGCAGTGCAAGATTCAGGGCTTCCCTCATCTCCAGGTCGAGGTGGTTTGTCGGCTCGTCGAGCAAGAGCAGGTTGGGCTTTTGCCAGATCAGGAGGGCTAGCGCCAGGCGGGACTTCTCTCCGCCCGAGAAGCGGCCGCAGGGGGCGGTCGCCATGTCGCCGCGGAAATCGAAGGTGCCAAGATATGTGCGCAACTCCTGCTCGCGCGTGCGGCTGTTTAAGCGGACCAGATGCTGGATCGGCGACTCGTCCGGGCGCAGCTGTTCCAATTGGTGCTGGGCGAAGTAGCCGATACGCAGTCCCTTGCCTTCAACCCTGTCGCCCGCCATGGGCGCAATTTCTCCGGCGAGAAGCTTGACCAGGGTCGATTTCCCGGCGCCATTCCTGCCCAGGAGCGCCAGGCGCTGTCCGGGGCGCAGCGTCAGCTTGATGTTCGAGAGAATCACCTTGTCGTCGTAGCCGGCTCTGCCATCGTGTACAACCAGGAGCGGATCCGGCGCGGCGCCTGCCTCTCGGAAGCGAAAGGTGAACTGGGTGTCGACGTGAGCGGCGGTGACTTCCTCCATCCTCGCCAGCGCCTTGATGCGGCTTTGCGCCTGGCGCGCCTTGGAGGCCTTGGCGCGGAAGCGTTCGATGAAGCTGTGCAGGTGGTCGCGTTCGCGCACCTGCTTCTCGTGCATCGCCTGCTGCAGGGCCAGTTGTGCTCCGCGCTGGCGTTCGAAGTCGCTGTAGCCGCCGCTGTAGAGCTTGAGCTTCTGCTGTTCGAGATGCAGGGTGTGGTCGGCCACCGCGTCGAGAAAATCGCGGTCGTGCGAGATCAAAAGCAGCGTCCCCTGGTAGGAGAGAAGCCAGTTCTCCAGCCACAGCACGGCATCGAGGTCGAGGTGATTGGTCGGCTCGTCGAGCAGCAGCAGATCCGAGCGGCACATCAGCGCGCGAGCGAGATTCAGGCGCACGCGCCAGCCGCCGGAGAAGTCTGCGACCGGCCGGGCATGATCTGCGTCTGCAAACCCTAAGCCATGGAGCAGTTCCGCCGCGCGCGAACGCGCCGAATAGCCTCCGATCTCGCCGTAGCGCGCATGCAACTCGCCGATCAGGTTGCCGCGTATGTGGGTATCCTCGTCGCCTTCCGGCGCGGCCTCGGCCGCCGCCAGTTCGCGTTCGACGGTGCGCAGTTCCGTGTCGCCGTCCAGCGTGAAGTCGAGGGCCGCGTCGGGAAGCGCCGGTGTGTCCTGCGCGACATGGGCCATCACCCAGGAACGCGGCAGTTCCAGGTCGCCCGACTCGGCGTGCAGTTCGTCCAGCAGCAGGGCGAGGAAAGAGGACTTGCCCGTGCCGTTGGCGCCGATCAGACCGACCTTCCAGCCGGGGTGGAGCTGCAGGCTGGCGTCTTCGACCAGGGTGGCGCCGTTGCGGCCGAAGCAGAGGTTGCGCAGGAGAATCATGTCTTGTTCCTATTGTCTGTGGCGGCAAGGACGATCGGTCCTTGCTGGTCCGGATGTTTGCCGATGCGGCCGACGTAGGCTGCACGGATGTTCGCGAGGTCGACCGCTTCATCGCCGCAAAGTGTCAGGTAGCCCATGATGCCGATCTCGCGCCTGGGGTAGTCGATGAAGGCCAGGCCGAGTGGCACCTTGGCCGCCAGTGCCAGGCGATAGAAGCCGCTCTTCCAGGCGTCAGTCCTGCGCCGTGTTCCTTCCGGGGCGATGGCGAGATAGAAGCTGTCGCGTCTGCCGAACTCCGCCGCCAGTTGAGCCACCTGATTGGCGCGCTGGCCGCGCTTGAGCGGGATGCCGCCCAGACTTTTCGACAATGTGCCCAGGGGCCAGGAAAACAGACTGTCCTTGCCGGCCCAGTGAATGGTCAACGCTACCCCGCTCCTGGCCACGATACCGATGAAGAAATCCCAGTTCGAGGTATGCGGATAGAAGATGATGACCGCCTTTGGCCGGGTTGGTGGCTCGACCACAAGCTTCCAGCCGAAAACGGCAAGGAGCCCGCGGGCAATCCGGCTGGTGAATGAGTTTGTCCCGGTCACTCTATTCCCTGGCTGGCAAGATAATCCTCGTAGTTGCCCTTGTAGTCGATGATGGCGCCATTCTTGATCTCGAAGATTCTTGTCGCGATCGAGGAGACGAACTCTCTGTCGTGGGAGACGAAGACCAGGGTACCCGGGTATTTGTCGAGCGCGGTGTTCAAGGACTCGATCGATTCCATGTCGAGGTGGTTGGTCGGCTCGTCCATCAGGAGCACATTGGGTTTGGCCAGGATCAGCTTGCCAAAGAGCATGCGGCCCTGCTCGCCGCCGGAGATCACCTTGACCGACTTCTTGGCGTCGTCACCGGTAAACAGCAACCGCCCCAGGGTGCTGCGGACGATCTGCTCGTCGTCGCCTTCTCGCGTCCAGCGGGCGATCCAGTCGAAGAGCGTCATATCCGCGGTGAAATCCTCGGCGTGATCCTGGGCGAAGTAGCCCGGCCTGGCCTTCTCCGCCCACTTGACGGTGCCGACCTTGGGCGTCAATCCGCCCAGCTTCTCTCCGGCCAGACAGCGCAGCAGCGTGGTCTTGCCGGCGCCGTTCTCGCCGATGATGGCGACCTTGTCGCCGGCCTCGATGAAGGTGGAGAAACTCTTGAACAGCACGCGATCGTAGCCGTGGGAAAGATGGGTGATCTCCACGGCATGGCGGTGCAACTTCTCCTTGTCATCCACCTCGAAGCGTATCCACGGGTACTGGCGGCTGGAGGGCTTGATGTCGTCGACCTTGATCTTCTCGATCAGCTTGGCGCGCGAAGTGGCCTGGCGCGCCTTCGACTTGTTGGCCGAGAAGCGACGGACGAAGTCCTGCAACTCGATGACCCGGTCCTTGGCCTTGGCGTTGGCCGAGAGCAGGCGCGTCCGCGCCTGCGTCGAGGCTTCCATGTAGTCGTCGTAGTTGCCCGGATAGACCTTGAGCGTGCCGTAGTCCAGATCCGCCATGTGGGTGCACACCTGGTTCAGGAAGTGGCGGTCGTGGGAGATGATGATCATGGTGCTGTCGCGCTGGTTCAGGATGTCTTCGAGCCAGCGGATGGTGTTGATGTCGAGGTTGTTGGTTGGTTCGTCGAGCAGCAGGATGTCCGGATTGGAGAACAAGGCCTGGGCCAGGAGAACGCGCAGCTTCCAGCCCGGCGCCACAGAGCTCATGGGGCCGGTGTGCTGTTCGGTCGGTATGCCCGCACCCAACAGGATCTCGCCGGCGCGCGACTCGGCAGTATAGCCGCCGTATTCGGCGAACTTCGACTCCAACTCGGCGGCATGGAGGTAATCCTCCTCGGTAGCCTCCGGGTTGGCGTAGATGGCGTCCTTCTCCTGCTGACAGGCCCACATCTGCTCGTGGCCCATCAGCACCACATCGAGCACGCGAACATCTTCAAAGGCGAACTGGTCCTGCTTGAGGAAGGACATGCGCTCGTGGGAATCGAGCGAGACATTGCCGCCGGAGGGTTCGAGCACGCCGGCCAGGATCTTCATGAACGTGGTCTTGCCCGAACCGTTGGCGCCGATCAGGCCATAGCGGTTGCCATCGCCGAACTTGACGGAGATGTTCTCGAACAGGGGCTTGGCCCCGAACTGAATGGTGATATTTGAAGCGACGAGCATCTGGTTTTCTGCCTGGTGGATTGCCCCGGCCGCGTGATTTTCACCAAGCCGGAAAAACCGGCAATTCTATCACTATTCAAGGACATGCGCGCATCCAGGAGAGGCGCCAGGTTCACAGCGTCACGCCGTAGCTCTCGTCGAAGAAAGCCGCTTTGATGTAGGCCTCGCTGGCGTAGGCGAAGCCATTGTCGCCCCAGGCCGTGCCCCAACTGTTGCGGACGATGAAGCGCTTGTCCGCGGTGTAGCCGACGATGGCGATAGCGTGGCCGCCACGGACGGTCTTGGGCTGGAATGTATCCAGTTCGCCCTTGTTTGCAGTCGCCTTGTCCCAGGCGGCGTCCACGCTCAGGGCGGCCAGTATCGGGCCATGGGCGGCGAGCCAGGTGCGCCAGTCGTTGGGCTTCTTGCCGAGGTTGAAATAGGAAGCGATGCGTCGCGTCGCCGCGGTGGCATAGAAACTGTCTTCGTCTTCCAGATAGAGGAAATTGTCGACCCGGAAAGGCAGCAAGGCGGCGGGAACCGTGCCGTAGTTTCTCAGGATATCGACGGCGGCCTTCAGGGTGGTGCCAGCCTGTTCGATGAAGGTCTCTGGCCGTGCCGTGAGGGTGTCGGTCTCCTTGGAGCCCAGCCAGGTGAAGCGAACCGAGAGATGATCGGCCTGGGCCAGCCTGCCGGCCTTGACGAAATGATAGCGGGCCACCGCGTCGGTGGAACCCCAACCGACGCATGAGCCCGTCCCGCCTTGATCACCGATGTCCCACCAGCCCCGGCGCAGGTCCACGCTCTTCGGCAGAGTCTTGGCAGGAGCGGCGATGGCACTGGCTGCCAGGGCATGATCGATGCGCCAATCCTTCTCGGTATTGCGCGAGGGCAGGAGATTGCAGATGCGATTTGCTTCGGGCCTGGCGTGTCGCGTCGTAGCCATGAGTGTTCTCCCTTTAAGGCCTAAGGAAAAGCAGACGTGATTATGACAATGGTGTATGGAAAGTCAATCAATACTCTTGCGCCAGCAAGCGGCCCGAGTGGCTCTGATAGGTCACGCATCACCGACGCCGGTTCGGGATGTAGCTTTCAACTTTCTTTTAGAGGGTACACCCAATGATCGGGAACTCCGCAAGTGTTGCGCTCGGAAAAGCGAACCACCATTGGACCTTGTGGAGCTTCGGGCCGCAGGGTTGGGTTATCTGTGCTTGAGCAACTCATCCAGCGCGAGCCTGATATCTTTGGCAATCTGACGCAGCAGCATTGGGGAGATGTCTCGACCTTGATGAGACGGAACCGTTGTGCAACGGCTTGCGGAATTGTTTGTGTGATCCGCGTTGGCAGACTTTCGCGAACCCAAGCGCACGGCCGGGATGGAATCCGGTCGCTATCGCTGGCGCAGGGCGAAGCGCCACTTCTCTTCTATGGAATGCGCCTCGTCCTGGGTCAGCGCGGAAGTCTTGGGGAATTCATCGCGCCAACTGAAGGGCATGCAGGCGTCGATGATCATCTTGGAATTGGCTGTCTGCCCGCGGTTGCGGTCCTCCATGGTGATGCGCGGATCGAGCGCCGAACTCCAGGTGTTGCGCACGATGTCCACGGACTCGGAGGGCTCGCAGCGCGTGGTGATGGCCCACATCACGTCGGCGAGATTGGAAGGGTCCACGTCCGCGTCGACGATTACCACGAGTCTCCCCATATAACTCTGTGCCGCGGCAATCAGGCCGGCCCGCTTGGCATGGCCGGCATAGCGTTGCTGGATTGCGATGACGGTCATCAACTGGGCGACATGCTGCCAGGCGCCCACAACGTCGGTGACACCGCTGGCTTCAAGATCGGCCCAGATGCCGGCGGCACGAAACGGCAGGCCAAAATGAAAGCGCGGCGGTTTCATGGGAGGGGAACCCAGCAATATCGGATCATTGCGCCAATGCATGGCTTCGACTCGCATCACCGGCGCCGGTCGCTTATCAGCGGCGTAGTAGCCGGTGAACTCCCCGAAAGGTCCTTCGGGCAGGGTGATCTCGCCAGGCGGCAAGAGCATCCCCTCGAGAATGATCTCGGCGCCGGCCGGCAGCGGCAGGCCGGAGTGCGGTCCGGCAACGACTTCCACGGGCCGCCCCCTGATGGCGCCGGCAAACGCATATTCGGACGTCCCTTCGGGCAGATACTCGAAGCCCGCGATGAACAGCGAGGGGTCGGGACCGTTCACGATCGCGACCGGGCAAGGCTTGCCCTGCTCCCAATATTTGCGCGCGATGATGGCGCCGTGCCGCCCGGGATGATCGAACTGAATCGTAACCCGGTCGTGCCCGTGCACCTGCACGCGGTAGATGGATGCGTTGATCCAGCCCGTGTCGGGATCGCGCATGACGACGAGGCTGCCCGAACCGATGTAGGGTCCGCCATCCTGCTTGTGCCAGAGCGGCGACGGGAAAATGCCGACATCGACCTCTGCGCCCGTTCGCGTGTTCTCGAAGAAGGACGCGTGCTTCACGGCAAGCGGCGGCTGCATCTTGAGCCCGGTGCGGAGGCTCTTCCAGGCCTTGAGCGCGGCGATGGGCGAGAGCGCCGGGTCCAAGCCCAGCGCCAGGGCGGCGCGCTGCGGGCTAACCGTGGCATTGGTGAACACCCGGAATCCGCGGGGATAGCCCTTGATGTCGTCAAACAGCAGGGCTGGGCATTCACCCAGGCCGGCGGCCACCTCCGTGATGCCGCCGATCTCGCAGGCGGCGTCGGCACCCGTGAGGCGCCGCAGCGACCCGAGTTCCTCGACCCGCGCGATGAAGCCGCGCAGGTCCTCGTAGTCAGTGCCGCTCATGTTCTTGCGCCGCCATCGTGCTGAGTCTCGCGATAGCGCTCATTGCAGTTCGACACCCGAAGCCTTGACCGCATCCCCCCACATGACCCAGTCGGTCTTCATGCGTTCGGAGAAGGCCTCGGGACTGGTGCACAAGGTTTCGACGCTGTGAGCCTGGAACCTGGCAAGAAACCCCGGGTCACGGCAAGCCGTCTTGAGCGCCTCGGCCAGCGTCGCGATGACGGCCTTGGGTGTTCCCACGGGGGCGAGCAGTCCGTTCCAGGCAGTGATGGTGTAGCCCGGAAATCCCTGCTCGGCGATGGTCGCCAACTCCGGCAGATCGCTTAAGCGCTTGAGACTGGATATGCCGACGATCTTGAGCTTGCCGCTTTTGTGATATTCGAGTGCGTCAGACAGCGTGCCGACGTATACAGGCACATGCCCTGCCATCACATCGGCTGCGGCTGCGCTGCTGCCCTTGTAGGGGACATGGGTCATCACGACCCCGGCGCGCTTGAGCAACAGCGACATGGCGAGGTGACCGGTGTCGCCTTTGCCGCCCGTGGCGAAGGCGAGCTTGTTCGTCTCCTGCTTGGCGTAAGCGAGCAGTTCGGGCAAGGTCTTGGAGGGGAAGGTCGGATTCACCGCGATGGCAAAATAACCCGAGTTGATGATGGAGACCGGCACAAAGTTCTTGAACGGATCGTAGTCCACCTTTTGCATGTGCGGGACGATCATCAACGGCGGCGAAGATGACATGAAAAAAGTATAGCCGTCGGCAGGCGCGCGGGCGACAAAATCGGCTGCGATCGCGCCGTTTGCCCCCGTCCTGTTTTCCACTATGGCATTGAGCTTGAGCGTCGTGCTCAACCACTGCGCAGTGATGCGCGCAGTGGTGTCGGTCAGGCCGCCCGCGACATAGGGAGCGACGATTTTGATGGGCCGCTCGGGCCAGGCGGCGTGAGCGGCCAAGCCGAAGCCAAAGACGACGAGGCCCGCAGTAACGGCTATGGATCTTAGCTTCATGTTCTTCCCTTTGCTTTCAGAAATTTGCCAATGCTTCAGATTCGACAAGCCAGTCTGTCCTCGCGGATCATTCTGGCGCCCTTCTCGGCGATCATCAAGGTCGGCGTATTGGTGTTGGCCGAGGTGATGGTTGGCATGATAGACGCATCGACGACGCGCAGTCCAAGTAGCCCTAAGACGCGCAAGCGGCTGTCCACGACGGCTGCAGCATTGTCTGGCCGCCCCATCTGGCAAGTCCCCACGGGATGGTGCACAGTCATGCCGATGTCGCCTGCAGCGCGGACGAGTTCGGCATCGCTCTGAATCTTCTCGCCCGGCAGGTACTCCTCTGGGTGGTAGGGTGCGAGCGCCGGCATCGAGGCGATATGGCGCGTCAGCCTGAAAGCCTGCGCCGCGACCTTGCGATCGGCATCGGTGGACAGGTATGAAGGCGCGATCCGTGGCGCCTCCTTTGCCTCGCGGGAACGGATGGCGACGTGGCCTCGCGAGGTGGGCCGCAGGTTGCAGACGCTCGCGGTAAATGCTGGAAAGCGATGCAGCGGCGAACCGAACTTGTCCAGGGACAGGGCTTGCATGTGATATTCCAGATTGGGCGTCGCCTGCTCGGGATCGGAGCGGGCGAAAATTCCCAGCTGACACGGCGCCATGGTCAGCGGTCCGCTGCGAAACAGCGCGTACTCGATCGCCATGCCGGCACGGCCAAGCCAGCTGTGGTTGATCTGATTGAGCGTCTTGATGCCGCTCACCTTGAAGATCGTCCGGACTTGCAGATGATCCTGCAAATTGCCGCCTACGCCGGGCAGGTCATGAACCACCGGGATACCGTGAGCGGCGAGCAGAGAACCCGGGCCGATGCCGGATCGCTGCAGTATGGTCGGGCTGCCGACAGCCCCGGCAGAGAGCACGGTCTCGATGCGGCAAGCCGCGAAAAACCTTTCACCGCCCAGTTCGAACTCGACGCCGGTGACGCGCTTGCCTTCCAGACCCAAGCGGTCGATCAGGGTTCCGGTCAGCACCTGCAGATTGGGCCGTGCCAGAGCGGGTCGCAAAAATGCCTTGCTGGTGCTCCAGCGCAGGCCCCGGCGTTGGTTGACCTCGGAGTTGCCGACCCCCTCGTTATCGCCCCGGTTGAAATCGGTCGTCTGCGATATGCCGGCCTGGCTCGCGGCTTCGGCAAAGCGGTCGAGAATGTCCCAGTGCACCCGCTGCTGCTCCACCCGCCATTCGCCGCCGACACCATGCGCCTCGTCGGCGCCGCCCCAATAGTCTTCGCAACCCTTGAACAGCGGCAGCACATTGTTCCAGGACCACGACTGATCGCCGCAAAGCGCCGCCCATGCGTCGTAATCGCGGGACTGGCCGCGCATATAGATCATCGCATTGATCGACGAACTGCCGCCCAGCACGCGTCCGCGCGCATAGGGGATGGCGCGGCCGTTGAGGCCCGGTTCCGGCTCGGTCTTATAGCACCAGTCGGCACGGGGATTGCCGATGCTGTAGAGGTAACCCATCGGAATATGGAACCAGATCCAGTCATCCTTGCCGCCTGCTTCAAGCAGCAGGACGGACACCTCCGCATCCTGCGACAGGCGATTGGCGAGCACGCAGCCGGCTGTGCCGCCGCCCACGACGATGTAATCGAATGTTCCATAATTCTTCAATGCGGCTTCTCCATCGTCGGCAGCGAATCATGCCGGGAATGCCAAACGGCGAAATTCATCACAGAATGTGCTGCCATTTCTCCCTGGTCTTGTCCTGCAACTCTCTGCTGGCTTCGGCCACGGGCGGGAATTCGCTGAGATGGTCGAAGGGACGACAGGCATCGATCACCGCTTTCGACGTGAAGCCCTTGTGCTGATAGGCAACAGCCATCGGATCGGCCTTCGAGCCCGTGCCCCGCTTGATGATGTCGATATCCAGATCCGGGTCGGTGCGGGTCGCGACCGCCCACATTACTTCATGAAGATTGGAAGGATCGATGTCCTCATCGACCACAATCGCATATCTTGACAGGTAGACGCCGACCCCGCACTGGCTGAGGATATGGCCGGCCTGCCGCGCGTGCCCGGCATAGCGCTGGCGGATGGCGACGACATTGAACATCCTGGCGCCGCCGATCTCATGCGCCCAGGTGGCTTCCACGTCAGGCACGCCGGCCGCCTGCAACGCGTCGGAGAGCATCGCCGAGCGTAATACTGCCTTGGAGTAAGAGTAGTCGTGCGGTGGTTTGGATACCGCGCTGCCCATGATGATCGGGTTATTGCGGTAATAGATGCGCTCGACGGTGACCACCGGCGTCGATTCTGCATGGCCGGAATAATAGCCATGAAACTCGCCAAACGGGCCCTCGTTGCGCTGGTCTCCCGGGTAGGCCCAGCCCTCCAGGACGATTTCGGCGGCGCTCGGAAACGGCAGGCCGGTGAGTTCGCCATGGACGACCGAGAGCGGCTCTTTCAGGATGGCGCCCATATAGTTGTATTCGCACATCCCGAACGGGACCTCGAGGCCGGAGATGGTATAGCCGAGAGGGTCGCAGCCGAGCACGATGACCACCGGGAAGGGTTTTCCCGCAGCCATGTATTTGTCGTACTGGATCGCCCCGTGCTTGGAGGCAATCATGTTGAGGCCGACGTGATTCCTGTCATGAATCATGACGCGGTAGGCCCCGACATTGACCCAGCCGGAATCCAGGTCGCGGGTCGCCACCATGCAGCCGGTACCGATATAGCGGCCGCCATCCTTCTCGTGCCATAGCGGTGACGGGAAGGTGTAGACGTCGACCTCATCGCCACTCTGGACATTCTCGAAGATCGGACCAGTCTGGGCGGGCACCGGATCGTAATCTGCCGCCTCTGCCTGCCACTGCCTGGGCTTGCCGCGAATCGCCTGCACGAGTTTGAGATGGGACCGCTCTATCTCCAGGTTCAACATGGTCGATAGGCGGACAGGGCTGCTGGTGCTGCAGGTCACTATCCGGAAGCCTTTCGCATAGCCGGTAATCTCGTCGAAGAGCAGTGCCGGTGGCACAGCCTTCTTGGCATTGAGTTCGCTGATGGCGCCCAGTTCCAGATTCCAGTCGGCGCCCAGTACGTCGGTCAGTTCACCCAGCGCCCTGACCTTGTCGAGCCAGACACGCAGGTCAAGGGAATTGCCCGTCGCTAATTTTTCCATTTTTCCGGTTTCCGGTAACTCGTTTGAACTCGTTGCGCAATGTCATGGGCAGATCATGATCGCTCTGCCGGCTGGACTGATCAGGTGAAAGCTTATAGAGGCGCCGCCATGGCTTGTCAAGAAAGTCGTTAGTGTGCCTAGACAGATGAAACGGCCCAAACTTCCGCTTGTGCCGGCTTCCCTGTAAACTAGCGGCAGTTCACCCCATGCCTTGCTTGCCGAATTCCGCCATGACAGAGAAAACTCACGACGTCGCCGTCCTCGGCCAGGTATTCACGCCGTCGGCCGTCGTCTCGCGCATGCTGGACCTGATGAAAAACCAGGGACGCACGCTCGATCCGTCCTGCGGCGACGGCGCCTTTTCGCGGCAGTTGCCAGGCTGCGTCGCCATCGAGATTGATCCCCGTCATTGCCCGCCGGGCTCGCTGAATCTCGACTTCTTTTCCTATCCGGAGGAAGAGAAGTTCGACACCATCATCAGTAATCCGCCCTACGTCAAGGCGCGCGACATCCTGGCGCAGACCAGGAAGCATCTCGCCTCTTCGCTCCTGAATGGTCACGCCAACCTCTGCCTCCATTTCATCGAGAAATGCGTGCGCCATCTCAAGCCCGGCGGCGAACTCATTTTCATCACGCCGCGCGATTTCCTCAAGGCCACGGGCGCGGCGATGCTCAACACCTGGCTCTTCGACCAGGGCAGCTTCACCGACATGATCGAGCTGGGGGATGCGAAAATATTTTCCGGCGCGCTGCCCAATTGCCTGGTCTGGCGCTTCGAGCGCGGCAACTTCGGACGTCGCCTGACTGACGGCAGGCGCATGCGCCAGGCCGGCGGCCAGCTGATGTTCACCCGCGGCATCTACAGCATCCCCCTGTCTTCAGTTTTCGACGTCAAGGTCGGCGGCGTCTCCGGCGCCGACGAAATTTATGCCAATAGCGAATTCGGCAATGCCGACTTCGTCTGCTCGCGCACGGCTCAGACGGGTGAGCTGCGGCGCATGATTTACGAGCTGAAGTTGCCCTACCTGGAGCAGTTCAAGGAACGCCTGCTGGCTCGGCGTGTGACGAAGTTCGACGAGTCGAACTGGTGGCGCTGGGGCCGCCACCACCCCATGTCGGACGCGCCGCGCATCTACGTCAATGGCAAGACGCGGATGCAGCAGCCATTTTTTCTCAACGACTGCAAGAACTACGATGGTGCCGTGCTCGCCCTTTTTCCCAGGCGGCAGGGCCTCTCCCATGATGACCTCGGCGAGCTGGTCACTTTGCTGAACGAGGTCGATTGGCATGAGCTGGGCTTTGTCTGCGACGGCCGCCATCTCTTCGCCCAGCGCAGCCTGGAGCAGGTGTTGCTGCCTGAGGGGTTCGTCCCCTTCGCCAAGTCCTGAAGGGCGACTCTAGGGTCCCTGAAGGGATGGTGTAAGATGAATTCCCAAACAGAGAAGAATAAAATGGTCCCGAATCTGACTACGGCCCTGTCCGGCCCCATACTCGAACTCGAGCAGCGCTTTCTCACCGGTGACACGATGATCGAGCAATGGCTGCGCTCGCAATGGCTGGAGCACACGCCGCCTTTCTATACCTCGGTGGATCTCAGGAACGCCGGCTTCAAGCTGGCGCCCGTCGACACCAATCTTTTTCCCGGCGGCTTCAACAACCTCAATCCCTCTTTCCTGCCGCTGTGCGTGCAGGCGGCGATGGCGGCGATAGAGAAGATCTGCCCCGAGGCGAGGAATCTGCTGCTGATTCCCGAGAGTCATACGCGCAACATGTTCTATCTGCAGAACGTCGCCAGGCTGGCTTCCATTCTGCACCATACGGGTCTCAACGTGCGCATCGGCACCCTGCTGCCGGAGATCGCCGAGGCCACGACGCTCGATCTGCCGGATGGGCAGAAGCTGACGCTGGAGCCCTTGAAGCGCCTCGGTCCTGCGGGGCGCCGGCTGGGCCTGGAGGGTTTCGACCCCTGTGCGATCCTGCTCAACAACGACTTATCCGCAGGCGTGCCGGAAGTCCTCAGGAATCTTCACGAGCAGTTCCTCCTGCCGCCGCTGCACGCTGGCTGGCATGTGCGGCGCAAGTCCCAGCATTTTTCTGCTTACAACGAGGTGGCCCAAAGCTTCGCTGAACATCTCGACATCGACCCTTGGCTGATCAATCCCGGCTTCGAGGTCTGCGGCGAGGTCAATTTTCAGGAGCGCGCCGGCGAAGAGTGCCTGGCCGCAAACGTAGACACCTTGCTCTTCCGCATCCGTGCCAAGTACAAGGAATACGGCGTCAAGGAGAAGCCCTTCGTCATCGTCAAGGCCGACGCCGGTACCTATGGCATGGGCATCATGACGGTGCATGACGCATCCGAGGTGAAGGGCCTGAACCGCAAGCAGCGCAACAAGATGTCGGTGGGCAAGGAAGGCCTGCAGGTGACCGAGGTGATCATCCAGGAAGGGGTGCCAACCTACGAAAAGGTGGATGACGGTGTCGCCGAGCCGGTCATCTACATGATCGACCGCTATGTCGTCGGCGGTTTCTATCGCGTCAATACCAGCCGCGGCATAGACGAAAACCTGAACGCCCCCGGCATGAGTTTCAAGCCCCTGGCCTTCGAGACAGGCTGCACCCTGCCCGACTCGACTCAGGCGCCGGATGCGCCGCCCAACCGCTTTTACGCTTACGGCGTTGTGGCGCGCCTGGCGATGGTCGCCGCTGCCTTTGAACTGGAACGGACCGCGTAGGTCGGGCTAAAGTCCGACAACGACTATTGAGACCAAAAGCGTCGGGCTGAAGCCCGACCTGCCGATTGGATATTAGATCATGCGCATTGCCTTCATCCTCGATCCGCTGGCCTCCCTGAAGGCCTACAAGGACTCCAGCGTCGCCATGATGCGCGAGGCGCACCGCCGTGGCCACGAGGTGCATGCCATCATGCGCGAGGCGCTGACCTGGCGGGATGGCGTGGTCGGCGCCGCAGCCACACGTCTGATGCTGTCAGACGATCACGCCTTGTGGTGCGCGGAAATGGAACGCGAGCACCAACCGCTCACCGCTTTCGACGCCGTGCTGATGCGCCAGGATCCGCCCTTTGATTTCGAGTATGTCGCCGCCACCTGGCTCCTGGAGCGCGCCGAGGCACAGGGCGCAAAAGTGTTCAACAGGGCGCGGGCAATCCGCGACCACAATGAGAAAATCGCCATCACGGAGTTCCCGCAATTCACTGCGACGACGCTGGTGGCGCGCGATGCCGTCGACCTCGATGCCTTCATCGAGGAGATGGGCGACGCGATACTCAAGCCCCTGGACGGCATGGGCGGCAGTTCAATCTTCCGTGTCGGACGCTCCGACCCGAACCGCAATGTCATTGTCGAAACTCTTACCGCGCACGGCACGCGGACCATCATGGCGCAGCGTTATATTCCCGAGATCAGGAAGGGCGACAAGCGCATCCTGTTGATCGCCGGGAAGCCCGTGCCTTATGCCCTGGCGCGCATCCCGAAGGCGGGGGAGTCGCGCGGCAATCTCGCCGCCGGCGGCACAGGCGTGGCCCAACCCCTATCCGCCAGGGATCTCGAAATTGCGACGACGCTGGGCCCGATACTCGCTGCGCGCGGCCTGCTCCTCGTAGGCCTCGACGTGATCGGCGACTACCTGACTGAAATCAACGTCACCAGTCCGACCTGTTTCGTCGAGATCAGGGAGCAAAGCGGCTGCGATGTGGCAGCGCTATTCATCGACGCACTGGAGTGGAACTGCAAGGGGACTTGAAGACCATGGCAACAAGACTTCTATCCCTTGCGCTGATCGCGCTTCTGCTTGTCGCCTGCGCAAAAGAGCCTCTGCTGCAGAAGGAATCCTACGTCTTTGGCACCCGCGTCGAGGTGCTGATATACGGCGAAGAGAAAGACAAGGCGGGCGCCGCGGCGGCGGAGGTGCTGCGCGAGTTCGACCGCCTCCACCATGCCTATCATGCCTGGCAGCCGTCCGAACTCACGGCACTGAACGAGGCCATTGCCGCCGGACGGGCGCACGAGATCTCGGCCGAACTTGCCGCCCTGATCAGGGATGCCCAGAGCGTTGCCGCAAAAGGCGATTATCTCTTCGACCCGGGCATAGGACGACTGATCGGTCTCTGGGGATTCCACAGCGACGAGTTCAAGCCGCGACTGCCTGATGCGGCGAAACTCAAGGAACTTGCCGCGGCTCATGCCTCCATCGCCGACCTGACTGTGGTCGGGAATCAGGAGTGTCCTCCGCCGGGCCGCCCCAAGGAGGACACAGCCAACGACATGGAGTCCCGCAGGGACGAACAATCATCACCCCCTTCCGTGGGAAGGGGGATGAGGGAAAGGTCGTGCGTTACGAGTCGAAACAATTCTGTGGCGCTCGACTTCGGCGGCTATCTCAAGGGCGTAGCGTTGGATCGTGCCGCCAGCATTCTCAAGGGCCGCGGCATCAACAATGCGCTCATCAACATCGGCGGCAATGTCATGGCGCTCGGAGCCAAGGGCGAAAAGCCCTGGCGCGTCGGCATCCAGCACCCGCGCTCGACCGCGCCGCTGGCCACGCTCGATCTCAAGGATGGCGAGGCGATAGGCACATCGGGCGACTACCAGCGCTATTTCGAACTCGGCGGCAGCCGCTACAGCCATCTGCTCGATCCGCGCACGGGCCTGCCGGCTCAGGGAACGCAGGCGGTCACCGTATTGATTGCCGCGGGCCCTCAGGCCGGAATGTTGTCGGACGCGGCGAGCAAGCCCTTGTTCATCTCGGGAAAGGATTGGCGGGAGCAGGCGACCCGGCTTGGCATCGTTGAGGCGATGCGCATCGACGCCGCCGGGATAATCTGGGTGACCCAGGCGCTCAATGCGCGCCTGAAAATGGAAGCCCCCGACAACAAGATCGTGGCCGTGCCATGACGGCGGCTACGGCTACGGGGTAGCCGTCGGCTTGGGCTACAATGGGCGCATCGCATTGCCGCTCGATAGCATGATAGGACTCCTTCTCGTCACCCATGGCAGCCTGGGCGAATCGCTGATCCAGTGCGCTTGTCATGTGCTCAACAAGCGTCCCCTGCAGATCGCCCAGTTGGGTGTCTCCGCCCAGGACGATCCGCTCGATGCCCTGCCGTTGGCGCGCGAGATGCTGAGACTCGTCGATTCCGGCAAGGGCATTCTGGTGCTGACCGATATCTTCGGCGCGACGCCCGCCAACGTCGCCTTGAAACTGATGCAGCCGGGCCGCATCGAGGGCGTGGCCGGCGTCAATCTGCCCATGCTGCTGCGGGCGCTTAACCATCGCGACAAGGACATGGAAACCTTGATCACCAAAACTGTGGCCGGCGGCCGTGACGGTATCATCAACATGCTGAAGCATTGATGGCTACCGTCGAAGCTGAAATCATGAACAAGCTCGGCCTGCATGCACGTGCCTCGGCCAAGCTGACCCAACTCGCCGGCAGCTTTCCCTGCGAAGTGTGGATGGAGCGCAATAAGCGCCGCATCAATGCCAAGAGCATCATGGGGGTAATGATGCTGGCCGCGGGAAAGGGTTCGAAAGTGACCATAGAAACCGAAGGCGAGCGCGCCGAGGAGGCCATGCAGGCGATACTCACCCTGATCGCCGACAAGTTCGGGGAGGGGGAGTGAGGGCCATCCCCCCGACCCCCGTTCCACGGGCGGCTTTGCACAGCCGCCCGGCTACGGTGGCGCGGAGCAATGCTCCACGCCACCCCACCTCCGCCCCTCGGAAAGGGGTGACTATGGTTCGTCCCTGCGGGACTCCATGCTGCACGCTGCGCCTGGCTCGGGGTCCCACAAGGGGACTTCCTTCGGGGCGCGGCCCTTCGGAGGCAGCATGAGCTTCGTCCTGCACGGTCTCGCCGTCTCGCAAGGCATCGCCATAGGCTATGCCCACCTGGTTTCGCACGCCACCTTCGAGGTGGCGCAGTACCAGGTGAAGGAGCGCGACATTGAGGCCGAACTCATCCGCTTCGATGACGCTCTCGCCGCGGTGCACGCGGAACTCGGCGTGCTCAAGGTCGAGGCCGGTGCCTCGCCCGGCGCGCCTGCCGAACTCTCGGCCTTCGTCGATCTGCACGCGATGATACTCACCGACCCGCTGCTCGCCGAGGTGCCGCGGCAGTTGATCAGGGAGCGCCGCTGCAACGCCGAATGGGCCCTGGTGCAGCAGTTGGAGCAGATCACCGCGCAGTTCGACGAGATCGAGGACGCCTATCTGCGCGAGCGCAAGCACGACATCGTCCAGGTGGTCGAGCGCGTGCTCAAGGTGTTGCTCGGTCATGGGCACAAGATCGGCCGGCGCGGCCGCGACGAGGACATCATCATCGTCGCCCACGACCTCTCGCCGGCCGACACCATACAGTTCAAGCAGCTCAAGATCGGCGGCTTCGTCACCGACCTGGGCGGCGCCACCTCGCACACGGCCATCGTCGCCAGGAGTCTCGCCATTCCTGCCGTGGTTGGTCTCCACCATGCCCGGCCGCTGATCCGGGACGAGGACTTGTTGATCGTCGATGGCACGCGCGGCGTGCTGATCGTCGATCCGGATCACCGCGTTCTCCAGGAATACCGCTTGCGCAAGAGCGAGTTGGAGATCGAGCGCAACAAGCTGAAGCGCCTGCGGACGTCGCGTTCAATCACCCTCGATGGCGAGACGATACAGCTTTGCGCCAACATCGAGGTGCCCCAGGATATCGAGAAGGTCAAGGAAGTCGATGCCGCGGGCATTGGTCTGTTCCGTACCGAGTTCCTGTTCATGAACCGCGACGAACTGCCCGGCGAGGACGAGCAGTTCGAGGCCTATCGTTCCGTCGTCAAGGCCCTGCCGGGGAAGCCCGTGACCATTCGCAGTCTCGATCTCGGCGCAGACAAGACCGCCCGCGCCTTGCGCGGCGTCGCGCGCATCGAGCCCAACCCGGCGCTGGGCATGCGGGCGATACGTTACTGCCTGGCCGAGCCGCATATTTTCCTGGCGCAACTGCGCGCCATCCTGCGCGCCTCGCACTACGGCCAGGTTCGCCTCTTGGTGCCCATGCTGGCGCATGCCCACGAGATCGAGCAGACCCTGGCGATGGTGAGTCTCGCCAAGGAACAGTTGCGCGATGCCAAGGTGAAATTCGACGATTCGCTGGAGATCGGCGGCATGATAGAAATCCCCGCCGCGGCGCTGGCGCTGGGACCCTTTCTCAAGCACCTCGATTTTCTCTCGATCGGCACCAACGATCTGATCCAGTACACGCTGGCGATCGACCGCACCGACGAAGCCGTGGCCTACCTCTATGACGAACTTCATCCGGCGGTGCTGCGCCTGGTGGCGTTGACCATCGCCGGTGGCCGCCGCGCCGGCCTGCCGGTGGCGTTATGCGGCGAAATGGCCGGCGACCCTGGACTGACACGGTTGCTGCTTGGCATGGGACTGCGCCAGTTGTCCATGCACCCGGCGCAACTCCTCGAGGTCAAGCAGAAGGTGATGAAAAGCGACTGCGCTCTTTTGCGCGGGCGCGTCGCCCGCCTGCTGCGCCAGGAAGATCCGGTGCGGCAGCGCGAGCAGCTGATCAAAATCAATGCCGTTTGACTTTTCTGCGGCGGCAGGGTAATTTTCACTTCAGCGCCGATTTGAAAAATCAGCTTGCGGGCGCTTGATAAATACGGCTAAAGCGAGGGAAACCCGGTCCCCGCTTGGCTGACCGGGTTTTTCTTTGGTGTTTTTGTATGGCAGGCATAGGCATCGTCGCGGCGCAGAGCGCCCATTTCGACACGCCGCTCACCTTGCGGAGCGGCGCGGTCCTGCCTGCCTTCGACCTGGCCTTCGAGACCTACGGCACACTGAATGCCGCCAGATCCAATGCCATCCTGGTCTGCCATGCGCTCTCCGGCAACCACCATGTCGCCGGCCACTACAAAAACGATCCCGATAATCTCGGCTGGTGGGACAATATCGTCGGCCCCGGCCGGCCGCTCGACACGGACCGTTTCTTTGTCGTCGGGGTGAACAATCTGGGCGGCTTCCACGGCTCGACCGGCCCGGTGTCGCCCAACCCGGCCACGGGCAAACCCTGGGGCGCGGATTTCCCCGTGGTCACTGTGGATGACTGGGTCCAGGCGCAGGCCAGGCTCGCCGACTACCTCCATATCGACAGTTGGGCAGCGGTGATAGGCGGCAGCCTGGGCGGCATGCAGGCGCTGCAATGGGCCATCAACCTGCCGCAGCGCGTGCGCCATTCCCTGGTCATCGCCGCGGCGTCCAAGCTGACGGCGCAGAACATCGCCTTCAACGACGTCGCCCGCCAGGCCATCATCACCGACCCCGATTTCCACGGCGGCCATTACTACGAGCATGGCGTCCGTCCCTTGCGCGGCCTGCGTCTGGCGCGCATGCTGGGCCACATCACTTATCTCTCCGACGACCAGATGGCGGAGAAGTTCGGACGCGTGCTGAAAACCGGCGCCTTCTCCTTCGGCTACGACGTCGAGTTCGAGATCGAGTCCTATCTGCGCTACCAGGGTGACAAGTTCGCCGGTGTCTTCGACGCCAATACCTATCTCCTGATGACCAAGGCGCTCGATTATTTCGATCCCGCCCATCATTTCTCAGGTGACCTCGCCAAGGCGATCTCGCCGGCAACTGCCAAGTTCCTGGTGGTTTCCTTCACCACCGACTGGCGCTTCGCGCCGGCGCGCTCGCGCGAGATCGTCAATGCGTTACTGAAAAACAAGCAGGAGGTCAGCTACGCCGAGATCGAATGCAGTTTCGGCCATGATTCCTTTCTCATGGATGACCCGCAATACCACGCACTGGTCCGCGCCTATCTGGAGAGGGCGGTGCCATGAATACCCGCGATCGTCCCGACTTCCAGGTGATCGCCAGCTGGGTGCAACCAGGAGAGCGCGTGCTCGACCTGGGCTGCGGCGACGGCGCACTCCTGAAGCTCCTGATCGAGGCGCGCGGCGCCAAGGGCTACGGCATAGAGATAGCCGACGCCAACGTGCTCGCGGCGGTGCAAAGCGGCCTGAACGTGATCCAGAGCGACCTGGAGGCGGGCCTGTCCGGCTTCGAGGATGCCTCCTTCGACCACGTCGTGCTTTCGCAGACGCTGCAGGCGATGCGCCACACCGAGGCCATCGTGTTCGAGATGCTGCGCGTCGGTCGCGAGGCCGTGGTCTCCTTCCCCAATTTCGGCTACTGGAAGCACCGCTTAGATATCCTGCAGGGACATATGCCGGTGTCTGAGCGCCTGCCCTACCAGTGGTACGACACGCCCAATATTCACTTGTGCACCATCGCCGACTTCGACGACTTCTGCGCCCAGCGCGACATCGTGGTCAAGGAACGCAGGGTGCTCGACGAGGGCAGGTTGATCACCGAGGAGCACAACTTTCTCGGCAGCCTCGCCGTGTATCGCATCACGAGAGGATAATGCCCTGCAACTGCATTCCATAAGCTGTCATTGCCGCGCATGCCCTCTTGGGTACAAGTACCCTCTCGGGCATAAAGGCGGGAATCCAGCATTTTCCTGGATTCCCGCGTTCGCGAGGACGACGGATTGACCTGCCCGCTCTGGCTGCGTGTCTTGTTCACGCGCCGCATGCTGATCTGCATCTTCACCGGCTTCTCCTCGGGTCTGCCGCTCTACCTGCTCTTGAACCTGGTGCCGGCATGGCTATTCACCGAGGGCATCAGCTTGAAGGCCATCGGCGCCATGACGCTGATCCAACTGCCCTACACCTGGAAATTTCTCTGGTCGCCGCTGCTCGACCGCTTTCCCGTGCCGCGACTGGGACGTCGCCGCGGCTGGATGCTGGTCACGCAAATCGGCCTGCTGTTCGCAATAGGCGCGATGGGCGGGCTCTCGCCGCGAAACGACTTGGGAACGATAGTGTTCCTGGCAATCCTGGTCGCCTTTCTTTCCGCGACCCAGGACATCGCGCTCGACGCCTTTCGCCGCGAGATTCTCTCAGATGCCGAACTGGGCCTGGGCAACTCGGTTCATGTCAATGCCTATCGCATCGCCGGCCTGATTCCGGGTTCCCTGTCCTTGATACTCGCCGACCACCTGCCTTGGGCTGAAGTGTTCTGGATCACCGCCCTGTTCATGCTTCCCGGCATGGTCATGGCGCTGATGGCGAGAGAACCTCTGCTCGCCGTCGCAGCGCCCAAGTCCCTGCGGGATGCGGTGGTCGAACCCTTGCGGGAGTTTCTTGGACGTGCCGGGGTGAAGCAGGCGCTCCTGATCCTCGCCTTCATTTTTTTCTACAAGCTCGGCGACAGCCTGTGCACGGCGCTGGCCACGCCCTTCTACCTCAGCATGGGCTATACGAAAACCCAGATCGGCCTGATCGCCAAGAATGCCGGTCTCTGGCCGGCGGTGTTAGGCGGCCTGGCCGGCGGGCTGTGGATGGTGCGGCTGGGCATAGACCGCGCCCTCTGGCTGTTCGGCACTGTGCAGTTCCTGTCCATCTTCGGCTTTGCCGCTCTGGCCTGGCTGGGGCCTCAGCCGTCGATAGGCGCGGCCGAGCTCTCCATCCTGGCCGGGGTGATCGGCCTGGAGGCGCTCGGCGTGGGTCTGGGCACGGCGGCCTTCGTCGCCTTCATCGCTCGCGCCACCCATCCGCTTTACACGGCGACCCAGTTCGCGCTATTCACTAGCCTGGCCGCGGTGCCGCGCGCCTTCATCAACGCCGCTGCGGGCTTTCTCGTCGAGCAGCTTGGCTGGTTCCCGTTCTTCCTGCTCTGTGCGGCCTTGGCCGTGCCCGGGATGCTGCTGCTGTTTTCGGTGGCGCCGTGGCGGAAAAACAACAAGATTGTTTTTTGATCGCTATTCCATTCAACCTTTTCCGGTTTCGTCCGTTATGATTGTTACGCACTCCAACTAACAGGGAGTCATTGAAATGGTGATCGTAATGGACATGAATGCGGACATGAATTCCGGCAGGCACATCGAGGATGAATTCGGTGACTTCGAGACCGAGGTGATGAATGCCGGCTGGCTGCCGCAGCCCATCCTGCAGTTGGGTCTGCAGGAAGTGGTCACCAGCTCCGCCCGGCGCGAAGCGCCGTCCCTGGATATCGAAGCCTTTCTGCGCACCGTCTACGCCAGCCAGGAGTAAATTCGGCTTTTGAAATGAGCCGGGCATGAGCAGGGATAGCAGGCTTCTGCTTCTGATTTGTATTGCAGAAGCCCTGAGCATGACCGGTTTCGCCGCCTGGCCGGCGCTGCTGCCCCACTTTCAGGCGGACTGGCAGCTCTCGGGCAAGGAAGCCGGCGCCGTGGGCGGCGCCTACTTCGCCGGCTACATGCTGGCTGTGCCGGTGCTCTCCGGCTTCACCGATCGTATCGACGCCCGCCGCATTTATTTTTTCGCCTGCCTCCTGTCTGCTGCGGGCAGCCTGGGCTTAGCCCTCTTCGCATCCGATGCGTTGAGCGCAGGACTGTTCCAGATGCTCACCGGCGCCGGGCTTGCGGGCACCTATATGCCGGGCTTGAAGGCACTTTCGGATCGTCTTTCAGGTCCGCGTCAGCCGCGGTTCATCGCCATTTACACCGCGACCTTCGGCATCGGCGCCAGCCTTTCCTATTGGTTGTCAGGCTGGGTGGCTGCCGGTCTCGGTTGGCAAGCGGCATTTTCCTTGGGGGCATTGGGTCCTCTGTTGGCGGGCTGCCTCATGTTGCTGGGCCTGCAGACAGTCATTCCGCATGGCGCCGCGCGCCGGCCCCGTCTGGTCAATATGTTCGGTGTCCTCAGGGACAGGGCGACCTTGGGCTACATCCTCGGCTATGCCGCGCATTGCTGGGAACTGTTCGGTCTGCGCTCCTGGATCGTGGCGCTGCTCGTCTTTTCCGCGGGCACGGGTGATTTGCCCTTGACCGCGGCTTCCCTCGCCGCGCTCATCAACCTTGTCGGCATTCCCGCCAGTATCTTCGGCAACGAGTTGGCCGGGCGCTTCGGCCGCCGCCGTTTCATCCTTCTGGTCATGGTTTCCTCGGGCGCTCTCGCTTGGCTGACCGGGGTCGCCGCCGGTTGGCCCTGGGTCTTGCTGGCGGTGCTGGTGCTCTACAATGTGGCGGTCATGGCCGACTCGGGGGCGCTGACGGCTGGCCTGATCGCCACCGCGGAGCCGGCAAGGCTGGGGGCGGCGCTGGCTGTTTATTCGCTGTTCGGTTTCGGCGCCGGCTTTCTCGGACCGCTGGTGTTCGGCGCGGTACTTGATGCCGGCGGCGGCAAGGATTCCTCGATTGCCTGGCTCTTCGCCTGCGGCAGCTTAGGCGCAGGCTGCCTGCTTGCGCCTCTGGCGGCTATGTTCGGCAAGCGGACTGCAGTTTAACCGTGTAGGTCGGCCTTCAGGCCGACAGGGCCATTGCCACCGACCTACAGGGCATGCACGCGGTCGCCGCGGGAAAAGCCGAGTAGCGGCGTCTCGAGGCCTCGTCCGAGGACAATGACCTTGAACAACTCGCCCATCTCTGCCGGCGAGATGAGTTTGCCGACGCTGCGCGCTTCGCTCAGATAGGCGCGGTCGCCAGAGCCTTGCAGGCGTTCGAGCCGGTCCGTGATGCCGCAGTTGAAGAGGAAACTCGCCTGACCCGTATACCCGAGAACGGAGAGACCGGCGGCGAAGCCGGCTTCGGCGATGGCCGTGAAATCGACATGGGCGGTGAGGTCATTTAATCCCGGCAGCCAGAAGGGGTCGCCATGGGCGTGATGGCGGTAATGGCACATCAGCGTGCCGTTGTCGCGTTCCGGCAGGTAATACTCATGTGCTGGATACCCGTAGTCGATCAGGAGGATTGCGCCTCGTTCGAGGATGCGGCCCCATTCGGCTATCCAGGCCCGTGCCGCGAGATTGATCTCGGAGAGATAGGGGGCGGTCACCGGCAGGGCCAGGGCGGCGACCAGAAGTTCGTCTGTCGCCGGCCTCTCCTGCCAGACGAAGCCCTCATCCCATGTCACGCCGCGCCGATAAATCCCGTCATCCCGCCAGACGACCAGATCCGTCGGCATGGCATCGAGCACTTCGTTACCCAGCACCAGCCCGGAGAAACGCTGCGGCAGTGTGTCCAGCCATTGGACACGGCCAGCAAGATGCGGTGCCCGTGACTGGAGCGCCTCGCCCTGACGTTGGCGCAATTCTCCGGAGAGCTCGAGGATCAGGTAGCGTTCCGGCAAGGCGTCATTTCGCTCCAGTTCGAGCAGCAGTTCTGCCGCCAGGGCGCCGCTGCCTGCCCCCGCCTCGAGAATTTGCCGGGCCGCACCGGCCATCACCTGTGCTGCCTGCGCCGCCAGGGATTGGGCGAATAGGGGGGTCAGCTCGGGTGCGGTGGTGAAGTCGCCACCCGCGCCGAACTTGTGTGCGCCGCCGCTGTAATAGCCCAGGCCGGGCAGGTAGAGGGCGAGTTCCATGAAGCGGGCGAAGGAAATCCAGCCGCCGGCATCATGGATTTCCGCGATGATGCGTTGGCAGAGTGAGCTGCTGGCAGCCAGAGCGGCAGCGTCCGGTTGGGGCGGGGACGGGTTTGTCCCAAGGGGTTTTCCGTTGGTCATCGAGCGCGCATTGTGCCATGATGCCGGCCAAATGAAGACTGAAGCAGACATCCAGCGCCGCTTCGGCGGCGTCGCGCGCCTCTATGGCGAGGAAGCCTTGGCCCACCTTTCTGCCGCCCATGTCTGCGTCATCGGCATAGGCGGCGTCGGTTCCTGGGCGGCAGAGGCGCTGGCCCGCTCGGCGGTCGGCCGCATCACCCTGATAGACCTTGATCATGTCTCGGAATCGAACGTCAATCGCCAGATCCATGCCTTGGAAGGCGAGTTCGGCCGCGCCAAGGTGACAGTGATGGCCGAGCGCATACTGGCCATCAATCCGCAATGCCAGGTGACCGCGATCGACGACTTCATAACCGCCGAGAATGTCGCCGAGTTGCTGCCCCAATGCGATGCGGTTCTCGATGCTATCGACAATGTCCGCGCCAAGGCGGCGCTGATTAATCATTGCCGCCGGATCGGCCTCCCCGTGGTCACCACCGGTGGTGCCGGCGGCCGCAGCGATCCGACGCGCATTCAGGTAGCCGACCTGTCGCGTACGGTTCAGGATCCCCTGGCCTCCAGGGTTCGTGCCCGGCTGCGCAAGGAATACGGCTTCACCCGCGAACCGAAGAAGAAATTCGGCGTTGATTGCGTGTTCTCCGTCGAACCCATTGTCCTGCCCGAGAGGCCTGCCTGCGACCTGGACGAGGTCGGCCTCGTTGGCCTGAACTGCGCCGGCTACGGCTCAACGGTAACGGTGACGGCGAGTTTCGGACTGGTCGCTGCGGCGCGGGTGCTGGAACGACTCATGCGCGCCGCGTAGTACTTGTATACTTGTCGGCATGAGCACACAGACCATTTTGATTACCGGCGCGGCGAAGCGGCTAGGTGCCGAGATCACGCGCACCCTGCACGCCGCGGGAGCCAACGTGCTGCTCCACTACCGTTCTTCAGAAACCGATGCCCTGGCCCTGGCTGCTGCCTTGAACGCGCTGCGGCCGGACTCCGCCGCCACCGTCCAGGCGGATCTTTGCGCCACGGAAGCGCTGCCACGGTTTGTCGATGCCGCCGTCAAAGTCTTCGGGCGTCTGGATGCGCTGGTGAACAACGCCTCTTCATTCTTTCCCACGCCCGTGGGCTGCATAGACGAGGCGGCCTGGAATGATCTGATCGGCAGCAATCTCAAGGGCCCGCTTTTTCTCTCGCAGGCCGCTGCACCCCATCTCCTGGCGGCGCGCGGCGCCATCGTGAACATCACCGACATCCATGCCGAGTGGCCGCTGAAAAACTATCCACTCTACTGCGCAGCCAAGGCGGGCCTGCTCGGCCTGACGCGCGCCTTGGCCCTGGAACTGGCGCCGGAGGTGCGCGTCAATGCCGTGGCGCCGGGGCCGATAGCTTGGCCGGAGGATGGCGCATTCGATGTCGATGCGCGCGCGAAAATCGTCAGCCGCACGCTGCTCAAGCGTCAGGGCGAGCCCGCAGACATTGCGCGCAGCGTGCGCTTCCTGATCTATGACGCGCCCTACGTCACTGGCCAGGTGCTCAATGTGGACGGCGGGCGCAGCGCCCATCTTTGAAGCCATGACAGCCACGCAGCAGGAGAAGCGGCGCTACGAGGCCAATAAGCTGGCCAAGCGTCTGCGCCGCAATGCCGGCCAGGCGATTGCCGATTTCAACATGATAGAAGATGGCGACAAGGTGATGGTTTGCCTGTCCGGCGGCAAGGATTCGTATGCGCTGCTCGACACCCTGATCTACCTGCGCCAGCATGCGCCTATCGGCTTCGAACTGGTGGCGGTCAATCTCGATCAGAAGCAGCCGGGTTTTCCCGCCGAAGTGCTGCCGAAGTACCTGGATGAAATCGGCGTGCCCTTCCGCATCGAGGAGCAGGATACCTATTCCATCGTCAAGCGCGTGCTGGCACCGGGCAAGACCACCTGCTCTCTGTGCTCGCGCCTGCGCCGCGGCATCCTCTACCGCGTGGCCTCTGAGCTGGGCGCCACCAAGATCGCTCTCGGACATCATCGCGATGACATCCTGGAGACCCTGTTTCTCAATATGTTTTTCGGCGGCAAGCTGAAAGCCATGCCGCCCAAGCTCGTCTCGGACGACGGCAGGCACATCGTCATCCGGCCGCTCGCCTATTGCCGTGAGAAGGATCTCGCCGCCTGGGCCGAGCATCGCCAGTTCCCCATTATTCCCTGCGATCTGTGCGGCAGCCAGGAGCAATTGCAGAGGAAGCAGGTCAAGCTGATGTTGCGCGACTGGGAAAAGCGTTTCCCAGGCCGCATCGAGACGCTTTTCCGCAGCCTGCAAAACGTTGTCCCTTCTCATCTGGCCGACACCCGGCTCTATGATTTCGCCGGCATCGAGGCGACCGGCAATCCTGATCCGGAAGGCGATCGCGCCTTCGATGCGGAAGTTTTCGGCAGTCCTGCCGTCGTCCCCATACGCTCTGTCCTTGAGTGAGCCATGAGCGCGACAGATGACAAGCCCTGCCTTTTGACGGCCGAAGTCTCGGGCACAGTGCTGCTGCGCGAAAAAATTGGCGCAGCGGAGACGCAGCATGCCGTCTTGCGCTGCCTCCACCGCATGGAGCGCGTAGCCACAGGATTCAAGGGACAAGTGCAGGATGCCGTTGGCGCTGCCAGACTCACGGCGCTATTCGACTCTGCCGAGGTGGCACATCTCGCAAGCCGCGAGATGCAGCAAAGGGTCCTCGACCTGCCGCCTGTCTCCGGCGTCAAACTGGCGATTAATGTCAGTTTTCATCCAGTCGCGGCGGTTGGCGATAAAGCGACTCCAATCGCGTTTTTGAGTCTGCGTCATGGCGACACTGAACTCTTCCTCGGCCCGGAAAAAACGCAGGCAGTGCTCGGGCGCGACTCCCATAACGATATCGTCATCAGTGATCCCCGCGCTTCGCGCATCCATGCCCGGATAGAGTGGCGCCGGGACAATTATTTTCTCTCCGACCAGAGCCGCAACGGCACCTTCGTCGGTTTGGCCGGCAGCCCTGAAATTGCCTTGATGCGCGCAGAGGTTGTCCTGCGCGGCCGCGGCTACATCAGCTGCGGCTGTTCTCATGGGCCGGAGACAGACGAGGTCGTAGAATTTGACTGTTCTGCGCTTGAAGGCCAATGATGTTTTTGTCTTACTGATAGCTGGATTTCTTTACACCCGCAGTGGATGCCGAGTCGCTTCGCCCGCATCTAAGGAAACGCTGATCAAGTACAACTTCGTCATTGCGAGCAAAGCAATCTAAGAGCCAAGCAAGATCAGTGGCTTGAAGATCGCCACGCCCCTTTGGGGCTCGCGATGACGGACTTGATCAGCGTTTCCCTAATCTATATGACGGGTTCGGCTGACGCCTTCGCGCACGACTGCATGTCGCTATCGCAGATCGCCGCCGGGTGCCCGCTCGCGGATGGCAGCCTGCCCTATCCCTCCAGCCGCGAGCCCGTCTATACATAGGTCGGCCGTTAGGCCGACCTATCGGGCTACACCCGTTCGAGTGTCCCCAGCGAAAGCCCGATCTACTTCTTGGCTGACAGGCATTCCTTCATGAAGGCCTTGCGCTCGTCGCCCTTCTTGCCCTTGGCTTCGGCGTTGCAGGCCTTCATTTTCCCCTGTTGCGGCGTCGCCTTCTTCTCCGCGACGGCCGGCTGTGCGCCAGCCTGCTTGGCACCGAGGCATTCCTTCATGAAGGCCTTGCGTTCGTCGCCTTTCTTGCCCTTGGCTTCGGTATTGCAGGCTTTCATTTTTTCTTGCTGCGGCGTTGCTTTCTTTTCTGCGGCGGCCGGGGCTTGCGCCAGTGCCACGTTGGCGGCGAACACGGAAGCCAGGGCGGCGAGCATCAGTTTATGCATGGCAATCTCCTAGGGTAGAGTGATACGGCGAGGCGCCGTCAGTTAAGAACGCATGCCGCGGCAAAGGGGTTGACAGGCTATTCAAATGGCATAATCGTTCTTGCCGTCAGCGTCAAGCGCTAGCTGCTGGCGGTCAAGAAATTCCTGCATGCTGTCGATACCGCGCAACAGCAGGATGGTCGAACGCACCGCCGCCTCGAGCAGCACGGCGAGATTGCGGCCGGCGGCAACGGGAATGGACACCTTTCGTACCGGTACGCCGAGTATGGACTCGGTCTGCGCATCGAGCGGCAGTCGCGCCGTTTCGGCGCCTGCCTGAGGCCTTTGCAGATGCACTATGAGCTTGAGCTTCATCTTGCGTCTGCAGGCTGTTTCACCGAATATCGTGCGGATGTTGAGCAAGCCGAGGCCGCGCACCTCGAGGAAGTCCTTGAGCAGTTCGGGGCAGCGACCCTCCAGCGTGTTGGCTGACAGGCGCGAGACCTCGACCACATCATCGGCTACCAGGCCGTGGCCGCGCGAGATCAACTCCAGTCCCAGTTCGCTCTTGCCCGCACCCGAGTCGCCGGTAATCAGCACCCCCATGCCCAGCACATCCATGAACACCCCGTGCAGAGATACCACCTCGGCCAACTGGCGCGACAGATAGAGGCGCAGCGCATCGATCACCGCGGTTGCGGAAAGCGAGGTGGTAAATAGCGGCGTGTTGCCGGACTCGCAGAGATTGCGCACCATCACTGGAACGAGACAGCCGTCGGTAACGATAATAGCCGGCGGCTTGGCGGAAATGATTTCTCTTATGTGGTGAGCGACCTTTTCATCGTCCTGGCGGTTCGCCCAGTCGATTTCAGGCGGGCCGAGCACCTGGATGCGGCCGGGGTGGATGAGGTTGAGGTGTCCGACCAGATCGCCGGTGGACGCCTCGACCGGCGCCGGGATGGCGGCATCGAGCGAGCCGCACAGCCACTCCAGGCGAAGTCTCTCGCGGTTTCGCTCAAACAGCTGTGCGACGTTCTGCTGGGGCATCGACCTGCCAGTTCAAGAAAAGACTATGGACCGCCGCTGCATCTTGTGCGGCGCTGAGTTGTTCGCGGAAACCGCGTTCGGAGAACATCTGGGCGAGTTCGGAGAGGACCAGCAAATGATACTCTGTGGCCGCTTCCGGCACCAGAAGCACGAAGGCCAGGCCGACGGGCTGGCCATCGGGTGCATCGAACTGCACCGGCGTTTTAAGCCGCAGGAAACAGCCTATGGCGCCCTTCAGGCCCTTGATGCGGCCGTGCGGAATGGCGATGCCCTGGCCCAGCCCGGTCGAGCCCAGCTTCTCGCGCGCGAACAAGGCATCATAGACCTGGCTGCGGGCGATGCCCTGGTTGTTCTCGAAGAGCAGGCCGGCTTGTTCGAAGAGGCGCTTCTTGCTGCTCGCCTCAAGGTCTATGACGACGTTTTCAGGCGGCAGGAGCTTGGCGATCTGATTCATATGCGACGTTGACGGCATGGACCATCATTCGGTCGGCTGGCGCTTGTGGCCTTCGTGAGCATGGTTCGACTGTATCTCCTTGTACTTGACCACCTGGCGGTCGAGCTTGTCGACCATGGTGTCGATGGCGGCATAGAGATCGGATTCTATGCTGTCGGCGTGGATGTCCTTGCCCTTGACGTGCAAGGTCACCTCGGCCTTCTGCTTGAGCTTGTCGACGGACAGGATCACATGAACGCTGGTGACGTTGTCGAAATGGCGGATGATGCGGTCGAGCTTGGCATTCGCATAGTCGCGAATGGCTGGCGTGACTTCGACATGATGACCGGTGATGTTGATGTTCATAAGACCTCCTGGTTAAAGAATTTTACGCAAATTGACCGGCGGAATGTTGAGCACGTCGCGGTACTTGGCGATGGTGCGGCGGGCGACGACGATGCCTTGCTGGCCGAGGATTCCCGCAATCTTGGCATCGGAGAGCGGCTTGTGGCCATCCTCCGCGCCCACCAGTTGCTTGATAAGCGCGCGAATTGCGGTGGATGATGCTGCTCCGCCGGTTTCGGTGGCCACATGGCTGCCGAAAAAATACTTGAGTTCAAAAATGCCGCGCGGACTCGACATGAACTTTTGCGTGGTCACGCGCGAAATAGTGGATTCGTGCAGGCCCAGGGTTTCGGCGATCTCGCGCAGCGTCAATGGACGCATCGCCACTTCGCCATGCTCCAGGAACTGGCGCTGGCGGTCGACGATAGCCTGCGAAACCCGCAAAATGGTGTCGAAGCGCTGCTGCACGTTCTTGATCAGCCACTTCGCCTCCTGCAACTGGCTCGCGAGGCCGGCGCCGCTGCCGCCGCGGTTGCGCTGCAGGATATCGGCATAGAGGCGGTTGATGCGCAGCCGCGGCATCGCGTCCGGGTTGAGGCTGGCAGTCCAGTTGCCGCGCAACTTCCTCACCGTGACGTCGGGAATGATGTAGCGCGTGTCCAATGTGGAGTACTGGGCGCCGGGCCTGGGATTCAGGGAGCGGATCAGGGCGTGGGCGGCACGCAAGGCTTCATCGTCGCAGCGCAGCAGTTTTTTCAGTTTGGCGAAGTCACGTGCCGCGAGCAGGTCCAGGTGATGGTTCACGATCGCGAGCGCCAGATCTTGCACCGGGTCTGGCGGCAGACAGGCGAGTTGCAGTGCCAGGCATTCGCTGGGGCTGCGCGCGCCGACGCCGGGCGGATCGAAATTCTGCAGCAGCTTCAAGGCGATCTGCAGTTCCTCGAGCAGGCCCTCGCGGTCGGTCTCAGTCGCATCCTCGGGAAGAACGTCGAGCAAATCTTCCAAGCTCTGCGCCAGATAGCCGTCTTCGTTCAGCCCCTCGATGAGGAAGCTGACCAGGTTTCTTTCGCTGTCGGAGAAAGGTGTCAGTGCGAGTTGGGCGCCCAGGTGGTCGCGCAGCGAATTGGCCGCCGTCTGGGTCTCGGCATAGTCGGAATCATCGTCGTCGCGCGGACCATGGTTGGCGGGGGCATCGTTGCCCCAACTGGGTTCGACGCCTTCGTCGAAGCTGGATGCGGAGGTTTCTTCGGCAGCGGCATTTTGCACCGGCTGTTCGGGGGAGGCGACGAAGGGGAGGCCATCTTTCGTGTCGTCGCGCTCGAGCAGGGGGTTCTCCTCGAGAAACTGCTCGAGCTCCTGGTTGAGTTCCAGGGTGGACAATTGCAGCAACCGGATGGAAAGCTGCAACTGCGGGGTGAGCGCGAGATGCTGGGAGAGTTTGAGTTGCAGCGACTGTTTCATTGCTTCACATGCGGAAGTTTTCGCCCAGGTAAACCTTGCGTACGCTTTCGTTATCGACTATTTCGTCCGGCCGGCCGGAAGCCAGCACTTCACCATCATTGATGATAGTCGCTCGGTCGCAGATGCCAAGCGTTTCGCGCACATTGTGGTCGGTGATCAGGACGCCTATGTTGCGTTGTTTTAGGAAGCCTATGATTTTTTGGATGTCTATGACTGCGATCGGGTCGACGCCGGCGAAAGGCTCGTCCAACAGGATGAAGCGCGGATCGGTCGCCAGGGCGCGCGCGATCTCGACGCGGCGGCGCTCGCCGCCCGAGAGAGAGATCGCGGCGCTGTTGCGCAGGTGGGTGATATGGAGTTCCTGGAGCAGTTGGTCGAGGTGGTTCTCGATCTCGTCTGCGGAGAGCTTCTGCAATTCCAGAACGGCGCGAATGTTATCGGCCACGGAAAGCTTCCTGAAAACCGAGTTCTCCTGGGGCAGGTAGGAAAGCCCCAGCCTTGCCCGCTTGTGGATGGGCATGTGGGTGAGGTTTGCGTCGTCCAGACGGATCTCGCCGCCATCGGCCGCCACCAGGCCGACTATCATGTAGAAGCAGGTGGTCTTGCCGGCGCCGTTCGGTCCCAGAAGGCCGATCACCTCGCCGCTGCCGACGTGGAAGGAAATGTCTTTCACCACCGTCCGCGACTTGTACTTCTTGCGCAGGCCGCTGACCTGAAGAGTGCTCTTCATATCAGACATGGTAAGCCTTCAAAACTCGCCTGATGGCGTCGCTGGAGAAGCCGCGGCTTTGCAGGAAGCGCGCCTGTTTCGCCCATTCGCGGGCGTCGACAGGCGGCTGCCCATACTTGCGCCGCCATATCTCCAGTGCCCGTGTTTCTTCGCTGGCCAGGTCTTCGCCGAGAGCCGCCAGCCCGGCATCGATGATTTCCTCTGCGATGCCCTTGGCGCGCAGGGTGTGCTTGAGCTTCATGGTTCCGAAGCGCGCGGCGTGACTGGAGAGATAGGAGGCCGCCGTGCGCTGGTCGGAGAGCAGGCCGGTCGCCTCGAGAGTGTCGAGCACGGCGGCGATTTCTTCGGCAGTTCCCAGCGCTGAAAGCTTTTCTTCGAGCTCGAAGCGGCTGTGCTCGCGCCTGGCAAGCCGCTTGAGCGCCTGTTGGCGCAGGGAAATCACTCGGCTGCGGCCACCGCAGTCTGGATCGCCGTCACGCCGACGGCGGCGCGCACCTTGTTCTCGATGTCGCGGGCGAGATCGGGATGCTCCCTCAGGTAGTCGCGCGAATTGTCCCTGCCCTGTCCGATTTTCTCGCCGTTGTAAGCGTACCAGGCGCCGGACTTGTCGACGATCTTGTGCTCGACGCCCAGATCGATGACCTCGCCCTCGCGCGAGATGCCCTCGCCGTAGAGGATGTCGAAGCGGGCCTCGCGGAAGGGCGGCGCCACCTTGTTCTTGACCACCTTGACCTTGGTCTCGTTGCCGACCACTTCCTCACCCTTCTTGATCGCGCCGACGCGGCGGATGTCTAGGCGCACCGAAGCATAGAATTTCAAGGCGTTGCCGCCGGTGGTCGTCTCCGGGCTGCCGAACATCACGCCGATCTTCATGCGGATCTGGTTGATGAAAATGACCAGGGTGTTGGTGCGCTTGATGTTGCCGGCGAGTTTCCGCAGCGCCTGGCTCATCAGTCGCGCCTGCAGGCCGGGCAACTGGTCGCCCATTTCGCCCTCGATCTCGGCGCGGGGCACAAGTGCGGCCACCGAGTCGATGACGATGATATCGACGCCGCCCGAACGCACCAGCATATCGGCGATTTCCAGGCCCTGCTCTCCGGTGTCGGGCTGGGAGATCAGCATGTCGCCGACATTGACGCCGAGCTTGCCTGCATAGACCGGGTCGAGCGCGTTCTCGGCGTCGATGTAGGCCGCCACCCCGCCCGCCTTCTGCACTTCGGCCACGACGTGCAGGCACAGCGTGGTTTTGCCCGAGGACTCGGGACCATAGACCTCGACTACCCGCCCGCGCGGCAGGCCGCCCGTGCCCAGTGCGATGTCGAGACCCAGCGAGCCGGTGGAGACGACCTGAAGGTCGTTCTCGATCTGCGCCGCACCCATTTTCATGATCGAGCCCTTGCCGAACTGCTTCTCGATCTGCGCCAGTGCGGCCTGCAGGGCCTTGCTCTTGTTGTCGTCCATGTTGATTCCTTTACGAATTGAATAGATTATGGCACAGTTTTTGCGGTGCTTTCCAGCCTGGACAGCAGGCCCGTCAGGGCGTGGATTACGGCCGATCGCCTGACCTGCTCGCGTTCCCCGGAAAAGAACCGGGTCTCGCTGATGGCGGCTTTACCTTCACTGCACCAGGAGAAGCATACGGTACCCACTGGCTTACCAGGTGAGCCACCCCCCGGGCCGGCGATACCCGTGATTGCCAGGGCGATTTGCGCCTGGGAGTGCGCCTGCGCCCCCGCCGCCATGGCGCACGCAGTCTCCTCGCTGACCGCGCCATGAGTCGAGATCGTCGCGGCCGGCACACCGAGCATTTCCTGCTTGGATGCGTCGGAGTACGTGACGAAGCCACGCTCGAACCAGTTCGAACTGCCTGCGCTGGCCGTGACCACTGCCGCTACCCAACCGCCGGTGCAGGATTCGGCGCAGGTTAGCAGGGCTTCTTGCTTCATCAGGGCGAGCCCGACCGCATGCGATAGTTGAAGAAGTTCTGCATCCATGTTCAAGCGAGCATTGCTCTGGTCAAGGCCAGTGCGAAAAGCGTGTAGGCGGCGGCGACGGCATCATCGAGCATCACGCCGAAGCCGTTTTTCATGGACTGGTCGAAGAAGCGCGCCGGTGGCGGCTTGAAAATGTCGAAGAAGCGGAACAGCAGGAAGGCCGAAAACTGCCAAAGAAAACCTTCCGGGGTCAGGAAAAGCACGAACCAGAAGGGCACGATTTCGTCCCAGACCATGGCGCCGTGATCAGCCACTCCGAGGTCGCGGCCGGTCTTGTCGCAGGCATAGACGCCGACCAGGAAAGCGGCGAGCAGGAAGATTGCGAAGCCTTGCTCGTCGAAATAAGGCCGCAACCAAGGATAGACGGCCCAGGCGAAGAGGGTTCCCGCCGTGCCCGAGGCGACAGGCGACAAGCCGCTGCCCATGCCGCAGCTGATGAAATGGGCGGGATGGGAAAACAGGAAGCTGACGGGTGGCGGCGTGCTGCGCTTGATGTTCATGGCGCGAAATGATCGAAACCGCGGCGGGCTATGGACAGGGGGCGCCCGTCTGCATCTTGCAGTGTCAGCCCTTTCCCCGGCCCTATGTTTCCTATGGAAGTGAGGGCCAACCCGAGGGTGCTGGATAACGCTTCGATTTGGCCATGGCGGCCGGCCGCGGCGGTAAACAGGAGTTCGTAATCGTCGCCGCCGCTGAGTTGGCAATCCCGCGCAAGAGTCGTATCGGAACAAGCCGGAACATCGGGCAAGCGATCGACATGAACCGTGGCCGCCACGTTCGATCGCGCGAGAATGTGGCCGAGGTCGGCGAGCAGGCCATCGGAGACGTCGATGGCGGCGCTGGCCAGACCGCGCAAGGCAATCCCCAGTGCTACACGCGGCTGCGGCCGATTGATCGCGTCAAGGCAGTCGGCGAGGACGGGTTCATTCAGGATGCAGCGCCCCTGAAGGTGGGCGAGCCCCAGGGCGGCGCGGCCAGGCTTGCCGGATACCCAGATCTCGTCCCCTTGTTTCGCGCCGCTGCGCAGCAACGCCTGACCTTGTGGCACCTCGCCGAAGATGGTCGGGCAGAGGTTTAGCGGGCCGCGCGTGGTGTCGCCGCCGATGATGTCTATGGAAAAATTCTCGGCGCAGGCGAACAGGCCGCGGGCGAAGGCTGCTATCCAGGGCTCCGAAGCCGCAATTTCTTGCGGCAGCGCCACGGCGACGACTGCCCAGCGCGGCTTCGCCCCCATCGCCGCCATGTCCGAAACATTGACTGCGAGAGTCTTCCAGCCCAGCGCCTCGGGTTCGGTTGCCGGCAGGAAGTGAGTGCCAGAGACCAGCATGTCGGTCGAAATCACCAGTTCCATCCCCTGTGAGACGCGGACGATGGCGCCATCGTCGCCGACTCCCAGCACCGTTTGCCGCGTCGGGCGAGTGAAGTAACGCTCTATCAGGTCAAACTCGGAAGGCACACCTTAGCTTTCGTTCGGACGCAACTGAACCGCCAGTTTGTCCAGCACGCCATTGACGAACTTGTGACCATCGGTGCCGCCGAAGCTCTTGGCGAGTTCTATGGCCTCGTTCAACACGACGCGGTAGGGGGTTTCCGGGAAATGCTTGAACTCGCAGGCGGCGAGCAGCAGGATGCCATGCTCTATCGGCGAGATCTCTGGCCAGGGGCGGTCAACATGCGGAGTGAGGGCTTCCTGCAGCGCTGTGGCATCATTGAGCGTGCGGTGCAAAAGCGTCTTGTAAAGCTCGCCGTCGGCCTTGTCGAAACCTGTGACGGTGGCGGCCTGGGCTTCGATGGCGGCCTCGTCCTGCTTGCCCACCAGATACTGGTAGAGGCCTTGCAGAACGAATTCGCGCGCGCGGTGACGCGGGTTGGATCCTCTTTTACCCCCACCTCTTGCCGCTGAAGTGACCGGAGCGTTCACAGCAAAGACTTCAGAAGGTGGGTCATTTCAACCGCGGCCTGAGCCGCTTCCCGGCCCTTCTGCGCCATGCGCGAGAGCGCCTGGTCGTCGTCCTCGGTGGTCAGTATGGCGTTGGCGATGGGCACACCGGTCTTCAACTGAACCTCGGTGATGCCGCGCGCAGATTCGTTGGAGACGATCTCGAAATGATAAGTCTCGCCGCGGATCACGCTGCCCAGCGCCACCAGCGCGTCGAAGCGGCCGCTGTTCGCCATTGCCTGCAAGGCCAGGGGAACTTCCAGCGCGCCGGGAACGGTCATGATGGCCATGTCGGCCGACGCCACGCCGAGTCGCTTCAACTCGTCGGCGCAGGCGGAGAGCAGACCCTCGCCGACATCGGCGTTGAACCGGCTCATGACGAGGCCAACGCGCAGGCCGTGGCCGGCGAGATTGGGCAATAGTTCGTTGATGTCTTCAAAGCGGGCCATGGTTTTTCCTCAAATCTTGCTGCCGTCGGGTGCCAGGTAGCCGCACACTTCCAGACCGAAGCCGGTCATGCTGGGCATCTTGCGCGGACTGGCCAAAAGTCGCATCTTGCCCACACCCAGGCTGCGCAAGATCTGCGCGCCGATGCCATAGAGGCGGGGGTCCCACTTGGCGCTGGGCCTCGCCGTGGCGGGCTGATCCTGGAAGGTTGAGAGCAGGTCTTGAGAGGATTCGGCGCGGCGCAGCAGGACGATGACGCCGCAGCCTGCAGCGGCGATGGTCTGCATCGCCTGGTCGACGCTGAAGCTGTGGCGCGAACTCTTGCAATCGAGGAAATCGAGGACAGAGATCGGCTCATGAACGCGCACCAGGGTTTCCTGTCCCGGATGAATTTCACCGACGGCGAGCGCCAGGTGCACTTCGCCCGAGGTCTTGTCCTCGAAGGCGGAGAGGCGGAAGCTGCCGTGACGGCATTCGATCAGCTTCTCGGCGATGCGATCGATCAGGGTTTCGTTTTCGCTGCGGTAGTGGATCAGGTCGGCGATGGTGCCTATCTTGATGTCGTGCTCGCGCGCGAACTCGAGCAGATCAGGCAGGCGCGCCATGCTGCCGTCGTCCTTGAGGATCTCGCAGATCACCGAGGCGGGCTCGAGGCCGGCCAACTGGGCCAGGTCGCAGCCAGCCTCGGTGTGGCCGGCGCGGACCAGCACGCCGCCATTCTGGGCCATCAGCGGGAAGATATGGCCGGGCTGGATGATGTCGGAAGCCTTGGCGTTTTTCGCAACCGCCGCCTGCACGGTGCGGGAACGGTCATGCGCCGAGATGCCTGTGGTGACACCCTCTGCGGCCTCTATCGAGAGCGTGAAAGCAGTGCCGTAGGGGCTGTTGTTGTCGCGCACCATCAGCGGCAGATTGAGGCGGCGGCAGCGCGCCTCGGTCAGGGTCAGGCAGATCAGGCCGCGGCCGTGCTTGGCCATGAAGTTTACGGCCTCGGGGGTGATGTGTGCTGCAGCGATGACCAGGTCGCCCTCGTTCTCGCGGTCTTCCTCGTCGACGAGAATGACCATGCGGCCGGCGCGGATGTCGCTGATGATGTCCTGTATGGGGCTGACGCTCATGGATGTCGCGTGTCTTGATGGGAAGGCCGCTATTGTAATCCGAGCGGGCCGTTGGAGCTAATCGCGGCTGCTCAGTCAGCGATTGCGCCGCAACGGTTGTATTTTCTTGGACCTCACCGGACTGGATTCATCCGGTCGCTAATAGCCGGCCTCTTTCTGATGCCGAAACGCCAAGACCAGAACCGTGTCGGTCTTGCGCTCGTAATGGTACAAGGCGACGAATCCGGAATCGCCGAAAGAGATGATCAATTCGCGCAGATCGGGTTCGTCTTCCAGTGGGCGGCCAACGCCCGGTTGCACTCCAAGCAAGTCGAATTGCTTATGAATCGCCTGCCCCGCGCGCTTGCTGGCCGCCGGATTCTTTTCCGCAAGAAACTGGCGGCAACGTTCCAATCCGCGAGCGGCCCCTGCGGTGACGACTACTCGTGACAAGAAGGAATCGCCTTTTCTTCTTCTGTTCCCCAACTGTCAAGCCATGTTGAGACCTGGTCCCCTGTTAAGTGCTGACCAGTTTCCTTGTATTCCTGCCAGGATGCTAACGCCTCATGCTTGAATGATTCACGCGCCTCCTCCCGATCCAGGTATTGGCGAATGGCCTCCTTCATCAGGAAATGAGGCTTGCGATGCTTTGCTTCTGCAAGCGTCTTCAGCCGCTCATGCTCGGTTTGCTCCAACTTGAGAGAAACTGGCCTTGTCGCCCGTGATTCCATAATAGTAACCCAAAGTAATACTTGGGAATACTACGTAAAAATTTTACAGAATGCAATATCGTCAAACAGTCGGATGTCTTTGAGTTGACCTTGATTTATACGGACGCAGTGAGCATGCGCTCCACATAGCGGGCGATCAGATCGATTTCCAGATTGACGCGGCTGCCCGCCGTGAGCGCTTTAAGCGTGGTCATTTCCACGGTGTGCGGAATCAGGTTGATGGAGAAATCGGCGCCTTCGACGCTGTTAGTGGTCAGGCTGACGCCATTGACGGTAATCGAACCCTTCTTCGCGATGTACTTCGCCAATGCCTGCGGCGCGCGTATCACCAGTTCGAAGGATTCGCCCACCGGGGCGAATTTCAGCACTTCGCCGACGCCATCCACATGGCCGCTGACCATGTGGCCGCCCAGCCGGTCCGAGAGGCGCAGCGCCTTCTCCAGGTTCACTTCATTCTTGCCGTCAAGACCCACGGTGCATTCCAGGGTTTCTCGCGAGACATCGACTGTGAAGTTGTTGCCGTCTAGGGCGACGACGGTGAGACAGACGCCGTTGCAGGCGATGGAGTCGCCCAGGGCGACGTCGGAAAGATCGAGCCGGCCGGCATCGACGACCAGGGACAAGCCCCCTGCTGGCAACTGAGCGAGTGGCTGGATACGGGAAATCCTGCCGGTGGCGGCGATGATGCCTGAGAACATGGTCGGTAAGTTGGCGTTAGGGAATCCGTGATTGTAGAGGATCAGCGGGCGGCGAGGGCGCGGTCGAGACTGGCGCCGAATGCTTGTGCCTCCTGGAAGCCGATCACGCGTTGTCCCTGAACTTCCCGCCCGTGGCCGTCGAAGAAAATGATGCCAGGCGGTCCGAAGAGGCTGAAGCGTTTCAGGAGCGCCTGGTCCTCGTCGTCGTTGGCGGTGACGTCCGCCCGCAGCAGCAGCATCTTGTTCATGCGCGCGGCGACTGCGGCATCGGTGAAGGTGTAGCGTTCCATCTCCTTGCAGGAAACACACCAGTCGGCGTAGAAGTCGAGCAGCACCGGGCGGTTTGCAGTCGCCAGGCGCCGATCCAGTTCGGCCGATGACTTAAGTTTCTCGAATTTGGGTCCCTGCGCCTCAACCGCCGCGTTTGAGACGCGCAGGAAGGACAGGGGCTGCAAGGGGTCGCGGCCGCCGGCCAAGGCGCCTGCCAGGAGGGATGCGCCCAGAAGCAGCGCCACGACGCCCATGCCCTTGCCGAACTTCTGCCAGCCGTGTGCATGGGGCGGCAGCGGATCGAGTGCGTGCAGGTAGATCGCGGAGAATATGAGCAGCACGGCCCAGGCGGACATTTGCGCGAGTGCCGGGATTACCGGCGATACCAGCCAGATCGCCAGTCCCAGAAGCAGGACGCCGAAGATCCGATTGACCGCCACCATCCATGGCCCGGGCTTGGGCAGAAGATGGCGCGCCGAAGTGCCGACTATGACCAGGGGCAGGCCCATGCCCAGCGCCATGACGAACAGCGCCGATCCGCCGAGTGTCGCATCGCCGGTCCTGGCGATATAGAGCAGGGCGCCGGCCAGAGGTGCGGCGACGCAGGGGCCGACGATGACGGCAGATAGCGCTCCCATCAGCAGCACGCCATGGAGGCTGCCGCCTTGCTGGCGGTTGGCCTCGTCGGACAGCCTGCTTTGCAGAAAGCTCGGCAGTTGCAACTCATAGAAGCCGAACATGGACAGGGAAAGGGCAACGAAGACGGCTGCGAAGCCCGAGAGCACCCAGGCATTTTGCAGCGCCGAGGACAGCAAAGTGCCAGACAGCCCGGCCGCGACGCCGAACGCGGCATAGGTGACGGCCATGCCGAGAACGTAGCCGGCCGACAGCGCGAAGGCTCTCGTCTTGCTGATGCCATGGCCGTGACCGACGATGATGCTGGAGATGATGGGGATCATCGGGAACATGCAGGGCGTGAAGGCCAATGCGACGCCGGAGCCCAGGAAAAACAGCAGGACGGTCCACAGGCTGGCGTTCGTGAGCAGCCGGGTGATGCGGGAACTTTCATCGCCTGTCGGCTCATCGGCTATGGCCGCGGAGGGTGTTGGCAGCGACATTTGCGGTGCGCCCGCGCCTGGCATCGAGACCAGTTGCACCACCGCCTGCTGAGTCATCGGCGGATAGCAGACGCCAAGATCGGCGCAACCCTGGGATGTGGCCTTGAGGGTGACCGCGGTCGTTCCGGCAGGGACCTCGAGTGGCAGAAGCACGCGCACATCCTTGCGGTAGGTCTCGACCTTGCCGAAGAATTCGTCGTCCTTGACCTTGCCCGGTGGAAACTGCGGCGGTCCGAGTTTGGCCAAGCCTGGCTCGGGCTCGAGCGCGAACTTGAATTTCTCCCGGTAAAGGTAGTAACCGTCAGAGATCTGCCAGCGCGCTTCCAGTGTCTTCGCATCGATGGCGCGGACAGAAAGTTTGAAAGCCTGCTCGGGCTGCAGTGGCACATTGGCGGCGCTGGCGACAGCCGCAGCGAAGAGGAGCAGAAACAGGAGTCTTTTCAGCATGAGAGGGAAGATACGGTAGTTTCGGCTTCTACCCAAGCGAGGTAGTCGGGCAGGCCAAGCGCTATCGGGATGGCGATGATTTCTGGAAGTTCGTAGGGGTGATGGCTTCTTATCGCGGCTTCCAGCGCCGCATAGCGCGCGTCCGTGGTCTTGATGAGCAGGGGAACTTCTTCCGCGCTCTCAATCCTGCCCTCCCAGCGATATACGGAGCGGGCCGGGGCCAGGATGTTCACGCAGGCGGCCAGGCGTTCTTCCACCAGCAGCGTGGCGAGCGTCTGCGCGGCTTCGGCGTCTGGCAGGTTGGTGAGGACGAGCAGGCTGGACATGGGGGGGATTTTACCCCTCCTGACCCGGTCTTCGAGTATGAGCGGTTTTTCCGCGGATATTCCGCCCGGACTTTTCCGCTACCGGTCTTATAGTGAAGGAGTGATTGTTAGTAGGGGTTAACCGTTGACGCAGGAACAGACACCGGAAGCGCGGCGGGAAGCCGAAAGCCTGGCCGCAGACGCTGCCGAGACGCGCGCGCTGGCTGAGGCCGAAGCGCTTGCCGGGGCGAGGCTGCGCTCGCAGGCGAATATCGAAGCCGCCGCCGCGATAAGGCGGCGCGCCGAGGCGGATGCCAAGATGCGCCAGCACGCCAGCGAGCGGGCCGAGGCGGATGCCGCGGCTGAACGCCAGATCAGGGAACGCATCGAGGCGGAAAGTCAGGCCCTGGCCCTGCACCGCAACCGCATCCAGAGCGAGACCGAGGCGAAGGCCCTGGCGGATATTCGTGCCCGTGCCGACCAGACCCTGGCAACGCGCACCGAAGCAAGAGTCGAGGCCGCGCGCCAGGCGGAAGCAGCTGCCGCGGCGCGAGTGTCGGCGGAAAATGACGCCATCCGCGAGGACAAGCGGCGCGCCGCCGCCGCGGCCGAGGAACGATTGCTGGCCGAGGCGCAGACCCGGACCCAGCGCAACGCCGAGCTTGCCGCAAGGGAGCGGCAGGCGGCGGCGGTGGCGTTGCGGCAGGAAGTCGAAGCCAGGCAGAAGGCCTACAGGGCGGAGCGGGATGCCACGCTCGCACGTTGGAAGGCGGAGTGGGATGTCCTGCGTCTTTCCCTGCGCTTCAAGCCTATGGCCGTGGTTCTTTTCCTGGGCGTGCTACTAGGCCTCGGCCTGGGGCAGGGCGGACGCGGCGCAGCCACCGGTGCTGCCACTCTCGCCGCCCCGGCCCGGCTGGTAATAGATATCAAGGAGGACATAAAGGAGTTGATATTCCCCGACCGACTGCCTGCTCTGCGGCTGCAGCCAGACGCGGATCTGGAAGCCTTTTCGCGAAAGGTTGCGGGGCGGTAGCTACATCAGCAGGCGCTTGCGGGTCAGCATGAGGGCCAGCCAGAAGGACGCGATGGTGGTCAGGAGGAGGGCCGCCAGATGCGGCAGGGGGTCGGCAGGCATCTCGCCCAGCAACAGCGGCCGCACCAGACGCACGGCATGGGACAGGGGCAATGCGCCGGCGACGCCCTGCATCGCAGCCGGCAACTGCTCGACCGGGAAGAAAACGCCGCAGGCGAGCACCATGGGTGTCACGAACAGCGTGAAGTAGTACATGAAGAAATCATAGGATGGCGCCAGCGCGGTGACGATGAGTCCGAGCCCGGCAAAGGCCATGCCGATGAGGAAGATGACAGGAATTGCCAGAAGAGCCAGAGGCGAGGAAATGAAGCCGAGCGCGGCGATGACTATCAGGATGGCCAGCCCCGACAGGGTCGCTTTCGACGCCGCCCAAAGCAGTTCGCCCAGGATCACGTCGTCTAGCGCAACAGGCGTGTTGAGGATGGCGTCCCAGGTCTTCTGCACGTGCATACGCGAGAAGGCCGAGTAGAGCGCCTCGAAGGAGGCGGCATTCATGGTGCTGGCGCACACCGTGCCTGCGGCCAGGAAGACGATGTAGGGGACGCCGCCGAATTGATCCAGATGCTCGGGCAGCAGACTGCCCAGGCCATAACCCAGGCCGAAGAGATAAATCATCGGGTCGGCCAGGTTGCCCAGCACCGAGGGTATGGCCAGTTTGCGCCATACCAGAAAATTGCGCCGCCAGACGGCGATGGCGGAGAGGCTCAAACGCGGAAAGGAATAATCCATCAGTCGCGCAACTCCCTGCCGGTGAGCTTGAGAAAAACATCTTCGAGATTTGCCGGCCGCTGCAATGTCCGCAGTTCGCGCCGTTGTGCGAGATGGGCGAGCAGGGGCGGCGCTTCATCATTGGCTACATAGCAGAACGCCGTCTCGCCGCTGACCTCGACGCGGCGGGCGAAGTCGCCGGCCCTGGCACTGGCCCAAGCGGGAGCGTCCTCACCATAGACCTCGATCACCTGCGGTTCGATGTGGGCTGCGATCAGTTCGCGCGGGGGACCCTGGGCGATGATGCGACCCATGTCGAGAATCATCAGGCGGTGGCAGAGGCGCTCGGCCTCGTCCATGGAATGGGTAGTGAGCAGTATCGTCTTGCCTTCAGAGAGCAGCCGCTTCAGGCGCTCCCAGACCATGTGTCTGGCCTGAGGATCGAGGCCTGTGGTCGGCTCGTCGAGCAGCAGCAGTTCCGGGTCATTGACCAGGGCGCGGGCCAGGGTCAGGCGCCGCTTCATGCCTCCGGAGAGGGTGGGCAGGCGCGCATTTTCCTTTCCCGAGAGCCCTGCGAATTCGAGCAGGGCGGGGATGCGGGAGCGCGTCAGGGCGTCACTGATGCCGAAATAGCGGCCGAACACCAACAGGTTTTCGGCGACGGAGAAATCCGGGTCGAGATTGTCGAACTGCGGCACCACGCCGACCTTCATCCTCGCCTGCCGGGCGCGATGCGGTACTTCTTCGCCCACCAGAGTGATGTCCCCGGCATCGGCCCTGGCAAGTCCCAGGCAGCAGCGCAGCGTCGTGGTCTTGCCTGCGCCATTGGGACCCAACAGGCCGAAACATTCGCCGCGGGCCAGCGCAAAGTCCAGGCCCGCTATGACCTCGCGGCTGCCGTAGGATTTGCGCAGACCCGAGACCGTTAGAACGGGTTCTACTTTTTCCATCCCGAATGAATGATGTTGCGGATGATGTGCAGCTTGCGGTGGAAGAAGTGGTCGGCTCCGCCTACGAGGACGACGGGCAGTTCCAGAGGAGCGGCCCAGGCGACGACATTGGCGAGCGGCACGGTTTCGTCGGCGGAACCGTGAATCACGAGGGTGTCCGGGGCGACCGCCTCGGTGACGTAGCTGCGCGTTCCCTCGATGAAGCCGGCGGCGGTGCCGACAAGGACCAGGCGCTCAGCCGGATCCCCTGCCTCGGCCAGGGCCTTGGCCACACGGGTGATGACATAGGCGCCGAAGGAGAAGCCCGCCAGGGCGACAGGCAGAGGCTGAGTCAAACTCGCGAAGCGGTTGCGGGCAAAGGCATGCACCAGCAGCAGGTCCTCGGTCTCGGCGATGCCGTGGTCGTGAAGGCCGGCGCTGGCACCGACGCCGCGGAAATTTGGTCGCAGCGTCAGGTAGCCGAGTTCGCGGAAAGCGCGGGCGATGGTGGTCACCACCTTGTTGTCGGCCGTGCCGCCGAACAGGGGATGCGGGTGGGCGATCAGTGCGATGCCGCGCACCGATTCCGCCGCGGACGGGACGAGATCGACGAAGACCTCTATGGCACCGGCTGCCCCGTCCAGCAATATGCGCTCATGCTTGCTCATGCTGCCTCCGAAGGGCCGCCCCGAGGAGACAGCGAGCAATCACAAGGAAGCCGCGCCAGCGGTTGAACGGCAGTCACCCCATTCTTTGGACAGGGGGCAGGGGGGAAGGTCCTCATATCTTGAGGCGCTCGACGATCTTTCCTTTGAGCAGATGCTGGTCGATGATCTCGTCGATGTCTTCGCGGTCGATATAGGTGTACCAGACCTCTTCCGGATAGACGACGATGACCGGACCTTCCTGGCAACGGTCGAGGCAGCCTGAGGTATTGATGCGCACTTTTCCTTTACCTGCGAGACCCAGCGACTTGATGCGGGACTTGGCATGAGCGCGCAACGCCGTCGCGCCGCTGGTATTGCAGCATTGCGCACCGGGCTCGCGCTGGTTGCAGCAGAAGAAGACGTGATATTGATAAAAGCTCATGATCTGGCCGCTCGTTTGGGCAACCATTATAGCGGGCAGTCCCGCTGCGCTGGCACTAACCCCTTTCAGGGGTAAGTGCCCTGGGTTGTCCTGCGGACAACTACCGCTGCGCTGGCACTAACCCCTTTCAGGGGTAAGTGCCCTGGGTTGTCCTGCGGACAACTACCGCTGCGCT
>CAIYYX010000086.1 GCA_903930535.1 uncultured Sterolibacterium sp. | reverse complement strand
TTTGCCCAGATGCTCCCTTAGCAGGGGAGTGCCTTCGACCACTCGGCCACGTCTCCAGAGGGCGCAGATGTTACCCGCTCTGCCTGCCCCGGTCAAACGAAGAGATTTAGGCCGTCGCCTTGTCCAGGTCAAATGCCTTGTGCAGCACGCGCACGGCAAGTTCGAGATACTTCTCGTCGACCACCACCGAGATCTTGATCTCGGAGGTCGAGATCATCTGGATATTGATGCCCTCCTCGGCCAGCGTGCGGAACATCTTGCTGGCGATGCCGGGGTGGGAGCGCATGCCGACGCCGACGGCAGACACCTTGCAGATCTTGTTGTCGCCGGTGATGGCACGCGCGCCGATATGCTCCTTGACGTTTTCCAGGATGGCGAGAGCCTTGGCATACTCGCCGCGATTGACGGTGAAGGAAAAGTCGGTGCTGCCATCGTGGCCGACGTTCTGGATGATCATATCGACGTCGATATTGGCCTCGGCAATGGGTCCGAGAATCTGGTAGGCGATGCCGGGTCGGTCGGGAACGCCGAGCACGGTGAGCTTCGCCTCGTCGCGGTTGAAGGCTATGCCTGAAATGACGGGTTGTTCCATGGGGGATTCCTCGAATGTAATCAGCGTGCCGGGGCTTTCTTCCTTGTCCAAGTCCTCGAGACTCGATAGCACGCGAAGCTTGACCTTGTACTTGCCGGCGAATTCCACCGAACGTATCTGCAACACCTTGGAGCCGAGACTCGCCATCTCCAGCATTTCCTCGAAGGTGATGGTGTCGAGCCGGCGCGCCTCGGGAACGATGCGCGGGTCGGTGGTATAGACGCCATCGACATCGGTGTAGATCTGACACTCGTCGGCCTTGAGCGCGGCCGCCAGTGCCACGCCAGTGGTATCCGAGCCGCCGCGGCCCAGGGTTGTAAGATTGCCGTCGGCGTCGACACCCTGGAAACCAGCGACAATAACGACCATATCGTTGTCAAGATCGGCGCGCAGCGCTTCATCGTCGATGCTCAGGATGCGGGCCTTGGTGAAGGTGCTGTCGGTCAGAATCTTTACCTGGGCGCCGGTGTAGCTCCTGGCCTGGATACCGAGTTCCTTGAGCGCCATGGCGAGGAGGCCGATGGTCACCTGCTCGCCGGTCGACAGCATGACATCGAGCTCACGCGGGTCGGGGCTGGCCTGGATCTCCTTGGCCAGACCGATGAGCCGGTTGGTCTCGCCGCTCATCGCCGAGACCACCACCACCAGTTGATGCCCGCGCGCTTTCCATTTTGCCACGCGACGCGCAACATTCATGATGCGCTCAGGCGTGCCGACGGAAGTGCCGCCGTATTTCTGAACAATTAATGCCATTTCTTTTTTAATCAGCCGAGAATATTGAAAATAGTGAGGGAAGCGCCTGTTTCCAAACCGCGACAGGGCTAGCCTGCTGGGGAGTTATTGTGAATAATACCAAGAATTCGCCCGGCCGAGAGGCTGTCGCTGTCGCGACGCTGGGCCGGTTTTTCGGCAATCGCCTCGGGAAGTCCCTGTTACCAGCGGTTATTGCTAGGGAATGTCTTGAATAAGTCCGTCATCGCGAGCCCCAAGGGGCGTGGCGATCTTAAAGCCGCCGGTCGTGCCTGGCTCTTAGATTGCTTCGCTTACGTCATTGTGAGGCCCGCAGGGCCGTGGCAATCGCAATGACGACGTTGTACTTGATCAGCATTCCCTAGGCCATTACAAGGATAAAAATAAGCATGAGCGATCCCCTGAAAGATCAGCCGCCACAAGCCGTATCCTTCCGGGAGGCATTCTGGTACTGGCTAAGATTGGGGTTCATCAGCTTCGGCGGCCCGGCAGGGCAAATCGCCATCATGCATACCGACCTCGTCGAGAAGAAGCGCTGGATTTCCGAACGGCGATTTCTCCACGCGCTCAATTACTGCATGGTATTGCCGGGGCCTGAGGCGCAACAGTTGGCCATCTACATCGGTTGGCTGATGCACCGAACTGCTGGCGGCATCGTTGCCGGCGGCCTCTTCGTCCTGCCCTCGCTATTCATTCTGATCGGCCTGTCCTGGATCTACATGGCCTTTGGCAACCTGCCCGCCGTCGCCGGCGTGCTCTACGGCATCAAACCTGCTGTCACCGCCATTGTGGTGTTCGCAGCCTATCGCATCGGTTCCAGGGCCTTGAAGAACAGCCTGCTTTGGTCAATGGCGGCGGCAGCCTTCATCGCCATTTTCGCCTTTTCCATTCCATTCCCGGCAATCGTACTGGCGGCAGCCATCATCGGCTATATCGGCGGCCGTGTCGTTCCGGACAATTTCAGGGCAGGCGATGGACACGGCAAGGCGGACAAGCACTTTGGCGCAGCCATTCTCGATGACCACACGCCGACGCCCCCTCACGCCCTGTTCACCTGGAGCAGGTTCGCCCTTGTCCTGGCCGTCGGCTTGGGGCTGTGGACAGCCGCAATCGCGACGCTGACCAGCCTCTACGGCTGGCAGGGCGCGCTGACCCAGATGGGCTGGTTCTTCACCAAGGCTGCGCTACTCACCTTCGGCGGCGCCTATGCCGTGCTGCCTTATGTCTATCAGGGCGGGGTCGAGCATTACCATTGGCTCACTGCCACGCAGATGATTGACGGCCTTGCCCTCGGAGAAACAACCCCGGGACCGCTCATCATGGTGGTCACCTTCGTGGGTTTCGTCGGCGGCTGGAGCAAGGCGCTGTTTGGCCCCGACTCGCTACTCCTGGCTGGTACAGTCGCTGCAACGGTGGTGACCTTCTTCACCTTCCTGCCTTCATTCGTTTTCATCCTGCTGGGTGGGCCCCTGGTGGAGACGACCCATGGCAATCTGAAATTCACCGCGCCCCTGACCGGCATCACCGCAGCCGTCGTCGGCGTCGTCATCAACCTGGCGGTCTTCTTTGCCTACCACGTGTTATGGCCGGACGGGTTTGGAGGTGTCTTCGAATGGCCATCAGCTCTCATCGGGGTCGGTTCCGCAATCGCATTCTTCCGGTACAAGGCGGGCGTCATCCCGGTCATCCTTGCCTGCGGTGCCTTGGGGATGGTTTTCACCCTGCTCATGCGCTGAGTTCCTGCGCTTCCGGCCCGACTCTTGCCAAACTTAATTTGACCAGAAGCCAATGCTGTCTGCCCGCTCCTGCCAGGGCGAACTGCCCTATCCATTCAGGCTATAAATAACCGTATCACTTTATTCATATTGGATTATACTTGCTTGACACCTCAAGAGAGAACCGCCCTTAAACTGTCATGGATATCATGCTGAAGCTGATCTCGATTGCCGCGCTGGCCTTCATCACAGGCTGCGCCGGCAATGTCGAACTCAAGCCGGACCATGTGGTGAGTGTGTATTGGCACAAGGCTCACTCGGTCAAGGAGGCAGGAGATATCTGCATCGACAAGTACAAGGTCTCCTCCAGACCCGTCCTCGGTGTCGTTCGCGGCTGCTATACGGTCGTGAATAATGTCTGCATCATCGTCGCCATCGACTCCGAACAGGAACTCTTCGCCGTCGGCCACGAGTTCAAGCATTGCGTCGACGGCCTCTGGCACACAAAGGACGGCTTTCCCAAGGACGGGGTTTTCCTCTCCCGCTGATTCAAGCCTGTTGCTGGAACTGCAATTGCGCCAGGCGGGCATAGAGTGGGTTGCTCGCCACCAGTTCTTCGTGGCGGCCTATGCCGACCAATCGACCCGCCTCCATCACCGCGATTCTGTCGGCATTTTTCACCGTCGCCAGACGGTGGGCGATGATGAGCGTGGTGCGCCCGCGCATCAGATGTTCCAGTGCCAGTTGAACCTTGCGTTCGCTCTCCGCATCGAGCGCACTCGTGGCCTCATCAAGCAGGAGAATCGGGCGATCTGAAACAATGGCACGGGCAATGGCAATGCGCTGGCGCTGGCCGCCGGAAAGTTTCACGCCCCGCTCGCCCAGATCCGTGTCCAACCCATTGGGCAGGCGTTCGATGAACTCCAGTGCGAAAGCTGCGCTGGCCGCCTTCAAGATGTCCTCTTCGCTGGCATCGGGTCGCCCGTAACGGATGTTGTCGCGGACGCTGGCGGCAAATATCACCGGGTCTTGCGGCACCAGCGCGATTCGCCGGCGCACCTCACTCGGATCGGCAGCACGAAGATCGACGCCATCGATCAAGACTTCGCCCGAGTCCGGATCGTAGAAGCGCAGGAGAAGCTGAAACACCGTTGTTTTTCCTGCACCTGAAGGACCGACCAGGGCAAGCTTCTCTCCCGGGCGAACTGCCAGAGAGAAGTGCTCCAAGGCCGGCGTGTTGCGGCGCGATGGATAGGAGAAGTTTAAGCCACGCAGTTCTACGATGCCGATGGGCGGCATGGGTAGCGCCAGAGGCGTTTGCGGCGCACGGATCGACGGTTCGGTGTGAAGCAGTTCCATGATGCGTTCCGTCGCGCCGGCTGCGCGCTGCAGATCGCCGTAGACTTCGCTGATGGTGGCGACAGCCATCGCCGCCAGGCCGGCATAGAAAATGAAGGCGGACAATTCTCCGGGCGTGATCTGCCCCGAGATCACGTCATGGCCACCGGTCCACAGAATCAGGCCCACAGCGGAAAAACTGAGCAGGATCACTGCGGCAATCAATCCTGCGCGCTGACGAATGCGCAGCACGGCAGTCTTTAGCACGGCCTCGACATGTGTCGAGAAGTTTCGCCTGTCCTCCGCCTCGTGGCCATAGGCCTGCACAGTACGGACTTCATGCAGCACCTCGTCGATGAATGCGCCGACCTCGGCGAGTCTGTCCTGGCTCTGCCGCGCATAGCGCCGCACGCGTCTGCCGAAGAGCAGGATGGGGGCAACCACTAGCGGCACACCGAGAACGACGAAGATCGTGAGCTTGACGTTGGTGACGGCGAGCATGATCAGACTGCCGACCAGCATCAACGCGTTCCTCAGGGCAAGCGAAACGCTGGAGCCGATGACGGTTTCCAGCATGGTGGTGTCATTGGTCAGGCGCGACACCAGTTCGCCTGTGCGCGTCAGTTCGAAATAACCCGGCGGCAGGCACAGCAGGTGGTTGAAGACGGCGCGCCGCAAGTCTGCGGTAACGCGCTCGCCCAGCCAGGAGACGAGAAAATAACGGGCATAGGTGGCCACGGCCACAACCACGACGATGGCAAGCATGGCGAAGAGTGCGCGGTCCAGTTCCGCCGCCGTGCCCGTGACGAAGCCGCGGTCGACCACCATGCGCAAGCCCTGGCCCAAGGCCAGCATGCTGCCGGCGCCGACGATCAAGGCCAGGAGCGCTCCGGCGACCTGGCCGCGATAAGGCCGGAGAAAATCGAAAATGCGCCTGATCTGTCTGAGATCTGCCGGATGCGATGTCGTGCTGGGTAATTCTTTTTCAGTCATGGTCTGTATGATTCCAGATTAAAATCCGCCATGCGTGAAATGTGTTGCATGATAGCTTCAACTCTACAGGTGGATAGATGAAAACAAGACGACTGGGCACCAACGGCCCCATGGTATCCGCGATCGGCTTAGGTTGCATGGGTATGAGCGACTTCTATGCCAACCGCGACGATGCCGAGTCCATCGCCACCATTCACCGCGCTCTGGATCTTGGCATCAACTTCCTGGATACCGCGGATGCCTATGGTCCCCATAGCAACGAGGTCTTGATCGGGCAGGCGATCAAGGGCAAGCGCAGCCAGGTGTTCCTCGCGACCAAGTTCGGCTTCATGCGCGACCCGAACGACAAGACCAAAGGTGGCATCAATGGCCGGCCCGAGTATGTGCGTCGCGCGGCAGAAGACAGCTTGAGACGTCTTTCCGTGGAAACCATAGACCTCTACTATCAGCACAGAGTCGACCCGAAGGTCCCCGTCGATGAAACCGTTGGCGCGCTCTCGGATCTCGTGCAAGAGGGCAAGGTGAGATTCATTGGCCTCTCGGAGGTCTCGCCGCAGACCCTGGAGCGCGCCCACAAAATACATCCCATCACCGCGCTGCAAAGCGAATATTCCCTCTGGACCCGGGATCCGGAACAGGAAGTGCTGGCGACCTGCCGCAAGCTCGGCATCGGCTTCGTGCCGTACAGCCCCTTGGGACGAGGATTCCTGACCGGAGCCATCACCAAGCCTGAAGACTTTGCCGAGGATGACTATCGCCGTAACAGCCCGCGTTTCCAGGGCGAGAACTTCATGAAGAACCTCGAGGTCGTGGCCAAGGTCCGGAGCCTTGCGGCAAAGAACGGCTGCACGGCAGGGCAACTGGCCCTGGCCTGGGTGCTTGCCAAGGGGGAAGACATCGTGCCCATACCCGGCACCAAGCGCCGCAGCTATCTTGAGGAAAACGTTGCAGCGTTGGACATCGTGCTGGGAGAAGCGCAAATGGCCGAGTTGGATTCGACCTTCCCTCCCGGCTCGGCGACAGGCGCCCGCTACCCGGAAGGCATGATGAAATTGTTAAACGGCTAGCGCTCGTAGTTGTCACATGGTGATAACCCAGAGCGCTTGTGCCTGTGAGGTGCTAGCGCTCGTAGTTGTCACATGGTGATAACCCAGAGCGCTTGTGCCTGTGAGGTGCTAGC
>CAIYYX010000085.1 GCA_903930535.1 uncultured Sterolibacterium sp. | reverse complement strand
TCCTCGGTGACGGCCGCGCGCCATTCGAGGCGCAGACGATTTTCCGTGGACTTTGGCGCTTCGGAACAGGCGATCCAGGTGCCGTCGCAATAGCGCTCGATCTTCTGCCAGTCATAGCCCGCCTTCAGATTATGGCTATTGGCGAGTTTGTAATCCGCGTCGAGATTGATGTCCTGGGTTCTCTTGCTGTAGGGGCGGTTGGCGTTGATATTGATGGCCGAACCCGTCAAGGTGGCCGGCATGCCACCGATACCCGCCCAGACAGACTTGGTACCCGAGTTGGATTCGCCGACATCGTCATAGGCGTAGGTATTGACGGCTGTCTTGTTGTCCCTGTCGTTGTACTTGTAGGCGGCGGTCAAGCCCAGATCCTTGACCGGCTTGGTGGTCAGCTTCAGATTAAGCGTCTTGGTGACGACCAGCCCGTTCAGCGAGTTGGTGCCATTCGAAGCCCACTTAAGTTCCTCGGACTCGAAAGCCTGGTTCTGGGTGTTGCGGGCATAGGACGCATACGCGGTCAGCTTGGTGGTCTTGGAGAAATCATAACCCCCGGTCATGCTGAACTGGTGGAACTGGTTGTTGGGCGCGCCCGTGCTGATGAGATTGTTCTGGAAGGCGCCAATCCCCGTCGGATAGGCGCTGACGCTGCCTGCGGGCATGAGCCCGAAATTCAGCGCCGTCTGCCAGCCTTCCCAAGTCATGCTGTCGTTGGCGTTCTTGAACAGCGAGCCATAGTAGGCCAAGGAAAGGAACTTCTGTTCATCCTTGAAGTTAAGGCTCAGGTCATACTGGTCGGTGGATTGGTTGATCACGATCGGCATGGTCATGCCGGCGTCGAGATTGGTGTTTCTTGATACGGTGTTGCGCAACTGGGTGCCGTCCCTGAGTTCATGACGGGCGGTGGCTTTGATATCCCACTGCGTATTGAAATTGAAACCGAAGCCGACTTCGTACTTCTTGCGCGTGGTGAAGACATCGAAGTTGTTGTAAAGCGCCTTGTCGGTCGCGGCGATGGCATTCATCTGCGCCTGCTGGGCGGCCGTGGCCGCCTGCGACACGGGCAGCCCGCCCGCGGCACCGTTGAATATCACATCATTCGCGACGAAGCTCGGATCCAGGGTGCGCAGATTGGTCGAGGTACTGTAGGCCGTTTGCGCGCCCGTTGGGTAGTTCAACTGCATCGGCGTGACCCAGGTCCTGGGCAGGGTCAAATTGTTCGTCCCCAGACCCATGTAGGGCGACTGATAAGTGTCCGAGCGGTTCTTGCGCAACTGATCGTAGCCGAAATTGAACTGGAACTTGCCCTGCTCTCCGAACTCGGCCGACAGGCTGCGGTTGTCCGTGCCCAGATTGGTGCCGGTGATGCCGAAGCGGGCGGTGCCGCTACCGTCATAGGCATTGCCGCCGCGCAATTCGAATCCGGCATCGAGGGTCACGCCTTTTTTCTGGAGACCGTTGTATTCGCCGAATTTGAATGAACCCTTGTCAGTATTGGTCAGGCCCAGTTCGAACTTGTTGGTCGGCTTGGTCAGATCGGCCTCTTCCGCTGCGTATGCAGCCGGGACCATCGCCAGGGCGATCAACGCTCCCCGCACAGCCAGAACTGAGGCCCGGAGGGCTAAGCTGTCTTGATGCTTTTTCATGATGTTCATCTCCGATTCGTTCAGTGGTTAGCGCTGGAACTTGGCGCCTGGGCCAGGATTGTTTGAGCCATGGATCATGACGTGGCAGTTCAGGCAGGAGCGACCGACTGTCTGCACTTGCGCCGAAACGCTGCCGGGCGCCTGCTTGCCATTGACTGTGGTGGCATTGCCGGAGAGCATCGTGCTGCCGCTCTTCAGGGAACTGGCATGGTCGCCGGTGTGGCAGTTCTGACACAACCATGGCACCTTGGACTTCAGGAGCGGCGCATTGTTCGAACCATGCTGCGAGTGACAATTGGTGCAGTCGTCAGAGACCGGGGCATGCTCCCACAGGAAGGGGCCGCGACGGTCGGCATGGCAGGTAAAGCAGGTTTCGTTCACCGTGTTCTTGACCAGCAGTTTGGGTCCGGTCGAACCATGGGGGTTGTGGCAGTCGGAGCAACCCATCTTGCCTTCGGGCACCGGCATGTGCGAGATCTTGTTGAACTCGGCGCGCTGGGTCTTGTGGCAGGTGTAGCAGACCTCGGGTTGAGTGGCTTTGGAGAGGACGCGGTCCTTGACGGCATGGACTGTATGGCAGGAGGCGCAGGCCAGGCCTTGTCCCTGGTGCTGGCTGCCATCCCAATGCGCGCGCTTGCCGGCCTTGTGGCAGGAGAGGCAGGCATCGTTCTTCGCTTCCGAGGTGTTTTTCGATTTCTTGGCGAAGGTCATATCCGGGGCTGTGCCGGGATTCTTCAGGTGGCCATCACTGACGCCATGGCAGGACTGACAGCCCGGCGTGCGGGGGTCAGCCTTGACGCCGTGCTTGGTCTGGTAGATGGAGAGAATGGGCTTGTCCCAGCTTGCGTCGTGACAGGTCGTACAAACCTTGTCGTCGGCCAGAGCCGCAGTTGAAGCGCCAAAGCCGAGAACAAATGCGCTCAAGGCCAGTAATATTTTCAAGAACTTATTCATTTTTTCTCCCATCCCGCTAAGTAGAAATTACCCAATATTCCGACGCCATAATACCAAAACTGTAAGCAAATGTTAGGGTGATCATGCCATCATTAGTCAGGTCGAGTTTGATATGGGTCAACATTGGATATCCTTGTTGTATTTTTGCCGCACTAGGCTAAATACCCAAAAATTCAGGATGGATAAGACTCCCCGCCCCATAAGGCAAAAGGCCTCCGTTTCCGGAGGCCTTCGAAGAACTGCCCAACCAGCCATGTCTGGCAGGCAGGTCGTGTCTGACTTACTGCGATTGCTTGACGAGGTATTCGTTGGCCGCCTTGATGTCGTCTGCGGTCAGTGCATCATTGCCAGCCTTGGGCTTCATCTTGCCCTTGCCCTTCATCACCGATTCATCGAGCGCGGCCTGGCCTGTCTTTATCAGGGGCGCCCATTTGTCCTTGTCCCCGGTCTTGGGCGCGCCCATCAACCCTTTAGCATGACAACTGGCGCAGCTCTTGTCATAAACCGCCTTGCCATCTGCGGCGGCGGCAATTTGGGCGGTGCCGGACAGCACGGCCAGGGCCGTCATTACAATCAATGCTTGTTTCATTTATGTCTCCTTCCCGGTTGAAAAATCATTCCCTTGTTTAACGCAGTGAGCGCAGAATAGTTACAGCATATTGCCGGATTGAACTGCAAGATACCATGTCAAAAGTCCTGATTGCTTACGCAACCACCGAGGGTCAGACGGCGCGCATCGCCGAGCGCATCGCTCAGGCGCTGCAAAAAATTGGCCACACCGCGGATGTCCTTTCTGCAAATGAACTGGAGGCCGACCCGAAGGAGTATGACGCAGTGATCCTCGGCGCATCCATCCATTATGGCCATCATCCGGTTTGTCTCGGTCCGCTCGTGCAAAAGTACAGAGAGGTGCTGGAGACCAAGCCCAGCGCCTTCTTTTCAGTAAGCCTCTCCGGTGGCGGGCCGGGCGCGAGACCCAAGACCGCGAGACGATATCTCGAAGTCTTTCTCCGCGAGACCGGCTGGCATCCCGGGCAGACCGCGACCTTCGCCGGTGCGCTGCAGTTTTCCAGGTACCCTTGGTGGAAGCGCATGTTGATGGTGATGATCGTCGGTTTTGCCGGTGGCGATACAGACACGTCCAGAGACTACGAATACACAGACTGGACGGCCGTGGCAGAATTTACCGAAACTTTCGCCAAGCACCTTACATAGCCAAGACCCATTTGACGAGCGTCTTCACGTCGGCTTCGCTGGCCTTGACCTTCGGGTGATCCTTGGCTCCGGCAATCTTGGCCGTGATGGCCTCATCGGCGCCGGCCTTGCCTTTGTTTTTCGCGGCGACCTCCTTGAACGACGGCCCCACCTTCTTGGTGTCTACTGCATGGCAATTCAAGCAGCCGCCCTGCTTGGCCAGTTCCGAAGACGCGCTCGCCGAATTTGCCAGAACAAGTCCCGTGAGCATCAAGCCTGCGACAATTATTGCTCTCATTTCCGCTCTCCTTGAAAAGAATTGTAACTGCCGGCAGCGCGACGCGCAGCTGGCGGATCCTTACCTCAATGACCCAGCAGAGTTTAATGATCCCATATGGGTAGTGAGTTGATGTAAGTCAAATCAGGCCTTATTGCTTCAATCATAATTGTCACAGCCGCTCATTGTGGCATTCGATATTGGTCGGGAAGACTATGCGTGTTCAGAAATTTGCAGCTTGGGCAATCGCCAGCATCATCTACTTCGCAGGCGCACTGCTCGCTTCGGGAAGCGGCGCTTTCGCCGCCGAGAAGTTGGAAAACTCGACCTGCCTGGGCTGTCACGGCAATGCCGGCTTCGAGATGCCGCTCGCCGACGGCCATATGCGTTCGCTTGCCGTGGCCAAAAACAAGTTCGCCAAGAGCGTCCATGGCAAGCGGCTGTGCGTCGAGTGCCACAAGGACATCACGGAAATCCCGCACAAGCCCGGCGTCACGCACAAGGTCAGCTGCGTGAGTTGCCATCAGGACTTGTGGGAGAAGGCCAAAGACGAGGGCAAGACCCTGGAAAACGAAAGGCTGGGCGTAGTGGTCAAGCAAATCGACCGTTACATGAAGTCCATTCATGCCAGGCCGAGCAAAGAGGATCAGTCGCATACCAACGCCACCTGCTACGATTGCCACCAGGCTCACTACGTCTACCCGAAAGGCAGTGTCGAGCGGGCGGAATGGCGCCGGAGCGTTCCCAACGTCTGCGGCAAATGCCATGCCAAGGAGCGGGAAGAGTATGGAAACTCCGTTCATGGCAAGGAGGTTCTGGAGAAGAATAATCCCAAGGCAGCCATCTGTTCGGATTGTCACAGCACCCATGACGTTGAATCCCCGGCGATCGATTCGACCCGGTTGGCCATCACCAAGAACTGCGGGAACTGTCATGCAGAGAACCTGAAATCCTATCTGGGTACCTACCACGGACAGGTCAACACCCTGGGTTATGCCTATACCGCGAAGTGCTTCGATTGCCATGGCAACCACGGCATCTTGCGCGTCAATGATCCGAAATCGACAGTGCACACAGACAATCGCCTCGATACCTGCAAGCAATGCCACGTCGGCGCGACAGCAGGCTTCGCCACTTTCAGCCCACACGGCAATACGCACGACTTCAATCGTTACCCCTATATGTGGGTGACATCGAAGTTCATGATCGCGCTGCTCGTGGGTGTGTTCGCGTTCTTCTGGGCGCATTCGGCGCTTTGGTTCTATCGGGAATACCAGGACCGCAAGCAGGGGAAGACCATTCCGCACGTGCGCACGGATGAAATGGAATTGCTCGGAAAGGGCAAGTACTACCAGCGTTTCGGTCCCGTCTGGCGGATAGCCCATCTGCTCTTCGCACTTTCCGTCATGATGCTGGTGCTGACCGGGATGTCGGTGTTCTACGCCGAAACAAACTGGGCGCCGGCCATCATGCGGGCGCTGGGCGGCCCGCGAGCGGCTGCCTATATCCACAGAATCAGCGCCGCCGTCATGCTCGGTATATTCTTCCTCCACCTCGCCTATGTCACCTTCTTCCTGGGACGAAACTGGAAGAACTTCAACTGGTTCGGGCCCCGGTCTCTGGTGCCGCGCTGGCAGGATTTAAATGATGCTGTCGGCATGTTCAAGTGGTTCTTCGGCCGGGGGCCCCGGCCGGCATTCGACCGCTGGACTTACTGGGAGAAGTTCGACTATTGGGCTGTGTTCTGGGGAATGGGCATCATAGGCGGAAGCGGCCTGATGCTGTCCTTGCCCAACCTCACCGGCTCAATTCTGCCAGGCTGGGTATTCAACGTGGCCACCATCATTCACGGCGAGGAAGCATTCCTGGCAGCGGTGTTCCTCTTCACGGTGCATTTCTTCAACAATCACCTGAGGCCTGACAAGTTCCCGCCACCCGATGTGGTGATGTTCACGGGGGCGGTCTCCCTGGAAGAGTTCAAACACGAGCACAAGATGGAATATCAGCGTCTGGTCGACACCGGCCAGCTCGAGAAGCATCTGGTGGATGCTCCGTCCCAACCCATGACCCGTGCTTCCAAGATATTGGGCATTACCCTGCTCATTTTTGGCCTGACCTTGCTGGTTCTTGTAGTGATAGGCTTCGTCGGCAGTGCGACGGCCGCATAGGCTGATTAATCATTGACCCGATCATTACTCTTAGAGAATTAAAATGAAAAATATAATCCTAAGCATCTTCTTATCGTTCACCCTGCTTGGCTGTGCCGAGAAAAAGGAAGCCCCTAAAGCCGTAGTCGCCGATACGAGCGCGGGCAAAGCCATCGCGGAACGCTCCTGCAAGGGCTGCCATGGAATGGATGGCGGCGGCGCGGCGCCGGGCATCCCCCATTTGGCGGCGCAAAGAGAACGCTATCTTTTGGCTTCGATCGCCGAGTACAAGGATGGCAAGCGCACTCATGCGGCCCTGAAAGACATGACGGCAAACATGAGCGACCCGGAGGTGCGCAGCGTGGTGGCCTACTACGCCGGTCTACCACCCGTCGCCAATGCCGCAGCCAAGGATATTCACCTGTCCTCGCCTTATCAAGAGGGCAAGGCTCTGGCTGCACCCTGCGCCAATTGTCATGGCGAAGACGGCAACAGCAAAACCCCGGGAACACCGAGCCTGGCAGGTCAGCAGCCCCACTATCTGGTGACGGCGATCGAGGAGTATCACCAGGGCGATCGCAAGGCGGCGGTAATGGGCTCGAAATTGCGCGGGTCGAAAAATATGGATCTCGAGAAAATCGCCCTTTACTACGCCTCGCAAACCCCGGCACAGCGTCCGGCCGCGAAAATCGGCGACCCGGCGGCAGGCGAGCCGGCCACGGCGATGTGCGGCGGCTGTCACGGTGCCCGCGGCGTCAGCACCGACGGCGCGACGCCCACTCTCGCCGGCCAGGATGCGACCTATCTGGTGAATTCGATGAAGGCCTACAAGAAGAGTCGCCAGAACTGGGGCATGCAGCGTTACATCGCCGGACTCTCCGACAAGGACATCGAAAACATCGCGGCCTACTATTCGATCCAGAAGTCCAACCCCTCGGACGTGGTACCGGCAACGATCAAGGAACTGGTAGACAAGTGCAATCGCTGCCATGAGGCGGCGGACAATCCCACCATGGCCATTCCGAAGATGAACGGGCAGGACCGTGACTATCTGGTCATGTCGCTGCGTTCCTACCGTGAAGGCAAGCGGCAAAGTACCATGATGCATAACATGAGCTTCGCCTACAGCAATGCCATGATAGAAAGCATCGCTTCCTGGTACGCCAGCCAGCCGGCAGACAAGCACTGAGGTTCCAGAAAACCGGCCGTTAAATCCTTCAGGACTTAACGGCCGATATTGCGCTCAGTTCGTATGGTTACATTGCATGTAAGCTAGTAGTCTGTCATCGGTAATCCTGGATAGGACCGTAGCGGCCTGTTGCAGGTCGGTCTTTCGATGAAGGCGCCCGGACGGGTAAAGCCCGGCCTACGCATCAACGACAGCATGACTGATCAAGTACAACTTCGTCATTGCGAGGCCCGCGTGGCCGTGGCAATCGCCATGGCGGACTAAAGCTAAATCCCAAGAGCGGACACTGAATCACGATATCAAGGCCGGCAAGAATATCCTGCAGGTTAATGAGATATCTCAAGTGCTCCTTGCTTTCGGTAAATGTCCGAAATTCGCGACGGCACTTTACCAGTGCCCGGAAATGAGGCAGGGCACTTGCCAATATTAAAAATCAATCGCCGTCCCTAGCGGGTTTTCGGCACAAGTGCCCTGCCCTGGCAACTGCGGTCGCTAGCGTGAGATCAGAGGGCTGGACGCATCCCTCTCGGCGACCGGCGCTGGCGGCTTGGAAAACCACAACTGATACATGGTCACCGCCCACATGAACGCGAAGCTCATGCCCATGAAGGCGCCGGCTATCATCACTACCCAGGCGAAGGGGTGATACAGCTTGGTGAAGTACCAGGAGCTGATGTCGAGCACCAGGCAGAGGAAGGGCATGGCGACAACCGTGCACTTGAACCACACCGGCCTGACATAGGCGTGGCTGAACATCAGGCCCATGATGAAGAAGACGAAGGTCAGGCCGAAGAGGTGGATGTGCGAGACGCGGACCAGCGTGAAGACATCGGTACCGGTATCCTTCTCGGTCACTTTCTTCAGATTGTCGTAATTGCTTAAGTTCGGAAGATGTGGGTTGCTGCCGTCATGGCAGCTCATGCAGCGTTTGTCGAGAATCGTCTTGACAGCGCCCTCGTACTTGTCCTGCTTGGCGCCTTCCCCCACCCAGGAAATAACGGCGGCGGATTCCTCGGCCGGCAGCATCGATGACATCGGTCCGCGCAGAGCCGCCTCGAGGCGGGAACCCTTGCCGGTGCCGGTGTAGGCGATGACGATATCCTCGTAGGTCAAGGTATTTTCCTTGCCATCACGCCCGGAGTAGGAGTGAAACAAGTAGATGATGGCAAAAAGATAGGCCAGTCCGAGTACAAGCAGCGTGCAGGTATAAAGGACGCGCTGGCTGTAGGGCAGTTCCGAGTAATGGGTATAAAGCTGGTGCAATGGATCAGAAGTCATCTTCAATTCCTCAGGTCTTGCGGGAAGGTGGGCTAGAAAGCTCCAACTTGGCTACTTGCTCATGAACACGACCGCACGCGCCTTCTGCTGCGCGTAGTAAGTCGCTAGGTTCTCGATTTCCGCGTCCGAGAGCCCAGAGGACATCGCGGCCATCGAGGTATTCTTGCGCTCGCCCTTCTGATAGGCGTGCAACACCTTGTCCATATAGTCGGCGCGTTGCGCCGCCAGGGCTGGCAGGCGGGGGTCCGTGCTGTTGCCATTGACGCCGTGGCAACGGTCGCACCTTTGCACCCACTCTGCGGTGGTCAGCGGCTTCTTCGCTTTGGGCGGCTGCGGCTGCAGGTTGGCATAATAGGCGGCCAGATTCTTCATGGTCTTGTCGTCCAGGGCCGCCGCCAGGGATTTCATGGTGTCATCGCTGCGCTTGCCGCCCTTGTAGGCCTTCAAGGCATCGACGAAGTATTCGGCATCCTGGCCGGCGAGGCTGGGCGTCGCGGGATTGCCACTGACACCGAGGTCGCCGTGGCAGCCGCCGCAGTCGGCGGCCGCGGCCTTGCCCGCTGCCTGGTCGCCGGGAGAAGGCGTTTGCGCCTTGGCCGGCTTTTGCAGGGCATAGTAGAGCGCGATGTTGTTCATCTCCGTCTCGCCCACCGCCGCGAGCAGGGTCTTCATCATGTCGTGTTTGCGCTGCCCGCTCTTGTAAGCCTGCATGGCCGCGACCAGAAATTTCTGGTCCTCTCCGACGAGATTGGGCACGCCGCCGGTCTTGCTGATACCCCCCTCGCCATGGCAACCCGCGCAGCCCGAGGCGGCAGCCTTGCCTGCCTGAACCGGATCGGGCTTGGCAGGGGCGGCCTTGGTGCTCACCGGCGTTGCCGGATCGAGGCTGGAATAATAGGCGGCCACCTTGACCAGGGCATCGTCGCTGAGAAACTTGACGGCTGCCTGCATGGGATTGTTGCCGCGCGCGCCGGTCTGGTAGGCACGCAGTTCCAGGTAAAGATAGGCGGGGCGCTGGCCGGCGAGATGGGGGATGCCCTTGCCGCTGCTGACACCTTTGCCGCCATGACAGCGGGCGCATGTGGCATCGGCGAGGCGCTTGCCCTCGGCGATATCCTGGGAGGAGGCATTCGCTGCGCGAAGGTCTTCTTCACCGGGTTTGGTGGCAGAGGGTTGCGCTGCCCCGCCTGAGGAATAGCTTATGCCCATCGCCAGCGTCAAGGCCAGCATCAGGATCTGCACGCTTCGTTTCATCAATATCACCTCAAACAACTGCTTCGCGATTTCAAATTATACCTCCTTATGTGCAGCCGCTTCTGTTCTCGACCTGCCAGGCTAGCCTCGACAGAATCACTTGCTTTTTCCCTCTTCGTCTTGCGGCGACTTTTCCATGAATCGGCATGAAACCACGCCGAATATGACGACCATCACGACGAAAATGCCGAGCAGCCAAAACACGTTGTTTAGTTCCATGTCTGTCCCCTCTTTCGAATTTTCTAATGAGCGGCCTTGGCATCATCCCAAGGCGGGAAAAACCGGACTGCCACCGTCAGCAAGACCAGGGGCGCCATGAGCAATATGGCGGCGGTCAGACCGCTCTCCTGTTCGACCCAGGGCATCTGATAGGTGAGCAATCCCTTGCCCGTCTTGGAAATTTCCTGACCGCCGATGACTACGTTCCAGCGCATCATCAATACCCCGACCAGCACCAGCAAAGCGCTGAACAGGACCCCTGCGATCAGCGCATTCCCTTTGGTGCCAGTCCCTATCATGAAGGACAAGAGCAGGACGGGTATCAAGGAGCAGATGGCAAGTTGCACAGTCCAGAACGGGATGACGAGAGGGCCCCTGACATATTCCAGGATCATTTCTATTCCCTCCCGGCCTCTGTACATGAGACTTGCGAACTCCACCGCCTCGAGCATTAGGGCGAAAAGCATGAAGCCCCATAGCGTATAGGCCATGCCCTTGACGCATTCGAGATCGATCGGAACCTTGCGCAGTTTGCAGGAGACGATATAGAGGACGATCAGCAGAGAAACGCCCGAGATGATGGCGGAAAACAGGAATATCGGCGGCATGAGATCCGAGGACCACCATTCCCGGGATTTAAGCGAGCCGAAGACGAAGCCGACATAGCCGTGCAAACCGTGTGCGCCGGGGATACCGATCACCGCCAGGGCGAAAATCCACTTCTTGTCATAACTCATCGCCTTCTCTGAGACGTCGTAGGAGCCGAGCGTCAGAACGCGATAGACCAAACCGAGCAACCCGGTTCTCTGCTGCGCCTGTTTCACGATGTGCGGCCGGAAAACGAACCAGTTTTCCAGCAGCAGGAGAATCACATAGAACGCCGCGGCATAGCCGAAGACAGCGAAGGCCGAGGTGGTGTGCGGCGTGATCATGGGATTCAATGCCCGCTCTGGATGGCCCAGATGCAGCAGCAGGGGCAAGGGCACGATGAGCATGCAGCACAGAGAGGTGAGCATGGCGAAGTGCGCGACGGGCTTGAAGCGCTGCATGCCGAAAACCTGGTAGAGGCTGGACATGGTGAAGGCGCCGGCCACCAACCCGGTGAGATAGGGATAGATGACGATCAGCACCGTCCAGGGGATGACCGTCTCGTTGGGATAGACGTAGCCGGTGAAGGGCGCAGCGTGAAAAAGCGTATCCACTAGCTAACCTCCTTGTCGATGCCGACATAGAACACATTCGGCGCATTGCCGGTTTCCGGTTTGAGAACCGTCACCCTGTTGTCGCGAAGAAAAATGCTGATAGGGCTCTGCTTGTCATTGCGATCGCCGAAGACGCGCGCGCTGACCGGGCAAACCTCGACGCAGGCCGGGTTCAAGCCCTTGGTGATGCGGTGATAACACCAGGTGCATTTGTCGGTGACGCCTTTCTCCTCATTAAAAAAGCGGGCGCCGTAGGGGCAGGCCTGGACGCAGTACTGGCAGCCGATGCAATATGTATGGTCGATGACCACCGCTCCATCTGCCGTCTTATAGGTTGCACCGGTCGGACAAACCTGCACGCAGGCGGGATGAGTGCAGTGATTGCAGAGCTTGGGGACGAAGAAGGCTTTGTCCACCTTCGCATCCTTGTAGCGATTGGCGAAGCGATACTTTCCTTCCCCGCCCGCTGCCGCAATGTTGACGGGATCGTGCTGGCTATCGACACGCGCCTTTTCCTCACCCTCGAGGGTGACGTAGCGCTCTACCCAGGTGCGGAAATGATGGGGATCCTTGGAGACATTGTTCTCCACCTTGCAGGCCTCGACGCAACGCAGGCAACCGATGCACTTCGTGGCATCGACGCCGAAGGCCCAATGGTGCTTGCTCCAGTCATAGTTCGGGATGGGAGGCACGGCTGCCTTGGCAGGAGCTTCGACTGCTGCGGCCGCCGGCAGGAGGGCATTGGCGGCGATCGCCACACCGCCGCCGCCGATGGCGCCGCCGAAGAGCCGCAGGAACTTCCTGCGCCCCTCTTCTTCAAACTTTTCGACTTTGTCTTCCATGTTCTCCCCCGTCTCACCTGCAAGAGGCATTGGCGTAGAAGCTCGCCAATGCCGCCGAATCAGCATCGTTAAGGTCCTTGGCAATCTTGTTCATCAAGTTGTTCTTGCGTTCGGCCTTGTAAGACTTCAGAGAACTCACGAGATAGTCCTTGGACAGTCCGGCGAGACTGGGCCACATCGCCTGCGGACTGACACCGGACTCGCCATGGCAGGAAACACACTTCTGCGCCAGCACCTGGCCTTTGGCGACAAGCTTAGGCTCTCCATTCTGGGCACTCTTGCACTGCAGGCTGGCATAGTAGGCGGCGAGATTTTCGGCAGCGGAATCGGACAAGTCCTTGGCGGCTCCCGTCATCAGGGCGTCCTTGCGCGCGCCCTTCTTGTATGCCTTGATGGCGTCTGCTAGATAGGTCTCATTCTGCCCGGCAAGGCTCGGTATGTTGACGTCATCGCTGACGCCTGCCTTGCCGTGGCATTCCGCGCAATCGGCAGATATCGCTTTCCCGGCAGCGGCATTGCCCGGACGGGAGGTCGAGGTCAGCGCTCCGACGAAGGTCCTTGGCGAATGGACATTGTGGCAAGTCTTGCATTGCTGGTCGCCGGCATGCGTGGCGACCACGATTTGCTTCTGCTCTTTCGGCCGCCCAGTCATCTGCTCGTGGCAGAGGGTGCACAGTTTTACCGTGTCAGACGGGATATCGAGCTTCAACTTGTTCGGGTGATCCGTTCCTATGGAGGAGATATCGGAATTGGGATTCTTGTCCCGGCCTCCTGCAGCGCCGTGACACACCTCACACTTGACGACTTTGCCGACGGCTGGATTGTTATGAACGCCCTTCGACCATTCCGTGTATTTCGCGGCGTGGCATTCCTTGCAGGTTTCAGGAGTTCGGAATTTAGGCCGATCCGAGGCGATATCTGCCACGGAATTGCCCCGGTAGTGGCCGAAGCGGTAGAAGGAGTCGACGGTCAGAAACTGCTTTCCGGCATAAGCAAGAACACCGGCGGTCACGAGAAGAAGAACGAGTCGGACAATATGTTTTGGCATGGTTTCGTCTCTTTATCAGTGATCGTTCGAGTGCAGCAGCCCTGGCTCCGACACATCGGCCTCCTTCCGCATCAGGTCATTTCTTCTCGGTGATGCCCTGGTTGAACATATAGACGACGGCACCGCGTATCTCGCTGTCGGTCAGATCCGCCATGCCGCCGCGGGCGGGCATGCCGCCATGGCCATTGATCGACGAACGCACCAGACTATCCATTCCGGCTGAGCCGCGTTTTATCCAGGCATCCCGATCGCCAATCTTTGGCGCGCCGCCGACACCCGCCTTATGGCATTTGATGCACTGCATCTCGACGATCTTCTTGCCGGGGCGTTCCGCGACCGGCTTCGTCCTGTTGATGGGCTCGGCCCAGTGGCCGCCAGACTGGTTGACCATGAAGGTGATGGCGCGCTCGATTTCCAGATCGCTGACATTCTGATTGCCGCCATGCGCCGGCATCTTGCGTATGCCCTTGATCGCATTTGCGGTGAGGTCGGCGAGGCCGCGCTCCGAGCGCTTCCTCCATGCCGCCTGGTCGCCGATTTTCGGCGCGCCGTTCGCGCCCGTGGCGTGGCATGTGGAGCAGACCTTGTCCACGACTTCCTTGCCGCTGCGGTCAGCGCCCTGCGCCGCCTGAACGGTGACGCTCGCAGCGAAGGCGAGCAGGATGATCACAGGCGCCAGTTTCTTAAGAGTCTTATTCATGGTTATGTCTCACGATTATTGGAGGGGAACAACCCTGCCATTATCTTCCAGCCGCAATCAGGCCGGCTGACTTTTAGAATATGGCCGGATGATGCAGTGATAAGTACGGTCACGATTTGATCGAGATCAAATACCCCTCTGGTAAGAATGGGCGAAATGATCTCGGTCCATTCCGGCATTGCGTCGCTCGACTCACTTACAATATCGCCAGGAACAATGCCTCGACCGCCGATGAAAAACACCCTTGCCCCGCTTCTGGTCACCATCGCCATCCAGGTAATGACTTCACTTGCGATGATGACCGTTCCCGTACTGGCGCCTACGGCCGCGGCCGATATCGGCCTGTCGGCAACCTATGTCGGTCTTTTCGTCGGCATCGTTTATCTCGGCGCGATGATCTCCTCTCTGGTCGGCGGCACTCTGGTGCTGCGTTTCGGCGCCATCCGCGTGAGCCAGGCCTGTCTGCTGATTTGCGCCACAGGATTGGCCATCGCCATGCTGGCATTGCCGGCGGCGATGGCGGCGGCGGCATTCCTGATTGGCTGCGGCTACGGGCCGATCACGCCGGCGAGCTCGCACGTATTGGCGAAGAGCACGCCGCGACATCTGATGGGCCTGGTGTTCTCTATCAAGCAGACAGGGGTGCCTCTGGGCGGCGCCTTGGCCGGCGTGCTGGTGCCGCCCCTGGTATTGGCGGCAGGTTGGCGCACGGCGCTCGCCGTGATGAGTCTCGTCTGCCTCGCCGTGGCGGCGCTGTCGCAACCCGTGCGCCGCGCACTCGACTCCGACCGCGAGCCCGGACAGCGCTTAGGCTTCGCCTCCATCATCGCGCCGCTCAAACTGGTGCTGGCTTCCCCTCCCATCCGCACGCTGGCATTCGCGGCGATGTGCTATGCCGCGATGCAGATGTGTTTGATGGGCTATCTGGTCACTTACCTGGTGAACGATCTCGGCCTGCCCATGCTGCAGGCCGGCGTCACGTTGGCGGTGGCGCAGGGTGGCGGCATCGTCGGCCGCATCCTCTGGGGCACGGTGGCGGACCGCTGGGTCGCACCGCGGCGCGTGTTCGGGTTTCTCGGTCTATTGATGGCGGCGGGTTCGGCCTTGGCCGCCGCCTACTCCGCAGCCTGGACGACTCCGGCACTCTTCTTTGCCTGCGCGCTTTTCGGGGCAGCTGCGATAGGCTGGAATGGCGTTCATCTGTCGCAAGTGGCACATCTCGCCCCGCCGGGCAAGGTCGGCCTGGCCACCGGAGGCTCGCTGTTCATTTCCTTTTTCGGCGTGGTGGCCGGTCCGCCGCTGTTCGGCGCCATCGTCGGCAGCGGCTTCGGCTACCCGGCGGCTTTTCTGGCGATGGCGATTCCGCCGCTATTCATCGGTTTGAGCTTCGCTGTAGGTCGGGCTTCAGCCCGACAACCATCGCTGTCGGGCTGAAGCCCGACCTACAACGACCTACAGCAACTGGCTGACGTCACGCACCGCGCCGGTGTCGGCGCTGGTGGTCATGGCGGCGTAGGCCAATAGTGCCGTTGAAACGACGCGCTCGCGCCTTGCCGGCTTCCAGGCCGCTGCGCCCTTCGCCTCCATGGCGCCGCGGCGCTTCGCGAGTTCGTCGTCAGCCACGGCGAGGTGGATGCGCCGGCCGGGGATGTCGATCTCAATCCTGTCGCCGTTTTCCACCAGACCGATGATGCCGCCGGCTGCCGCCTCGGGCGAGGCGTGGCCAATGGACAGGCCCGAGGTACCGCCCGAGAAGCGGCCGTCGGTGAGCAGGGCACAGGCCTTGCCCAGGCCTTTGGACTTGATATAGGAAGTCGGATAAAGCATCTCCTGCATGCCCGGCCCGCCCTTTGGCCCCTCGTAGCGGACGATCACCACCTCGCCTGCCTTGACCTCGTCGCCGAGTATGCCCTCGACAGCTTCCTCCTGGCTTTCATAGACGCGCGCCGGACCGGAGAACTTCAGGACGCTGGCATCGACGCCGGCGGTCTTGACGATGCAGCCCTTCTCGGCGATGTTGCCGAAGAGCACTGCCAGCCCGCCGTCCTGGGAATAGGCGTTGGCCTTGTCGCGGATACAACCGGCGCTGCGATCGAGATCGAGTTCGGGATAGCGGCGCTCCTGCGAGAAGGCCACTTGGCTGGGCACCCCGCCAGGGGCGGCGCGGTAGAAATCGAACACGGCGACGTCGTGAGCGCGCATCACGTCATAGGTTTCCAGGGCCTCGCCCAGAGTCCTGGTATGCACCGTCGGCAGGTCGCGGTGGATGAGGCCCGCCCGGTCGAGTTCGCCGAGAATGCCCATGATGCCGCCGGCGCGGTGCACATCCTCCATGTGGTATTGCGCGGTCGTCGGCGCCACCTTGCACAGGCAGGGGACATGGCGCGAAATGCGGTCGATGTCGGCCATGGTGAAGTTCACCTGCGCCTCGTGCGCGGCTGCGAGAAGGTGCAGCACGGTATTGGTCGAGCCGCCCATCGCCACATCCAGGGTGATGGCATTCTCGAAAGCCTTAAAGGAAGCGATGGAACGCGGCAGCGCGCTGGCGTCATCCTTCTCGTACCAGCGCTTGCACAGTTCGACCGCGGTGCGCCCGGCCTTGAGAAACAGTTCCCGGCGGTCGGCGTGGGTCGCCAGGAGGGAGCCGTTGCCGGGCAGCGAGAGGCCCAGGACTTCGGTCAGGCAGTTCATCGAGTTGGCCGTGAACATCCCTGAGCATGAGCCGCAGGTCGGGCAGGCGGAGCGCTCGACGCGGTCGACCTCGGCATCGGTCACCTTGTCATCGGCAGCCATGGTCATGGCGTCGATGAGGTCGACGGAAATGATCTTTGTCCCCCACTGTACCTTGCCCGCCTCCATCGGTCCGCCCGAGACGAACACCGCCGGGATGTTGAGGCGCAGGGCGGCCATGAGCATGCCCGGGGTGATCTTGTCGCAGTTGGAGATGCACACCATGGCGTCGGCGCAATGGCCATTGACCATGTACTCGACCGAGTCGGCGATGAGTTCGCGCGAGGGCAGGGAATAAAGCATGCCGCCGTGGCCCATGGCGATGCCGTCGTCGATGGCGATGGTGTTGAATTCCTTGGCCACGCCGCCGGCCGCCTCGATCTCGCGGGCGACCAACTGACCCAGATCCTTCAGATGCACATGGCCGGGCACGAACTGGGTGAAGGAATTGACCACGGCGATGATGGGCTTGCCGAAGTCATTGTCCTTCATGCCGGTGGCGCGCCAAAGCGATCTTGCGCCTGCCATGTTGCGGCCGTGGGTCGAGGTTCTGGAACGGTACTCGGGCATGCCAATTCTCCTGAAAGCGGCGGATTGTCTGTCGGACTGTAGGTCGGGCTTCAGCCCGACGGTCGCAGAAAGTCCTTGTGGGACATGCCGGCATCAATGCCGACCTACGGTCCGACCTGCGTTGTCTCGCTGATAGAATGCGGATTCTAGCTCAAACAATCGCCTGCCATGCTTGTTCACCCCCAGTTCGACCCCATCGCCATCTCCCTGGGCCCGATCAGCGTGCGCTGGTACGGCCTGATGTACATGGCCGGCTTTCTGCTCTTCCTGTGGTTGGGCAGGATGCGTGCAGAGAAATTCCCGCAGCGGGGCTTCACTGCGCAAAGCCTGGATGACCTGCTTTTCTATGGCGTTCTCGGCGTCATACTGGGCGGTCGCCTGGGCCAGGTGCTGTTCTACGAGCCCGGCCATTATCTCTCCCATCCGTCGGAGATCCTCGCCGTCTGGAAGGGCGGCATGAGTTTCCATGGCGGCTTCTTAGGCGTTCTTTGCGCGATGGCGCTCTACGGCAGAAAGCATGGAAAGACCTTCTTCGAGGTGACCGATTTCATCGCCCCTCTGGTGCCATTGGGGCTTGCCGCCGGGCGCATCGGCAACTTCATCAACGGCGAGCTCTGGGGGCGCGTCGCCGATCCGGCTCTGCCCTGGGCAATGATATTCCCGCAGGTGGATAGCCAGCCGCGCCACCCCTCGCAGCTCTATCAGTTCGGGGCCGAAGGCCTGCTGCTCTTCCTGATCCTCTGGTGGTACTCGGCAAAACCCAGGCCGCGCGGCGCTGTCTCGGGCATGTTCCTGGTAGGCTACGGCATGCTGCGCTTTCTCGCCGAATATTTCCGTGAACCGGACGAGGGCATCTTCGGCATCTCCTACTTTGTCAGCATGGGGCAATGGTTGTCTCTGCCGATGATCGCCTTCGGTTTCTACCTGCTGCTGCAGAAGAGGAAGTCATGAGTTCACGTCCGTTCAGAATACTGGGCATCCAGCATGTCGCCATAGGTGCAGCAGACAAGTCTCGCCTCACCCGACTCTGGGTGGATATGCTGGGACTTACCATCACCGGCAATTACGTCAGCGAGAAAGAGAACGTGTCTGAGGACATCGCTGTTTTGGGCAACGGCCCTTTCACGGTCGAGATAGACCTGATGCAGCCCCTCGATCCCGGTCGGAAACCGGCCGTGCATGAGCCGCCCTTGAACCATCTCGGCCTCTGGGTGGATGACTTGCCCGCGGCCGTGGAGTGGCTGACGAATCAGGGCGTGCGCTTCGCGCCCGGCGGCATCAGGAAGGGCGCAGCCGGCTACGACATCACTTTTCTTCATCCCAAGGCCAACGAGGCTTTCCCGATTTCCGGAGAGGGCGTTCTGATCGAACTGGTGCAGGCGCCCCCCGATGTCATCGCCGGCAAAACATAAGGAGAAGCACGTGAAGAACAACGACAGCATTCAACTTGGCATCGATGGCGCAGTCGCCACCCTCACCCTGAACCGCCCGCAGTCATTGAACTCCCTCAATCTCGACATGACCAGCAGGCTGCGCGATGTGACGGAGCAAATGGAGTCGGACGAGACCATCCGGGTCGTCGTCATCCAGGGCGCAGGCGAGCACTTCATGGCAGGCGGCGACATCAAGTGGTTCCACACCGCGCTGGACTACCCGGCCGACGAACGCCGGCATCTCTTCGAGCGTCTGCTGGCCGACGTACATGGTTCCATCACGCGACTGCGCCGCATGGCCAAGCCGGTGGTCGCCAGCGTCCAGGGCGCTGTCGCCGGCTTCGGCCTGTCGCTGATGAATGCCTGCGACCTCGCCATCGCCGCCGACAACAGCTATTTCACCCTGGCTTACTGCCACATCGGCACTACCCCGGACGGCGGCGCCACCTATGCCCTGCCGCGGATCGTGGGCATGAAGCAGGCGATGGAGATCGCACTTCTGGGAGATCGCTTCGACGCACACCGCGCGCTGGAACTGGGCCTCGTCAATCGCGTCGTGCCGCTGGCAGAACTTGCCGAGCAAACCCGGATCATCGCAGACCGTCTCGCCCAGGGGCCGACCGCAGCCTACGGCCGCACCAAGAGGCTGATCAATGAATCGCTGAACCACAGCCTGGCTGAGCAGTTGCAGGCCGAACAGGACGCCTTCGCCGCCTCTTCCGTCACCGCCGATTTCGCCGAAGGGGTGAGCGCCTTCGTCACCAAGCGCAAGCCGAAGTTCATCGGCGGTTGATGCACTCCGCCGGCGGGTTTCCCCTGCCCGGCGGTACAGATGCAGTATTGGCTTGGGAATTGTCTGAACCAGTCCGTCATCGCGAGCCCCGAAGGGGCGTGGCAATGACGGAGTTGTACTTGGTCAGCGTTTCCCCAGATCAGAGGTCCTTGCGGTCAGACTCCTGCGGCTTCCAGTGCCGCATTGAAGGTGGCGCTCGGGCGCATGACGGCTTCCGTCTTGACCGGGTCGAGAAGGTAATAGCCGCCGATATCCACTGGTTTCCCCTGCGCGGCTTTCAACTCGTCCGTGATCTTCTGCTCGTTGGCTGCCAGTACTTTCGCCAACGGCGTGAAATGCGCCTTCAGTTCCTGATCTTCCGTCTGTTCGACCAGCGCCTGCGCCCAATACAGGGCCAGATAGAACTGACTGCCGCGGTTATCGAGTTCGCCGGTGCGGGTCGAGGGTGACTTCCTGTTTTCGAGAAGCTTGCCCGTCGCGTCATCGAGCGTCTTTGCCAGGATTTTCACCTTGTTGTTGCCGGTCTTGATGCCGACCTCTTCGAGCGACACGGCCAGGGCGAGAAATTCGCCGAGGGAATCCCAACGCAGGTGGTTTTCTTCCACGAGTTGCTTGACATGCTTGGGCGCCGCGCCGCCGGCGCCCGTTTCGAACAGGCCTCCGCCGGCCAGTAGCGGCACGATGGAGAGCATCTTGGCACTGGTGCCCACTTCCATGATGGGGAAGAGATCGGTCAGATAATCGCGCAGGATGTTGCCGGTCACCGAGATGGTGTCCTTGCCGCGGATGATCCGCTCCAGCGTAAAGCGCATGGCGCGCGTGTAGGACATGATCTGGATGTCGAGGCCGGACAGATCGTAGTCCTTGAGGTAGAGCTTCACCTTCTTGATCAACTCCGCATCATGGGGACGATACTCGTCGAGCCAGAAGACGGCGGGCGTGTTTGACAGGCGGGCGCGCTTGACGGCCAGTTTGACCCAGTCCCGGATGGGCGCGTCCTTGACCTGGCACATCCGCCAGATGTCGCCCTGTTCCACGTTCTGCTCGATCAGCACGGTACCGTCGTGGCAGACAATCCGCGCCACACCGTCCTCGGGCGTCTCGAAGGTCTTGTCGTGCGAGCCGTATTCCTCGGCCTGCTGCGCCATGAGGCCGACGTTGGGCACGGTGCCCATGGTGGTCGGATCGAAGGCCCCGTGGGTTTTGCAGAAACTGATGATTTCCTGATAGATGCGGGCGTAGGTGCTTTCCGGCATGACCGCCTTGGTGTCCTTAAGCTTGCCGTCAGGCCCCCACATCTTGCCGCCGACGCGAATCATGGCCGGCATCGACGCATCGACGATCACGTCATTGGGTGCGTGCAGATTGGAGATGCCCTTGACCGAATCGACCATGGCCAGTTCCGGTTGCGTGTCGTAACAGGCGTGAAGATCGTGCTCGATCTCTTCGTGCAGGGAACCGGGCAGGCTCTGAATCTTTTCATACACGCTGCTGATGCCATTGTTCGGATTGACGCCCAGTTCCTCGAAAAGCTTGCCATGCTTGGCAAATGCGTCCTTGTAGAAAACCTTGACGCAATGCCCGAAGACGATGGGGTGCGAGATTTTCATCATCGTCGCCTTGACGTGCAGGGAGAACATCACGCCCGTCTCTTTCGCATCGGCCAGTTCGTCTTCATAGAACTTGACCAGGGCCTTCTTGCTCATGAACATGCTGTCGATGATTTCATCTTTCAGCAGCGAAACCTTTTCCTTCAGGACGATGACCTTACCCGACTTGGTCACCAGATCCATCCTGACGTCGCAGGCTTTCGCCATGGTCATGCACTTTTCGCTGTGGTAAAAGTCGCCAGTCGTCATGTGCGCGACGTGGGTGCGCGAAGCCGGGCTCCATTTGGCCATGGAGTGGGGGTTCTTGCGGGCATAGCGTTTGACCGCAGCGGGCGCGCGGCGGTCGGAATTTCCCTCGCGCAGCACGGGATTGACCGCGCTTCCCACCGCCTTCGAATAGCGCTCGCGGATGTTCTTTTCTTCCTTGGTCTTGGGATCTTCCGGATAGTCGGGAAGCTTGTAGCCCTTTGCCTGGAGTTCGCGAATGGCCGTGATCAGTTGCGGAACCGAGGCGCTGACATTGGGGAGCTTGATGATATTGGTTTCGGGTTCAAGGGTCAGCAGCCCCAGTTCGGCCAGATTGTCAGGCACCCTTTGCGCCGCGGTCAGATATTCAGGGAACTGGGAAAGGATTCGCGCAGAAACCGAGATATCGCTGCCGACGACCTCTACCCCGGTGGGGGCAGTGAATGCTTTGATGATGGGCAGAAAGGAATAAGTCGCGAGAAGAGGCGCCTCGTCAGTCAGCGTGTAGATGATCTTTGATTTCTTGGCAGTCATTTTTTTTCCCTTTGGAGCATTTTTACTTACGAACAAGTGCGTATTTTAGCACCGCTTGACTAGGACCAATGGAAAGTGGCTCAATCGGCTAAGGAATGCCTGAATAAGTCCGTCATCGCCAGCCCCAGAGGGGCGTGGCGATCTCAGATTGCTTCGCCTCCGTCACTATGTTTGCCGCGACCCTGGGGGCCTCGCAATGACGAAGTCGTGCTGGATCAGCGTTTCCCTAGCTCAGTAGAATGGCCAATGACGCCAAAGCCTGCTTCCACTCGGCTTCGATAGCTTCCAGCGGAGTCTGGCCCTCAAGTCCGACAGGCTCCTAGACGGCGAAAAGTGATATTGACTACGCCCAAGCGGCCAAGGATACTCGGGCCTGGGCCATTGAATTGGCCATCCTTGAGACATGGCTGGCGGCGGACGTGAGCCTGAAGTCGCACATACTCAATCAATCGACGGAGAAAACATGACGATGACTGCTGCCGTCCTTGACCAATTGACGGCGCGCTTCGGTGAGCGAGCGAGCGAGGCTCGCGGCGTTCGTGAGCAGCACGGGGCCAGTGAGGCTTACCACGCACCGCTGCCGCCCGACTTGGTCATCTTTCCGGACTCGACTCTGGAGGTTCAGGAGATCGTTCGTCTCTGCAGCGAGCACCGCGTTCCATTGATTCCGTATGGCGCCGGGACTTCTCTCGAAGGCCACACCAGTGCGCCGCGCGGTGGGGTGTGCCTGGACATGACGCGCATGAACAAGGTGCTGGCGATCAATGCTGAGGACATGGACTGCCGCGTCCAGCCGGGCATCACTCGCAAAGGCTTGAACGCCGAACTCAATGGCAGTGGCGTTTTCTTTCCTATCGACCCAGGGGCCGACGCCACGATCGGCGGCATGAGTTCGACGCGGGCCTCCGGAACGATGGCAGTGCGCTACGGAACAATGCGGGAGAACGTTCTTGGACTGGAGGTCGTGATGCCCAACGGCGAGGTCATTCGAACCAGCCGCCGGGCGCGGAAATCCTCTGCAGGGTATGACTTGACAAAACTGTTCGTCGGGGCCGAAGGTACGCTCGGAGTGATCACGGAGATCACACTGCGTCTGCATCCTGTCCCGGAGGCGATCTCGGCGGCCACGTGCCCGTTCGACACGCTGGATCAAGCGGTGAACTGCGTGATCGCCATCATGCAGTTGGGTCTTTCGGTGGCACGGATCGAACTGCTCGATAGCGTCATGATGCGCGGCGTCAACCTGTATTCAAAGCTGGGATTTCCGGAAACGCCGACCCTGTTTCTGGAGTTTCACGGCACAGCGGCGGGCGTCGAGGAGCAGGCCCGGCGGGCGCAGGAGGTGGCAAACGACTTCGGAGCCCATGAATTTCAATGGGCCACTCGCCCCGAGGATCGCTCGCGGCTGTGGACGGCGCGTGACAACACGCTTTACGCGGGCATGGCATTGCGTCCCGGTGTGCGAGCGATGATCACTGACGTCTGTGTGCCGATTTCCCGGCTCGCAGAGTGTCTGCTCGAAACCAAGCGCGATATCGATGCGAGTGGCCTGATCGTGCCAATTGTCGGTCACGTCGGTGACGGCAACTTCCATCTCCTGATCCTGGTCGATCAGGCATCGCCCGACGAACTGGTCCGAGCGAAGAGGCTTCATGACGACATGGTTGAGCGGGCGCTCGCCCTTGACGGCACCTGCACCGGCGAGCACGGAATCGGAAGCGGCAAGATGGCGTTTCTCCTGTCCGAACTCGGCGACGCGGTAGACGTCATGCGGATGGTCAAGCACGCCATCGACCCGCGGAACATCATGAACCCCGGGAAGATCTTCCAGTTCGAAGACGATGCGAAGGTTGGGGCATGAGCGCGGCGTTGAAGATTATGGTAAATGTCTGCCTTTAAAAAAGAGGACTGTTTTCTTGTTCATTCTGGAATCACGCTAGAAAGTAAGGTTTCTATCTGAGGGCAGCGACATGGCATCGGCGGTGCGTTTGCTGAAAAGTCTTAGCCATCGCATCGTAAAAACTTGAAATAGCGATGCTGCTACTTCTTCTCTTCTCTAACTATAATGCTCACGGATTGCTACAATTCCCGGCAACTCCCGGTGGAAGACTTCGACTAGTCCTGGATCGAAGTGCTTGCCACTGTTATCCCTGATCAGCTTCGTTGCTGCATCGACAGTCCAAGCCTTTTTATAGGGCCGCTCTGAGGAGTTCTCTCGATCTTCAACTCGTGGCCTACCTCTACTCGCCCCGGGAACGCCTTGCCCCATGAGCTCTCCACCTAGACGCTGGATGGCAAGAATGGCGCAGGGTGCAGTGGCGTGCTTGCCTAGATTGTGGCGCAGAGTGTTCGAACCTTTTCGAGCAGGACATTGATGTCCAGAGGCATGCTCAGGTAATCCTCCGCACCGACTTTGAGCAATTGGGCGGTGCGTCCAACTGAGGATTATTTTGTCGAAATCGACAAGCAGGGTTCTGAATTCTTGCCTACGAGCTCAAATAAGTGAATCAAATTAGCAACAACGTCATTGGACATTGATTCATGTCAAGAGCAATTCTAATCATGTTGGCATTATCTAGTAGAAGATTGTGTTGAACTGTTGCCAAAAATGGACACAGCATCGAGTCCCCGTATTGGCCGCGGCGCAGCCCACCCTAAAAGGAGAAACTATATGAGTCGCACACCCAAGATACTCCTGGTCGACGATGACCCCGCCGTCACCAAGGGTTTGGAGCAGCTCCTGCAAGGCAAGGGATACGCGGTCATCGTTGTGTTCAGCGGCGAGGAAGCGCTGTGGCAGCTGGACAACTCCAGTTACGCCGCGGTGATCTCGGCCATCGCCCTGCCGGGAATCAGCGGCCTGGAGTTAGTCGAAACCATCCGCGCCCACCAGTTGCGCCTGCCGGCGGTCATCCTCAGCACCGAGGATAGCGATGCCGTACGGCAGCAGGTGATGGCGGTGGGTGCAACGGAACTGTGGCGCAAACCCTTATCGGCGGTGGCGCTAAGTGGGTCCGTCGACCGTCTGCTGCAAGGCGAGAGCAAGCATGCGCCACTGCGACCTGACGACCAGGATGCTATCGAGATCGATCCACCGGTGAGCAGGCCGGTACGCCGTGTCAAGAACGTCCTGCTTTTCCTCTTCGCCCCCCTCTTTGCGCTCGGCTACGTGCTGGTGTTCCCCCTTATCGGCTTAGGTATGCTGGGCTGGTTGGCGTCCAAGAACAAGGAGCCCGGTGCCGAGGAAGTTGAAGTCCCGTCTACCACCTACCCCACCGAGGTCGGAGTCCTCGGCACCGTGGTGAAAATGCTTGGCGTGGTGGTCTTTGGCATCGTCTTCGCAGTCGTCGGACCGCTGCTGGGCATCGGCTTGGTTCTCTGGTTCGCTTTCCACGCCTGGGGCAGAGTCGGCGCCAGGGTGATCGGATCCGGTCAGGCGCGATAGCCGTAACCTTAGGGAGAAAGAATCATGCGAACACCAAAAATTGCAAAATGGCTGGTGGCGATCACCTTCTGCCTGACGGCGACAGCGACGCTCGGACAGACTCCTGGCCAGGCGACCGCCGCCAAGGCCGGGCCGGCTGCGGGCAAGCTGTCCAACGATGCCTGCCTGGTCTGCCATGGCAAGCCGGGCTTCTCAGGCCAGGGTACGGACGGCAAGGTGCGCCAACTGCACGTGATGCAGGACAAGTTCGGCAAGAGCGTGCATGGCAAGCGCTCGTGCACCGAGTGCCACGCCGACATCACGGAGATCCCGCACAAGACCGGCGTAGCGCGCAACGTCAATTGCGTCAATTGCCACGATGCCTTGTGGTCCGCTGCCAAGACTGCCAACAAGACCGCGGAAAACGCAGAACTGGGCGTGGTGGTGCAGCGCATAGACCACTACATGAAATCGGTGCATGCGCAGCCCAACCGCGATCACCAGTCGCGTCCCAACGCCATCTGCTATGACTGCCATGCGCCGCACTATGTCTATCCGCCCGCTAGCCCCGAACGCGTCGAGTGGAAAAACAGCATTCCTGAGATCTGCGGCAAGTGCCACACCAAGGAGCTCGAGCAGTACAAGACCTCGGTGCACGCCAAACCCGGTACGGACGGCAAGACGCTGCACGCTGCCATCTGCTCCGACTGCCACACCACACACGACGTCTCCGATCCCAGCAAGGACCCCGCCAAGCTGGTAATCACCAAGAACTGCGGCGGCTGTCACGCCGACAGCCTGAAGAGCTACACCAGCACCTACCACGGCAAGGTGAACACCCTTGGCTATGCATACACTGCCAAATGCTTCGACTGCCACGGCAGTCACGGCATACTGACGGTCGATGACCCGAAGTCCTCGGTGCATAAGGACAATCGCGTTCAGACCTGCCAGAAATGCCATAGCAATGCGAGCAAGGGTTTTGCCAGCTTCGAGCCGCACGGCACGCCGCACAAGTTCTCGCGCTATACCGACATATGGCTGGCATCGAAGTTCATGCTGTTCATGGTGGCGGGCATCCTAGCCTTCTTCTGGGCGCACACGGCGCTGTGGTTCCTGCGCGAGTTCAAGGAACGCAGGGAAGGCACCATACGGCCACAATACATCAAGACCCAGGAACTACTCGATCCCAAGTTCAAGGGTAAGAGGTTCCAGCGCTTCCCGCTCGCTTGGCGCATAGCCCACCTGACGATCGCCATCAGTTTGATGGTACTGACCGTGACCGGCATGTCGGTGTTCTACGCCGACACCAGCTGGGCGCCGATGGTCATGCACTGGCTGGGGGGGCCCAAGGTTGCGGCGGTAATCCACCGCACCTTCGCAGTGGTGTTCCTGAGCGTGTTCGTGGGGCAACTGATTTACCTTGCGGTACATCTGATCAAGATTCGCGGCAAGTTCAAGTGGTTTGGGCCTGACTCCCTGGTACCGCGCCTGCAGGATCTGCATGACATCGTGGCGATGTTCCGCTGGTTCTTCGGTTTGGGTCCCAGGCCGGTGTTCGACCGTTGGACCTACTGGGAGAAGTTCGACTACTGGGCCCCGTTCTCGGTGGTGATCTTCATCGCCGTCTGCGGCCTGATGCTGTGGTTCCCGTCGCTGACAGCCAGATACCTGCCAGGCTGGGTGTTCAACATCGCCACCATCTTCCACGGCGAAGGGGCTCTGCTAGCGGTACTGTTCCTGTTCACGGTGCACTTCTTCAACAACCATCTACGGCCGGACAAGTTCCCGCTCGACGTGGTGATGTTCACCGGCTCCATGCGCCTGGAGGACTTCAAGCGTGAGCACCGCGTTGAGTACAACCGGCTGCTGGCAAGCGGCGAACTACAGAAGCATCTGGTCGACGCGCCGTCGCGACCCATGGTGACTGGCGCGAAAGTGCTAGGCTACACGCTTATCGGCATAGGCCTGCTGTTGCTCGTCTTCGTTCTGATTGGACTGTACGGGAGTTTCAGCGGAACCTGATGAGAGGCGTCCATGCCTGAAGCGGCGTCGGCGGTGGAGACACACCGCTGATGCCGTTTCCATTTGTCCTTCGGCTGTGGGAAAGCAAGCAGCAGATTTGCCTCTAGGGAAACTCTGATCAAGTCCGTCATCGCGAGCCCCAGAGGGGCGTGGCGATCTTCAAGCCACTGATGTTGCATGGCGCTTAGATTGCTTCGCTTTGCTCGCAATGACGAAGTTGTACTTGATCAGCGTTTCCCTAGTTAGCTTCGCGCCCGATTGGAACTTTGCCTTAACTAAGAGACCGCTGAAGCGTTGGAGGGTGGCGGTTTGCTTCGAGGTTCAGGATCCTTGCCCAGGCCTCATAGGGAAGCGCTGTCACGACTGGTCGGCGCGCCTGCGAGGGAATATCAGCTACTTCCTTCTCGATCCCGACCGCCTCCCACTGACGCTCAGGCCTGCTAGTCCTCAACCTCCTCGTAGCCAGTGATCATCGCCTTGAAGTGCGCTGACCAGGTGTGACCTAGGCTGGCGAGGTAGGGATGAATGAAGATGAAGCCGGCAAAGAAGATGAAGATCAGTACATGCACTGTATCCACCACGCGCAGACCGCCCGTCAGAGTGATGGCGGACTGGAATCGCTCAACATCCCAGAGCAGAACCCCAGTGACGCACTGAATGGGTACCAGCAGGAGCATTACGATCTGGTATGTCATGCTCTGTAAGGCGTTGAACTTGTGGTAGACGCTGACTTGGTGCGGGTTGGTCTGCCCTTTGAAAATGCCGTAGCCGTAATATTTCATCTGGCGGAAACTGGCGATGAAGTGCTTCATAGGTCTCAACTCTGGGAGGTAAACGCGGATTTTGTCGGAGAACAGGTAAAACAAGAACCAAACGAAGAAGTTGGCAATGAGGACGAAGCCCACAAAGTTGTGCATGTCGACCGCCGTCTTGAACGATATAACGTCGATCAAACCTATGTACCTGATCTGGATGCCGCTGGCGATCATGGTGATGAAGCCGAAGGCATTTATCCAGTGCCAGATGCGAACCGGCAACGGGTGTACGAATATTTTGTGCATTTTGACTCTCCTACGAATCGCTAGTGACTGAGCCTACTTTCGACTTGTCCTGTGGTAACGGATGCTTGCCGCTTTTCAGCAGATACTTCCTGAACAGCCACTTCAGGCTCAGGTGCCCGATCGGCACGGCGACGCCGGAGGCCAAGGCGAGCATGAGCAGAATATCCAGCAACTTGATCCGCGTGCCGCCGATCGCATAGAAGCCACGCACTGAATCGACCGAAGTGGGCGCCTGCAATACGTTTTGCTGAGCCCCGTGACGTAACTGCCTGCCGTCGGGCCCGACGATGGAAATGCTCACCTTCTGGAATGGTGCGGCGCCTTCGCTGTGGCAGGCCTTGCAATCCTTGATGGCTTTCCCCTTCTCGGTCAGCATGTGAGCCTCGGGGCCGCCATCAACTTCCAAACGACCACGCAGGATTGTGTCACCCTCGTCGTTGTCACGGTTGAACTCCTTGAGCAGGCTCTGTAGGGCCAACGTATCGAGTCCCTGACCCTTGCTGTCGGCGAGCTTGGTACGGTTCTCGAAGCGCGGAACCCCCAATTTCTCTCTAACCCGCTCCTTGGTATTGCTGTCGAAGAGTCTCAAGTCTACGCGGCGAGACGCCAACGGCGCGTGGCAAGCCGGACAGGAAACCGACTCGAAGTGATGAGCGGCGTTGGGCAGCCAACGCTTGTGCAATTGCAATGCATTGGAGTGACAACTGAGACAAGCCTCCTTGATCTGGTTACCGCTTGACGCTGCGGTAACGTCGTGAGCTCGATGGCAATCGGCACAAATGGGCGCGCCACCATTGCTTTCCTTAGCGCGCGCAAGACCATGCACGCTTTGCGCATAGGCTTTGAATACGGCGCCATGGCAATTTCGGCAAGGCACTTCGTCGATTGGACCAGATGCGGCAGCCTTGCTCAGCACAGCGTGTGGAGAATGGCAGTCGCTACACAGCGGTGCCATAGGATTGCCTGCACGCACTAGGGAGGCGTGGATGCTCCCTTCGTAGAGCTTGGCTTTGTCCTCATGGCACTGGCTGCAGACTTCCACCCTGGCGATTGAATATTCCCGCAGCGTCTGCTTCTTCTTGCTCGGCGCCGGATGCTTGGCGAGATCGATGTCGGCGTGGCAGACGCTGCAGCCAATGGCATTGTGCACCGAGGCGGCGAAAGCCTTGCCTTTGATATGCAGAGACAATGTCTCCCCGTCTGCCATATCCTTCTTCATGCTTGACTGTCCGTGGCAAGCTAAGCAGACTTGGCTGTCCTTAGAGAGTGCGCTGTCCTCTGCAAGGACCAAGCTTAGAGTCAGAAACGATGGCAAGAGGGCGAAAGCGGCGCCGACAAGAATGGCGCGACGCAGAACGATAGCCGATACGGCTAGTTTGGTGCAGAAGCTGATCATGGCTGCTTCCTTCCTTAGATTTTCCTGCACAACCTTGCCGGGTAGCCGTTAACCCCAGCAGGGAATACATCTGCCCCATCACGATTTCATTCTAGAACGTCGCCCCGCTCTATTGATGATATGGATCAATGTTTTGTAAATTCCAAATGAGTGAATTGGCAATCATAGATGCACAGCTCAGCAAGAAACTACAAGTGATGCCGATAGCACGTTACCTTAACGGAATTGAATGTCTCCTGCGGTTGGAGATACCCGCCATTCAAGAAGCAATTATTTGCGGTTAGTCAGTGTCTCTTGACCGGGTGCCGAAGTTGGCCCCGCCGAATGGACCGCCCGGAAGCTGCCCTTGAAATTCTGACGCTCCTAACCGGCCACCGGTCAAGGCGTACTGACGACCCTTCAGAGACGCTCGAATTTCTCTACTGCGGACGCTCGGCGAGGCTCAACTTAGTCAAATTGCATTTCTACATTGCTGACGCTCGCGAACCGCTGCTCCCAGCAAGGAACGGACGCCCAGGCAGTTTGCGCCAACGGCTGCAGTTACGCCGACACCAGCCGTTGCTATCGTGTAGCAGTGCGCAGCGAGATATCCACCGAAAGCGGGGTCATCAATCCCAGTTGGGCGGAAGTTGTGCCGAACCAGCAGCCGTTCTGCTCCCGGTTACAATCGCACCATTGTTGAAAATTCACTCATTCCATTTATCACGAAAATTGTGTGTATTGTTGTTCAATGAAAATCTTCCGCCTCGCCGTCGCGGTTTCGCTCAGCACCTTGCCGGGTATCGCCGCGGCCATGGATTTCCAGATCGGCGACGATGTGGCAGGAAAGTTCAACGCCACGCTGACCGCCGGTACCACGATCCGCACCGAGTCGCCCGACCCCGCTGTGCTGGGGACCTTGTCGACCGCGAGAGTGGGCCTGCCGCCCGGGCGGCTCGGCGGCAACACGGGTGGCAGCGACCTTAACTTCCAGAAGGGCCAGCCGGTTTCCACCGTGGTGAAAGGCGTGTTCGAGCTCGAACTGACGCGACAGAACCTCGGCGTCTTTGCGCGAGCCAAGGTCTGGGAGGACTTCGAACTCAAGTCGGGTGACCGCGCCTACGGCAACATCCCCAACGACTTCCGCCAGAACGTGCCGCTCAGCGACAATGGCTTCGAGCCGGCCGCGAAATTCAGCAATGTCCGCCTGGCCGACCTGTATGCCTTCGGCCGCTTCAAGGTGAGTGACGACGTGACACTGAATCTGCGCGGCGGCCGCCAAGTGCTAAAGTGGGGAGCGTCGCAGTTCTTCGACGGCGGGATCGACGCCATCAATCCGTTCGACTATCCGGCGCGCCTGCGACCCGGTGCCCTTGCCCAGGAGGGCAGGGTTCCCGTCGGGATGATCCATGCCGACCTGTCCGGCGGAACGCAGTGGGGCGTCGAAGGTTTCGTCCAGTATGAATTCCGCCCCAGCGTGCTCCTGCAGTGCGGCACATTTTTCGCGACCGTGAGCTACCTGCCGAGCGGCTGCGGCTATGTCTCGGCGCTGGGAGGCCAGCCCTTCAACGTCAACGATCAAAGCGCCCTCGCCAACAGTCTCTACCCGAAGCGCAATCCCGATATCCTTGCCAGCGATGCGGGCCAATATGGCGCCGCGCTGCGCTATGCAGCCGCACCGCTCAATACCGAGTTTCGCGCCTACGCCATGACCTATCACAGCCGCACGCCCAATACGCGCATTACGCTGGCCAACGTCGCCGGCGGCTACGGCGGTGCGACCACCACGCGGCTGACGGATCCGAACGGCATCAAATACGCCGCCCTCTACGCCGAGAATATCCGGCTCTATGGCCTGAGTTTCACGGCGAAAGCAGATCCCGCGCTGAGCCTTTTCGGCGAACTCGCCCATCGTCCCAATCAGCCGCTGACCCTGAATGCGGCGGATGTGACCGACACATTTCTCGGCCGCTCCACCACGGCGGCATTGAACCAGGCGAAGCATACCAATGCGCTGGCCCCGGGCAGCAGCTTCGACAGCTATGACCGGTACCCGGTGACCACCGCCAGTTTCGGCGCGAACCAGGTGCTGGGCAGCGAAGGCGCGACCCTGAGCGGCGAGATCGGCTGGAGCCACATTGCCGGCCTGCCCGGCCCCGGGATACTGCGCTATGGACGATCCGAAG
>CAIYYX010000084.1 GCA_903930535.1 uncultured Sterolibacterium sp. | reverse complement strand
GGATCGGCGACGAAGGTGCCGCTGCCCACGGCGCGCGTGATGTAGCCTTCCGTCTCCAATCCCGCCAGGATCTTGCGGGCGGCGCTGCGCGGTACGCTGTAGCGCGCCGCCAGATCGCGCTCTGTAGGAAGTTTCTGCCCTGCAATGAGCACCCCTTGCGTGATGCCCTGGTGCAGGAACTCGCGGATGGCCTCGGCTCCCACCGTCTGTTTCATTCGCACCTGCATTTTGCTCACGTCTGTCCTCTCCTTGCGGCTCCGTCTTCGGCTCTATCGATCAAAGCTCGCGGCACTGGCAAATTGGTTTAAATATTCAAACCAATTTAGACCAATGCTAGCACAGCAAAACCAATCCGATAATTTCAGTTGATTTGCCTAACTAAAGATGGAGATCCGCTCTCAGGATCTGCGCTTGGCCAACTCTGGGGTAGTGAAATCCGGACTACTTCAGGAAATCGCAGTGTTCCGTGACGAATGCGATGAGATCGAGGGAGTGTTGGCGTACCAGTTTCTCGGCGAGTTCTGTGTCCCGCTTCTCCAGGGCTTCGATGATGCGTATGTGGTCGACGATGGAGCGTTCCGCCCTGTCACTCTGGAAAATCGTCATCTTGCGGATGGCGCGCACATGGATGAAAATATTCTCGATCGCGTCGGAAATGAGCTTGGAGCCGCCGAGTCTGACCACCCCTTGATGAAAGGCGATGTTGGCATCCGAGTATTCGTCGAGATGTTCGGTCGGTTTGCTCTCGCCAAATTTGTCGAACAGACGTCTGAGCCCGGCAATTTCCTGGTCCGTCGCATGCAAGGTGGCGAGACGCGCCGACATGCTTTCCAAAGCCGCCCACATCTGAATCATTTCGATGATTTCTTTTTTTGTCTTGCGGACGATGAAGATCCCTTTTCGCGGCACGGTTCGCAGAAACCCTTCCTGCTCGAGCAGGGTCATCGCTTCCCGCACCGGGGTACGGCTGACCCCGAGGGCTTCGGTCAGCACCCTTTTGTCTAACTGAACTTCTTCTGGAACGCTGTAGATATCGGTTTCGGAAAGCGCTTGTTTGAGCATCGCATAGGCCTGATCGCGAAGACTTTCGACTGCCTTTATTGGCTGGAGCGACAGAGCCAAAGACTTTGTTGGATTCTTGGCAGGCGTTCCTGTGCTCATTGATTCGACCTTTTCCAGACCTGGGGAAGTGCGGAAGCTTGGATGCTGCGGCAGAGGGGCGCCCCGCTGCAGTGGTTATATTAACCTAGGGAAACGCCGATCAAGGACAACTTCGTGATTACGACTGCCGCGCTTCTGTCTTTGCGAGCCCCGCAGGGCCGCGGCAATCTTAGTGGCGGAAGTGAAGCGTTCCGGGAACCAGGCAAGAGTTAAGGCTTAAGATCGCCGCGCCCCTTCAGGGCTCGCGATGACGGACTTATTCGTAGCAGTGATTTGAAGTTTGCCACCCCCTTCGCTTCTCGCGATGAGGGACTTATCCTGCATCTCGTCCTACCCCATCGTTTCGTTTCGTCATTGCGAGGCCCGCAGGGCCGCGGCAATCTTAGTGGCGGAAGCGAAGCATTCCGGGAACCAGGCAAGAGTTGAGGCATAAGATCGCCACGCCCCTCCAGGGCTCGCGATGACGGACTTGTTCAGACATTCCCTGGCGGCAAACTGCCTCGGTAACCCACCGTTTGCACTGCGTCCCTGCTCGTTCCCGAATCCAGATCCTAACCGAGCCCGGCAAATCGGCCGTTGCTTTGTCCGCGCTCGTGAGACGGCTTCGCCAATAGCGTACCGAGGACAAAAGTCAGTACGCCACCCAACAGGAAAAGAACCGCAGTAACGATAGCCAAAATGACGGTTTCCATTTCAAACTCCTAAAATTGTATGAAAACGAATCTTAATTCCGCACTGCAATATTGTCAACTGATATATGGTATATCAGATACCACATATCAGAACACATTAATAATGACATTTATATCAGTAAGTTGTATTGTTGCCAAACAAGGTTTGCAGAGGTTGCTTCACCTGTAAAGTCCGTGAAATTGACAATCGCTCCGGTCAAAATACGGTATCTGATATATCATTGGAAGCATGTTGAACTTGCGGGGGTATTTCGTGACCCGCCTTGCCGCGCTATCCAGGTCGGGTCTGTTGGCTCGGATAGGGCTACAGGTTCATAATCTCCGGTTAAGACACTTAGAATAAGGCAGGAACAAACCCTATGTCGTCTCACGATCCCGCCAAGTCCAAGAATCAGACGGCAAGTTCCGCCTCCAGCCAAACGAAAGTTTCCCGCCGCCACAATCGCGGCGGCATCGATGCAGCTGCTCGTCTTGAATTGCAACAGTTGATCGGCAGCGGCCCGTTTCGTCGTGATGTGCTCATTGAATACCTTCATGCCATCCAGGACACGCGCGGCTATTTGCCTGAAGCCCTGCTTTCGGCGCTCGCCGGCGAACTCAAGATCTCGCTTGCCGAAGTGGCCGAGGTGGCAAGTTTTTATCATCACTTCGATGTCGTGAAGTCCGGCGACAGCGCTCCGGCGAAACTCACGGTGCGCGTCTGCGATTCCCTGACCTGTTCCATGCACGGCGCCTTGGGAATCGCCGAAAAACTGGCGCAACAACTCGGCCCCGACGTCCGCGTTCAGCGCGTTCCCTGCGTCGGCCGCTGCGACAAGGCGCCGGTGGTGGTGGTCGGGCAGAATCCGATAGAACATGCCACGCCGGAAGCGGTCAGGGAGAAGGTCTCTGCCGGCGACAAGATGCCATGCTTGCCGGCCGCGAGGAGGCTTGCTGCCTATCGCACTGACGGCGGTTACGCGCTCTACGAAGCCTGCATGCGCGGCGATCATAGCGCCGAGGAAGTTATCACCATTCTGGAACACGCCGGCCTGCGCGGCCTGGGCGGGGCCGGCTTTCCGGCCGGGCGGAAGTGGCGCGTAGTCGCCGCGCAAAGCGCTCCGCGCTATCTCGCGGTCAACATCGACGAGGGCGAACCCGGCACCTTCAAGGACAGGCATTACCTCGAACGCGAACCGCACGCCTTTCTCGAAGGCGCGCTGATTGCTGCCTGGGCCGTCGGCATCGCAAAAATCTGGATTTACCTGCGCGACGAATATGCCGGCATCCGCGCCCTGCTGGTTGAGGAACTGGCCGCTTTGCGCAGCGCCTTTCCCGATGCGCCCGAGATTGAGCTCAGACGTGGCGCTGGCGCCTATGTCTGCGGCGAAGAGTCGGCCATGATCGAATCGCTCGAAGGCAAGCGCGGCATGCCGCGCCTGCGCCCGCCCTATGTCGCCGAGGTTGGACTGTTCGGGCGGCCAACGCTGGAACACAATATGGAAACCCTGCACTGGGTGCCCGAGTTGATGCGTCGCGGCGCCGAGTGGTTTGCCGCGCAAGGCCGCCACGGCCGCAAGGGCTTGCGCTCCTTCTCGGTCAGCGGCCGTGTGGTCAAACCCGCTGTGCATCTGGCGCCGGCAGGCATCACGCTGAACGAGTTGATCGCCGAATACTGCGGCGGCATGTTGCCCGGCCACGAACTCTACGGTTATTTCCCCGGCGGCGCATCGGGCGGCATGTTGCCGGCGAGTCTCGCTGATGTGCCGCTCGACTTCGACACCCTGCAGCCGCACGGAAGCTTCATCGGCTCTGCGGCCATCATCGTCTTCTCGCGGCACGACAAGGCCCGCGCCCTGGCGCAGAATGCCATGGAGTTTTTCGCTCACGAATCCTGCGGCCAATGCACGCCCTGCCGCGTCGGTGCGAAGCAGTCAGTCGTCCTGATGCAAAAGCCGACCTGGGATAAAGAGACGCTCATGGCGCTGGCGCAGGTGATGCAGGACGCATCCATCTGCGGTCTCGGTCAGGCCGCACCCAATCCCATGCTCACTGTGCTTCGCTATTTCCCGCAGGAGACAGGACAATGATTCATTTCACTCTCGATGAGCGCCAGATAGACGCCAAAGTCGGTGAGTCCATACTCCAGGCGGCACAGCGCCACGGCGTCGAACTGCCGCATCTTTGCCACAAGGAAGGCCTCACGCCGCAAGGAAATTGCCGCGCCTGCGTGGTCGAGATCGAAGGCGAGCGCGTCTTAGCCCCCTCCTGCTGTCGCGCGCCGCAGGAAGGCATGAAAGTGCGTGCCGTGAGCCCGCGCGCACAGACGACAAGGCGAGGCGTACTCGAACTGCTTCTTGCCGAAGCGCCCAGCGCCACCGGTGACCTCGCCTACTGGGCCAGGCAGAGCAAAGCGCAGGCAGGCCGTTTCGGACTGTCGCCGGTCCCCGCACGCAGCACAGACAAGTCGCACCCCGCCATTGTTTTCGAAGCCTCTGCCTGCATCGCCTGTACCCGCTGTCTGCGCGCCTGCCGCGACATTCAGGCCAATGACGTGATCGGCCTGGCCGCGCGCGGGCAAATCATATTCGATGCCGGTTCACCCATGGGGGAGAGTTCTTGCGTCGCCTGCGGCGAATGCGTGGCGGCTTGTCCGACCGGCGCGCTCGCCCCGGTACGCCACAGTGCCAAGGAAGCATCTGTCGATTCCCTCTGCCCCTACTGTGGGGTTGGCTGCCAGGTGAGTTACCGCGTCAGCAACAACCGCATCGTCGGCGTCGAAGGCCGCGATGGTCCTGCGAATGCGGGAAGACTGTGCGTTAAGGGGCGCTACGGCTACGACTATCCGACACATCCGGAGCGGTTGACGACGCCGCTGATACGCCGTGAGGGCGTTGCCAAGGACGCAACACTCTCCGGCACGCCAGCCGACTGGCGCCTACAATTCCGCGAAGCCACCTGGGAAGAAGCGCTGGATTTTTCGGCGCGCAAGTTCCTGGCGATCAAGCGCACCGATGGCCATCACGCTCTTGCCGGTTTCGGCTCGGCCAAGGGCAGCAACGAAGAGGCCTATCTGTTCCAAAAACTGGTGCGGCAGGGCTTCGAAACCAACAACGTCGATCATTGCACGCGCCTGTGCCACGCTTCCTCGGTGACGGCGTTGCTTGAGGGCATCGGCTCAGGTTCAGTCTCGAACCCGGTGCGGGATGTCGAACACTCGGATCTCATCATCGTGATCGGCGCCAACCCGACGGTGAATCATCCGGTGGCCGCGAGTTTCATCAAGAATGCCGCACGCAACGGCGCAGAACTGATACTCATGGACCCGCGCGTCACCGAACTGGCACGCGACGCAACTCACGTCCTGCAGTTCGCGGCCGACACCGACGTGCTGCTGCTCAATTCGCTGCTGCATGTGATCGTCTCCGAAGGCCTGGTCAATGAAGCCTTCGTGAATGCGCGCGTCACGGGTTACGACCAGGCATTCCGCGACAATCTGCGCGCCTATGCTCCCGAGGCCGTGGCGGCAGCCGTCGGCGTGCCTGCCGCCACCCTGAGGGAAGTCGCGCGAAGCTACGCCAAGGCCCGCGCCGCCCTGATCTTCTGGGGCATGGGCGTGTCCCAGCACACGCATGGCACGGACAATGTGCGCTGCCTCATCGCCCTGGCGCTGCTCACCGGCCAGATCGGCCGGCCCGGCGCCGGGCTGCATCCGCTGCGCGGACAAAACAACGTGCAGGGCGCATCGGATGCCGGCCTGATCCCGATGATGCTGCCAGATTATCAGCGCGTCGCCGATCCTGCTGTGCGCGCACGCTTTGCCGAACTCTGGGGCGCGCCTGTGCCGGACGTAGCCGGACTCACGGTTACCGAGATTCTTGCTGCGGCCCAGGCGGGAAAGATTCGCGGCATGTATTGCATGGGCGAGAACCCGGCGATGTCGGACCCCGATCTCAACCACGCGCGCGCCGCACTGGCCAACCTCGAGCATCTGGTGGTACAGGATATTTTCCTCACCGAGAGCGCCGCCCTGGCCGATGTGATCCTGCCTGCCTCGACCTTCGCCGAGAAGACCGGCAGTTTCACCAATACCGACCGCACCGTGCAACTGGGTCGCGCCGCCACCACCCCGCCGGGTCAAGCGCGCCAGGACCTCTGGATCCTCGAGGAAATGGGCCGCCGCCTCGGGCTTGACTGGAACTACAACAACCCCGGCGCAGTGTTCGAGGAAATGCGTCAGGCCATGCCCAGCATCACTGGCATCCGCTGGGAGCGCCTGCAAAGAGAGGATGCCGTCACCTACCCGTGCGCCCATGACGACGACCCCGGTTCGCCGGTGATATTCACCGAACACTTCCCGACGGCAGACGGGCGCGGGAAGATTCTCGCTGTCGCTTTCCGCCCGGCGAACGAGTCGCCCGATGCCGATTACCCCTGGGTGCTGATGACCGGTCGCCAGCTCGAACACTGGCATACCGGCAGCATGACGCGGCGCGCCTCCGTCCTCGATGCGCTCGAGCCCTCGCCCTACGTCAATGTGCATCCGGATGACCTCGCCGAGATGAATATCGGCGCCGGCGGGTCAGTCATGCTCACCACGCGGCGAGGCGATCTCACGGCCACCGCCCGCGCCGACTCCGGCCTGCCTCGGCGCACCGTGTTCATGCCCTTCTGCTATGTCGAAGCGGCGGCCAACTTGCTGACCAATCCGGCACTGGATCCGCTGGGCAAGATTCCCGAGTTCAAATACTGCGCGGTGCGCGTCGAGCGGGCTAGCTGATTCCAGTCCGTGTTCAGTTCGGTCGCGAAGCGCGCAGCGAAAGCGCAGACCGATATGAGCGGCTGCCGTCTTCGATCAGGCTACCCATCATTCTCGCAGGCAAAGTACTCTTGACCGCGGCAGACCGACGAAACTTACGAATCCGCCGCTAGTCCAGCGCGGCGAACGACGAAGACTTCGGGATTGTCGCCGTGATCGAGCAGAATGCGGCTTACCCTGTCCTGCCACAACGCTGCGAAGCGGCGCGCCTCTTCCGCGCCGGCTTCTTTGCTCAGGCAGCGCCGCAGCAGTGGCGCCGTGTCCGGATCGCCGGCGACCGCCTGCAAGTTCGCGGCGACATCGACCTTGTCTCCGGTATCCGTTCTCGTGAAGCGGATTTCGAGGGGGACATCGGCGTCGAAGTAGAGCAGATCGCGTCGATCAAAGCGACCGGCGAGTCCCTTGAAGCCGCTGTCATGGGTGGCGCCGGTGAGCATCGAGACGACATTTGCAATGACCCCGGTGACTCCGGCCAGGCGGCCTTCCCTGAACTCGACGCGGATCGCTCCCCGCTCCGGGTCGTCTGCGCCATAAAGCGCACGAAGGGCCTGGCGCGTCATCCAGTAGGCTGACGCCACGGTTGGACAGGAATGCCCGGCGAGCTTCACGGCATCGAGATAGCCATACTCGATCACACCGTCTTCGACTGCGCCGAGAAACGCTGCCAAGGGGTCGCGCAACCTGATTTTGGGTACTGAGTCAAAAAAGTCGGGGTATTTCATCATCACTTTCTCCGGTGCCCGGTGATTCCGGACGCCCTACTGTTTGGCGAAACCGTCATCGATTTCGCCCTGATCTCTTCGCCGGTATTTACTCGTTATTGGCCATGACCGGATTAAAGCTGTATAATTTATACAGCTTAAGATTATCATTCGACGTCGATTAAAGCAATATCACTTTTACTTCTTAGGATTGTCTGAATAAGTCCGTCATCGCGATTGCCACGGCCCTGCGGGCCTCGCAATGAAAGAAGCGCGGCGGTCGCAGTATCAAAGTTGTAGTTGATCAACGTTTCCCCTATAGCGATCATGCGCCTGACGACATTTTCAGATTACACCCTGCGGGTGCTTACTTATCTCGCCCTCGATCAGCGGCAACTGGCGACCATCCCGGTCATCGCCAGCGCCTACGGAATTTCCGAGAACCATCTGATGAAGGTTGTCCACCAGCTGGCGCGTGCCGGCGTGGTGAAAACGATACGCGGAAAAGGGGGCGGCATCCGCCTGGCCCGGCCTGCTGAGGAAATCCGCCTGGGGCAGATCATCAAGGCAGCCGAAGGTGCGGCGCCTATCGTCGAATGCCTGGGCGAGGAAGAAAGCGCTTGCTGCATCGCACCGGCCTGCCGCTTGAGCGGAATCCTGGTTCGCGCCTTCGCAGCGCTCTACGATGTACTCGACGAATATACCCTGGCCGACCTGGCGGGCAACCGCCGTGCCCTGAAGCAAGTCCTGCTGCGAGTCTAGCCAGACTGCTAAAGGCGCAACTGATAATAGGGAGTGAAACCCAATATGAAACTGTCTTCCCATCCGCTCTGGCTGGTCGGCTTCCGTCCGTTTCTTGGCTTGGCCTGCCTCTCAGGGCTTTTTTTTCCGCTGCTCTGGGCGCTGATCTTCACCGGTTCGCTGTCTGCGCCGCAGACCTCCTTCCTGCCGGTCCAGTGGCACGCGCACGAGATGTTCTTCGGTTTCGGCTGGGCTGTGCTCGGCGGATTCCTGCTCACTGCGACCAAGAACTGGGTTGAGATTCGCGGCTACCATGGCAAGGTGCTGATGTTTCTGGTTGCCGCCTGGCTGTTCGACCGGGCAGGGATGTGGTTCGAGGGCAGTTGGCCGCCCCTCCTGTTCCGGATTTCGAACAACCTGTTTCTCGGTTCCATCGTCGCAATGCTGCTGTGGACGCTCATCCGCTACCGCAAGAAAGACTCTTACAGCGACAACTATTTTTTCCTTCTCATCCTTCCGCTATTTCTTCTGGCGAAGAACCTGATGCTGAGCGCCGACGACTTCCGGATCGGCTGGAGCATGGCGAACGGGCTGTTCCGAATGGCCTTTCTGGTGATGCTGGAACGGACGCTGACGCAGTTCATGAAAGGATCGTTTCAGGTTTCCATCCTGCGCCAGCCGATACTCGACAAGAGCATCAAACTGCTCGGTTTTGCCCTGATTTTCGAGAGCCTGATGCCGCTGCCGCTGTCGTCCTGGATCGCCCTGCTGCTGGCGCTGCTCCTGGCCGGCAGGTTCCTCTATTGGAAGCCGCAACTGGCCATGAGGCGGCTCGAACTGGGCATCATGTACCTGGGTTATATGGGAATCGTCTGCCAGCTGGTGATGAACTTTTCCAACCAGATAACGCAAGCCCAATGGCTTGCCAGCCTTCCTGTCCATGTGTTCAGCTTCGGCGTGATGGGCCTGATCATTCCGGCCATGCTGATCAGAATTGCCAAGGGACACACCGGCAGGAAGGTGGTCTTCGACGCCGGCGACAAACTGGCGCTGTGGATCATGATGCTGGCCTTCATTTTCCGTATCATCATGCCGCAGTTCTTTCCCTCAGGATTCACAAGCTGGATCCTGCTCGCGGCGGCATGCTGGTTTGCCGCATTTGCCCTACTGGGGGGGCGCTACATTCCCTATCTTCTGCAGCCGCGGGTCGATGGCAGGGAGCATTAGGGAATGTCTTATAAGTCCGTCACTGTGATTGCCGCGGCCCTGCGGGCCTCGCAATGACGGGGTTTTACTTGGTCAGCGTAGGAAGCGGCGGCCGCGTTGCCAGGCTGACCACGACGACCAGGAGCAAGCCTGCCCCGAGATTGTGGCCAAGCTCTGCCCACAGGGGCAGACCGGAGGTGACCATCAGCACGCCCAGAACCGTTTCGCTGAACAGCAGCGAAAACAGCACAATCGCCACGCGACGCCTGCCTGAAGAGAACGCAGAAAGTCCCAGCGGCAGCAGGACCAGGAGAAGGGCGAGAGCGCCGATTCTGTGCACCATGTGGGGCGCCGCACCCGCTGGGTTCGCCGTCGTCTGGGCGAGGAACTGGGGCTCGTGCCAGGGATTGAGCGCCTCCAGGGAGGACCACCACTGCGGCGAGCTTGCGCCGCAATCGGGAAAGCCCGTGCAACTCAGGCCGGCGTAAGCCGCGCTGACCAAACCGCCGAGGGCGATCTGGCATAACAGCACGGCCAGACCCAGCCCTGCCCAAACCCGCAGCGAGCCCCCTTCGGATGGAACAGATGCACCGCGTTCAACGACTTGCTGACGCAATCGCCAACTGAGCGCCAGCAGCGCAAAGCCGGCGAGCAGATTGCCTATGGCCACTGCGGGCAGCCGGACTCCGCTGCTCCAGCGCCCGAGTACCGCCAGGAACAGCGCCAGCGCCAGGAGAGCCATTGCGGTGCGGCCTTCGCGCCGGAGCAACGGCTGCTCCGCAAAGCAGACCAGAAGCATGGCCAGGATGAGTATCAGGGCCGCCACCGCCGTCACGCGATGCATCATTCGCACGGTCACGACGACGGGGCTGTCTGCCGCCTTCGTTTCCAAACCTTGTTGCGCCTGGCGCAGCTTGGCTCCGTAGCATTGCGGCCAGTCGGCGCAGCCCAGCCCGGCATTGGTGAGGCGGATGAAAGCACTTAGGCTGGCGATTGCCAGGACGAGCACGACGCATAGCGTCGCCAGACGTTTAAGCAGGGTATAACGTCGCTCCAGGCGGCCTGTTGGATTCATGATTTGCAAGTGAAAAGCAAATAGCGACTATAAACTATCACCGCTTGATGCAAAGACCACATATGAGGTATTGTTTTAGGCTTGAAGCTGTTTACTTGTTCCAGATCAATTTATTTTTGCAACTGCCCTAGTAGCATGCAATGCAGCCGGGCTATGGCTGGCTCTGTCGTATCGTACCTCACACCGCCTCTAGGAGACGCCAAAAATGAATAACGAAATTCAAGCGGAACGCATTCCTTTCATGCAGCAGCTTCTGGACAATCCCTTCCTGCTCCTGTTCCTGGGCGTCATGATTCCCATGGTGGTCTATACGCTATGGGGAGTCATCGAGATCCTGACCGTTCCCCTGGCCAAGTAGCCGGCGGACAACCCATTCAACGCGTCTTCAGAGAGGGATACCAATATGAGCGCAATACTACCCCCGTCAGACCGACTCTGGTGGAAACAGCCCCTGGATCGTGTCGAGGGCACCTGGATCGTGATCGCATTCATCTGGTGCATGATCATGTTCGTCATGATGGTCGGCTGGCATATCTACGGCAAGCAGAACCTGTCGACCGAGACCTACAAGACCAGCGGCGCGATGTTCACCGCCAAGGCTCAGGCCGTGGTGGACAAATACACCGTGCGCAAGGAGACAGACAAGCAGATCCCGGTCGTACATCCGCCCGCGGGCAGCGATGTCTATCTGGTCGCGAAGCTCTGGGACTGGTGGCCGATCATCGAACTGGAGAAGGACAAGACCTACAAGCTCCATCTCACTTCGATGGATTACAACCATGGCTTTTCGCTCCAGCCTGTGAATATCAACATCCAGGTGGTGCCGGGCTACGAGCATGTGGTGAAGATCACGCCGAACCAGTCGGGTACCTTCTCCATCGTCTGTAATGAATACTGCGGCATCGGCCACGCCAATATGGCCGGTCGCATTTACGTCAAGTAAGGGGAGGCGCACATGACAACTACTTACCGCACCTGCCCGCGTTCCGGGCTGCAATTCGATACCGAGGCTGAAAAGCTGATGCTGGCCAACGCCGTCGTGGCCGTGGTCTTCCTGCTGATCGGCGGCATACTCGCCATCGGCGTGGTGCTGACCCGTTGGCCTGCGATACATTGGCTCGCAGCCGACACCTTCTACATGACGCTGACCGCGCACGGCATCGACATGCTGATCTTCTGGATCATTTTCTTCGAGATCGCCGTTCTCTACTTCTGTTCCTCAACCCTGCTACGCTGTCGCCTGGCCACGCCGAAAGTTGCCTGGCTGGCCTTCGCCCTGATGCTGATCGGTTCTATCACGACCAACGTCGCCGTATTCCAGGGCGAGTCGAGCGTGATGATGACCTCCTACGTGCCCATGATGGCAGCGCCTTCCTTCTACCTCGGCCTGATTCTGTTCGCCGTCGGGGCTCTGGTCGGCTGCTTCGTCTTCCTCGGCACGCTGGTCATCGCCAAGAAGGAAAAGACCTATACCGGCTCGGTACCGCTGGTGACCTTCGGCGCGATCGTCGCCTGCATCATCGCGGTGTTCACCATCGCCTCGGGCGCGATCATCCTGATCCCCACCTTCCTGATGTCGGTCGGCATCGTCAAGGAAGTCGATCCGCTGGTCTATCGCACCATCTGGTGGGCCTTCGGCCACTCCTCGCAGCAGATCAATGTCGCCGCGCACATCTCCATCTGGTACGCCATCGCTGCCATCGCCTTCGGCGCCAAGCCGATGTCCGAGCGCGTCAGCCGCGGCGCCTTCCTCTTGTACATCCTGTTCCTGCAACTGGCCAGCGCCCACCATCTGCTCGCCGACCCGGGTCTCAGCAGTGCCTGGAAGGTAGTCAATACCAGCTACTTCATGTATTTCGCAGTGCTGGCCTCGATGATCCACGGTCTCACCATTCCCGGTGCCATCGAAGTGGCGCAGCGCGAGAAGGGCTATACGAAGGGTCTGTTCGAATGGCTGAGAAAAGCGCCCTGGGGCAATCCGGTGTTCTCGGGGATGTTCATCTCCCTGATCGGCTTCGGTTTCCTCGGCGGCATCTCGGGCGTGATGATGGGCACGGAACAGTTGAACATGATCATCCACAACACGATCTATGTTCCGGGACACTTCCACGCCACCGTGGTGGTCGGTACGACGCTCTCCTTCATGGCGCTCACCTACTTCCTGATTCCGGTGCTGTTCAAGCGTGAGATGATTGCTCCTGGACTGGCGAAGTTGCAGCCCTATCTCTTCGGCCTGTCGATGTACTTCTTCTGCCTGGTGATGATGGGTGCCGGCACCCTGGGCGTCTCGCGTCGCCACTGGGACATGCTGATGGGCGGCAATCCGCTCGCCTACGAGTTCCCCGGCGCCGCCTACCTGATGATGGGTCTGGTGGGTATTGCCGGCATAGCAGCCATCCTGGGCGGTGCGATCTATATCTACATCACCGTCGGCTCGCTGCTCTGGGGCAAGAAACTGGACATCGGCAGCCTCTCCGACAAGACCGTGCCGATTCCCGTCAGCGCGCCTTCCGCCGTGGTCCACGGTCACGGCTCCGCAGGGTTTGCCGCGCCGGGAACTTTCAGTCTGGCGATGGTGTTCCTGGTATCCTTCGTGCTGTATTACTTTATCAACTGGAAATACCTGTCGCAGGTATGGGGACTGAGTTGATCTCCAGCCAGCGATCGTGATCGACCGGCCGAAGCGGCAACGCTTCGGCCGTGCTTCTTCCTCTACCCTCGCCAGATAACCATTTGGGAAAAACCATGGATACGATGGCACAGCCCACAGCCATGCAGCTCACGCGGAAAGTCCTGGGACTGTTCAAGCTGCGCATCGGCTTCGTGATCATGATTACCGCGCTCGCGGGTTTTGCAGTCACCCCCGGTTCGGCAATAGGCGGCATGGAACTCACCGTGCTGGCACTCGCCGTGCTGATCTCATCGGCCTCCGCCGGTGCTTTCAATCAATATGTCGAGTACGACATCGATCGTCTGATGGTACGCACGCGTGGCCGGGCTTTCGCTACCGGCGCGTTGCCTCATAGTCCGGCCTGGCTGGCCTTGATCGGCTTCCTGCTCGCGGTTTCTGTCGCCGCGGCCTGGCTTGCCACCAATCCGCTGGCCGCGCTCTATGTCTTTCTCGGCGCATTTTTCTACGCCGTGATCTATACGGTGTGGCTCAAGCGCCGCACCTGGCTCAATATTGTCGTCGGTGGACTGGCCGGGAGTTTCTCCGTGTTGGCCGGTGCCGCCGCCGCAAATCCCGCGATGGGCCCGTTGCCGCTTCTGCTGGCGCTGGTGTTGTTCCTGTGGACGCCGCCGCATTTCTGGAGCCTGGCCATAGCCAACAAGGCCGACTACGCGGCCGCGGGCGTGCCGATGTTGCCGGTGGTGGTGGGCGATGCGCGCGCCGCGAAGATTGTTTTCGCCAGCACGCTGGCGCTGGTCGTGGTCTCTCTCTTACCATTTTTCTTCGGTGCCGGCCCGATCTATCTCGCCGGTGCCCTTACAGGCGGTATTTTTTTCTTGTTCAAGGCCTGGCAACTGGCCGCCTCACCCAGCCGCAAGACGGCCATGGGTTCATTCTTCGCTTCCCTGCTGCAACTTACCCTGTTGCTCATGGCCGCGATGGTGGATGCATTGGTCTTCTGAGGAGGGAATTTGATTCACCGGGTAGTTATCACCTTTCTGCTGTGGATAATGCTCGGCGGTTTCGGGCTTGCCGCAACAGAAGGCACAGGACTGCCGATCCTTGATCAGTCTGCGGCCTTGCAGGTCAGCCAGGCCGCAGTGGGTCGCTCCATCGGCGACTTCAGCCTCTTCGACCGCGAGGGGCGGTCGGTGAAACTATCAGCCTATCGCGGCAAGCCTTTGCTCGTGAGCTTCATCTATACCGGTTGTTTCCAGGTCTGTCCGGCCACCACGCGCGCGCTGCAGAAGGTCGTCGAGGATATCCAGGATGGCTTGGGCCGCGACAAGTTCAAGGTGATCAGCATCGGTTTTAACCAGCCTGCCGATTCGCCACAGGCACTCAAGTCATTCGCGGCGCAGTACGGCATCAATCAGCCCAACTGGGAGTTTCTCAGCCCGCCGGCCGCCATCGTGGCGGATCTGGCGCGCGACTTCGGCTTCAGCTTCGTCGCCACGCCGGCAGGCTTCGACCATATTCTCCAGGTCAGCATCGTCGATGGGCAGGGCCGCATCTACCGCCAGGTCTATGGCGAGGCCTTCTCTGGCGACAGCCTGATGGTGCCGCTCAAGCAACTTATCGCGGGCGCCCCGGTGGCCGACGATACCAGTCTTGCAGCGATTATCGAGAGGGTGCGGATTCTCTGCTCGGTGTATGACCCGCTGACGGGAACGTATCGTGTCAGTTATGGGCTGGCTCTAGAGATCGCCGGCGGCGTGACCTTCCTGCTTTGGTTTATCTGGTTTTTCCTCTCCGAATGGCTTGCGCGCAGGCGCTCGGGCAGGCGAGGACGCGCCGGGGGCAACGTCAACTCGGCATGAGCATGAGCGATAGAAGTCACATTGTTGAGCAAAGCGTTGGCCTGCGTTTTTATCTTCGACTCGAACATGGATTCGATGCGTTCTTCGGCGCGGAACTGAATCCCTGGCGGCATCTCGGCGCTCTGGGCTTCCTGCTTTTCTGGATCATCAGCGTCAGCGGCTTCTACATTTACGCCGTGCTCGATACCTCGGTCGAAGGCGTCTATCAGTCTATTGCCTGGCTCTCGCGCGAACAGTGGTATCTCGGCGGCGTCTTGCGCAGCCTGCACCGCTATGCCGCCGATGCCTTCGTCGTCGTCACGGTTTTGCATCTGCTGCGCGAATTCCTGCTCGGACGATTCACCGGTTTTCGCCGTTTTTCCTGGCTCACCGGCGTTCCGCTCATATGGCTCATCTATATTTCAGGCATCGTCGGCTTCTGGCTGAAATGGGACCAGCTGGCGCAATTTTCCGCGGTCGCGACGGCTGAATGGTTCGATGCCCTGCCGATATTCGCAACACCGTTGACGCGCAATTTTTTGAGCGCCGCAGCCGTCAGCGACCGGCTGTTCTCGCTCTTCGTCTTCGTCCATATCGGCGTGCCGCTGTTGTTGATCTTCGGCCTGTGGTTTCATATCCAGCGCATCAGTCGCGCCGAGGTCTTACCAAAACGCGCACTGTCCCTGGGGACATTGGCAATGCTGATGGTGCTGTCACTGGCACAACCGGTCACTAGCCAGCAGCCGGCGGATCTCTCCCTGGTTCCCAGCCAACTGGGTTTCGACTGGTTCTACCTTTTCCTCCACCCGCTGATGTATGTCACATCGGCGGGTATGCTGTGGGCCCTGATCGTGGCGCTGACGCTGTTCCTGTTCATCCTGCCGCTCTTGCCCCATGGCCGGGCGTCCGCCATCGCCAGAGTGCATCCCGACAACTGTAACGGCTGCCGTCGCTGCTTCGATGATTGCCCCTATGCCGCCATTACCATGGTGCCGCATACGAACGGCCGGCCGGGAATGCAGCTGGCTGAAGTGCTGCCCGATCTTTGCGCCAGTTGCGGCATCTGCGCCGGTTCCTGTCCTTCCGCCACGCCTTTTCGCAGCGGCCCCGAACTCGTCACCGGCATCGACATGCCGCAGATGCCGGTCAGCATCCTGCGTGAGGATCTGGAAGAACGCCTGGAAAAGCTCAGCGGAGAACAAAAGATCGTCGTCTTCGGCTGCGATCAGGGCGCTCGAGTGGCCGATCTGGAGGAACGCGATGTCGCCAGTTTGAGCCTGATCTGCATCGGCATGTTGCCGCCATCCTTCATCGAATACGCCCTGCGCGGCGGCGCAGCCGGGGTACTCGTCAGCGGTTGCCGCGGTTGCGTCTACCGTCTGGGCAATCTGTGGACCGAGGAGCGTCTGACCGGCGCACGCGAGCCGCATCTGCGCGCAACTGTCGATCGGACAAGGCTGACCATCGCCTGGGCCGACCGGGGCGAGGAACAGGCGCTCGCCGCCACCCTCACGGAGTTCAAGAAGACGCTGGCGAACACGCCGGCACATCATCAGATCGCACCACCAAAAAGGATGACTGCACATGTCTAAAGACCTCTCCGGGTCTAAAGCCCTTTCCTGGGTAGGCCAAGGGCTGCTCTATGCCCTGTTCGCATTGTTCATCGGTTATTTCTCGACCTCGCCGCCTTACCGTCATCTCGCCGCCGATCAGGCCTTGATCAAGTTGAGCTTCAGCCTTCACGGCAAACTGGTTTCCGAATGCCGCCAGCGCAGTCCTGAAGAGCTCGCCAAACTGCCGCCTAACATGCGCGCACCGATGGATTGCAAGCGCGAGCGATCAAGCGTGACCGTGGAAATCGACCTGGACGGCGCACCGGTGTTTCGCCACGTCTCCATACCCTCGGGCCTGTCGAAAGACGGCGCCTCGACCGTCTATCAGCGCTTCCCGGTGGTGGCAGGCGAGCACAGGGTCGTCGTGCGTCTGAAGGACGACCAGCGTGCGGCGGGTTTCAATTACAGTCGAGAGGCGACGGTGACTCTGCTCCCGGGCAAGATACTGGTCATCGACTTCAATCTGGAAAAGGGTGGGATCACACTGATATGAATGCCGTCAATGACTATGCACTGACCGTCCCGGACCCGCAGAGGCGCGCACTGGCGCGAGGCTGGCTATGGCTCTCCCTGCTCTCCCTGATTGGCTCAGGTGTCTTCGCGCTGCTCCTGGTGTTATCGCGTACCCCTTTTCTGCAGAACCTGTTCCCTGTCGCCGATTTCTTCCGCGTCGCCCTGGTGGTCCATGTCGATCTTTCTGTCCTGGTGTGGTTCATCTCCATCGCCGGCATGCTTTGGAGCATCAACAGTTCCGTGCGCGGCATGAGCTGGGGATGGGTCGCCCTGTGGGTCTGCGTCGGTGGGGCGGCGCTGATGTCGGCGGCCCCCTTCTTCGCCCGTGGCGAACCCATCATGGCCAATTACATTCCGGTGCTCTCTGACCCGGTCTTTCTCTCGGGCCTGTTGTTGTTTTCCTTCGGCTTTGCCCTCTTGGTGCTGAGAAGCCTCATCTTCGCGCCCGACCTGGGCCTGCGTTTCGATGGCGGTGGCGCCCTGCGCTTCGGTCTCAATGCGGCGGCCATCTCCGCCGCCGTGGCGCTCATGGCCTTCGTCTGGTCTTTCGCCGTGGTCCCGACTTCGCTCGCCGGTCGCGCCTATTACGAAATCCTGTTCTGGGGCGGCGGTCATGCCCTGCAATTCACCTGGACTCTCCTGATGCTGGTGGCCTGGCTGTGGCTGATCAGCGCCTGTGGCGCAACCGTGCCATTGAGCCCGCGCATCGCCATCCTGATGTTCTTCCTGGCCTTGCTCTGCGTCTTCGTCACGCCTTACGCCTATCTGGCTTATGACATCGCCAGCGTCGAGCACCGCAATCTGCTCACCTGGGCGATGCGCTATGGCGGGGGATTGGCGATCCTGCCGATGAGTCTGGCGGTGATTATCGCTTTGCGGCCGCTCTCAGGCCTGTCACGCGAGGCGCGGCCGCTCTTCGCGGCACTCATCTCCTCGGTGCTGCTGTTCGCCGTCGGTGGTGCCATCGGCATCGTCATCAGCGGCAGCAACGTCAAGATTCCTGCCCACTATCACGGCTCCATCGTCGGCGTCACCCTCGCCCTGATGGGCCTCGTCTATCACCTCCTGCCGCAGTTGGGCTATAAGGCGCCTGTCGGCCGCATGGCCACCTGGCAGCCGGGTATCTACGGGGTCGGTCAGCTGATGCATATCATCGGCCTGGTCTGGTCGGGCGGCTACGGTGTGCAACGCAAGGTGGCGGGTGCCGAGCAGGTTCTCTCAGGCAGCGGCGAAATCGCCGGCATGGCGCTGATGGGGATGGGCGGTCTGATTGCCATTATCGGCGGCCTGCTGTTCGTTGTCGTGGTCATCAATGCGGTGCGCGAGCGAAGGGTGGATAAGCGATGAGCAAAACCTTGCAGCACGCCTTGCAGTGGCTGTTCATGCGTGCCGATGATCTCTTCAACAAGGCTTTTGGCGACAGGCAGAATCCACTCTATCACCTCGGTGCGATCAGTTTCTTCCTGTTCTGGATCGTCCTAGTCAGCGGTCTTTACCTCTATGCCTTCTTCGAGACCGGCGTGGCCGACGCCTATGCTTCTGTCGAAGCCCTGACCCACAAGCAATGGTATCTTGGCGGCATCATGCGCAGCCTGCACCGCTATGCTTCCGACGGCATGGTGCTGACCATGAGCGTCCACATGCTGCGCCATTTCGCCTTCGACCGTTTTCGCGGCTTCCGCTGGTTCTCCTGGATGACCGGGGTGATGCTGATCTGGCTGGTCTACGCTTCCGGCATTAACGGCTACATGCTGCCCTGGGACAAGCTGGCGCAGTTCGTCGTCGTCGCCACCTTCGAATGGCTCGACTGGCTGCCGATCTTCGACGGCGCCCTGATCCGCAACTTCATCTATCAGGCCAGCGTCAGCGACCGCTTTTTCTCGTTGCTGTCCTTCATTCACCTGGGCGTACCGCTCCTGGTCCTGCTCCTGATGTGGATTCATGTCCAGCGTGTGCCCAAGGCCAACACCAATCCGCCGCGGCCCATCATGGTCTGCCTGTTCCTCACCCTGCTTGTCCTGTCGCTTTTCAAGCCCGCACAGAGTCAGGGCGGTGCGGCTGACTTCGCCGTGTCACCTGGCTTGTTGGCCTTCGACTGGTTCTATCTGGCCATCTTCCCGCTGCTCTACATCTGGCCCTTGGCTCGCGTCTGGGCGCTGCTCGCCGGCGTCACCGCCTTTCTCGCCGCCCTGCCTTGGCTGCCGCCGAGATTCCGCCGCGGACCGCTACGCGAATTTCAGATGTCGGTCCATCCCGACAATCGCAATGTGAGTCTGCGCCAGGGCGAGACTCTGCTCGAAGCCGGTCTGCGAGCAGGCATCGGTCTGCCTTTCGAGTGCCGCAACGGGGGTTGCGGCAAGTGCAAATGTACCGTGCATCAGGGGCGAGTCGATCATGGCCTCTACCTGAAGAGTGCGCTTAGCGATGCCGAGCGTGCTCGCGGCTTGGCCTTGATGTGCTGTGCCACGCCGTTGTCCGACCTGGAAATCGAATATGAGGCACAGGGCAACATATCCATCCAGGTCTTCGAGAGCCGTGTGATCAGCATGGAGCGCCTGTCGGAAGATGTCATGCGAATCTTGATCGAACTGCCTGCCGGCGAAAAAATAAACTTCCTCGGCGGCCAGTACATCAACATTCTGCTTCCCGACGGCGGCCGGCGCGCCTTCTCCTTCGCCAATCCGCCGCATCAGACTGAGCACATCGAACTGCATGTCCGCCTTATTCCCGGAGGCCTCTACACGACCCATGTTTTCACCCGGATGAGCGTCGGTGACGCCCTGCGTTTCGAGGGGCCCATTGGTTCTTTCACGCTGCGCGAGAGCGATCGCCCCATCATTTTCGTGGCGGGCGCGACCGGCTTCGCGCCGATCAAGAGCATCGTGGAAGATGCCTTCCACAGGGGAATCCGTCGGCCCATGCTGCTCTACTGGGGTGTGCGACACCGCAAGGATCTTTACATGATGGCGCTCGCGCAACACTGGCAGGAGACGCATGACAATTTCAAGTTCGTGCCGGTGCTCTCGGAATCAGGACCTGAAGACCAATGGCATGGCCGCACCGGCATGGTCGCCGAAGCGATACTGAAAGACTTTCCCGACCTCACCGGCTTTGAAGTCTATGTCTGCGGTTCGGTGAATATGGTGGAGTCGGCGATCCCGGCGTTTCTCGCGCAGGGACTCTCGGACGAGTTCTGCTTCACCGACGCATTCCTGCCCGTGGCCCAACCCGGAAGTCATCCGTGAAATTCGGTCATTCCCGCAGCGTGTAGGTCGGCCTTAAAGGCCGACCTACACAATTTTTTCCGGAGAAAGAATGGGCTACGCAATCCTGAAACAGCTCCACATCACCTGCGTCGTCATCAGCATCTCCCTGTTCCTCCTGCGCGCAGCCCTGCAGTTCCTGGGCTTGCCCTGGCGTCAGCGGATGACACTGCGCATCGCGCCCCATGTGGTCGACACTGTGCTGCTCGGGTCAGCGCTCTGGCTCACCTTCTCCCTTCACCAGTACCCCTTCGTGAATGGCTGGCTGACGGCCAAGGTCATCGCCCTCATCGCCTACATTCTGTTTGCCAGGGAGGCACTGAAGGAGGATGCTCGGCATCGCCTCGTCTTTTTTCTTGTCGCGCTCGCCAGCGTGACCTACATCGTCGGCGTGGCCCTGTCGCATTCTCCAAGCTGGGGTGCGCTGTAAGGGACGGCTACTTTTTCAACGCCTGTTCAGCCCTGACCTTGACGATCAACTGATCGATGATGGCCGGCAGCGCATCATGACCGCCGACCATGGCCGATGAGGTCCGGTATTTGCCGCCGACAACCACTGTCGGCACGCCGTCTACGCCATACGCCAGGGTCAACTGCTGGGCGCCTTGCACCTTGGTCTGGACTGCGGCGGAATTGTAGGCAGTGGTGAACTTTTCCCTATCGATGCCCTTCTTCGCCAGCCACTCGGTGACATCAGGTTCCTTGGTATAGCCCAAACGCTCCTTGTGGATGGCATCGAATAACTCGCCGCGCACCCGCGCTTCCTCGCCGATAGTTTCAAGGGCGTAGAACAGCCTCACCCCCTGCACCCAACGGCCGAAGTCCGCAGGCACCCGGCGCAGGACGACATCCTTGGGAAGTGTCTGCATCCACTTGTTGAGCACGGGCTCCAGAGCGTAGCAGTGCGGACAGCCGTACCAGAAGAACTCGGCGACCTCGACCTTGCCGGCTGCAGCGGTCGCCTGCGCCTGGGCAAGGGTCTCATAGTTGTCGCCCTCCTTGAGTTCGGCGAAGGCGCTGGTCGCGACCAAGGCCAGCAGCAGCGTCATAAGTCTCATTGGCAGCGACCTCATTCCTACTGCACCGAACAATCCAGCCCCGCAGCCTGAGGCACTGGCGCGGAGAAGGCCGGTGCTGATGCCGTGGGTATTGCGGTCGAAGCTGCGGCTACGACAGTTTGTGCCGGCGCCTGCTGCACGGGTGCTGCGG
>CAIYYX010000083.1 GCA_903930535.1 uncultured Sterolibacterium sp. | reverse complement strand
GAAGGTGTTCAACGCCGTTCGCGCCGGAGTGAGCGGAGTGGTCAGCGAGGTTTGCGTCCAGGATGCCCAGTTCATCGAGTACGGTCAGGTCCTGTTCAGGATCCGCCCCGAGCAGACGCCATGACGGACAGCCGTGAAGTCAGTCGAGCTGTCAGTCGGGTACTGATCGCCAATCGTGGCGAAATCGCCCTCCGCGTCATCCGGGCGTGCCAGGCGTTGCGCATAGAGACCGTGCTCGCGGTTTCAGAAGCCGACAAGGAGAGTTTGCCGGCAAGACTCGCTGACCGCACCATCTGCATCGGTCCGGCCAGCGCCACTGAAAGTTACCTCAACCGCAGTGCTGTCATTGCCGCAGCCCTGGGCACCGGCTGTGATGCACTGCATCCGGGCTATGGCTTCCTGGCCGAGTCCGCCGAACTGGCGGCAGCCTGTGGCGAAGAGGGAATAAAGTTTATCGGGCCGAAGCCTGAACAGATTCACGAGATGGGCAACAAGATCCAGGCACGCATCCTGGCCAGGAAGTACGGCCTGCCGACGCTGCCGGGTTCAGAGAAGGTCCATTCCTTCGAGGAGGCGGCAGCCATCGCGGAAAAGGTCGGTCTGCCGCTGATGATGAAGGCGGCGGCGGGTGGCGGCGGGCGCGGCATGAAGATCGTCCGTGAGAGCAAGGATATGCGATCAATGTTTGCCTCGGCTTCGGCCGAGGCTCGCACTGCTTTTGGCGATGACAGCCTCTATCTCGAGCGCTACATTGCCAATGCCCGGCATATCGAGGTTCAGGTTCTCGGCGACAGCCACGGCAATGTCATCCACCTGGGAGAGCGCGACTGCTCCATGCAGCGCCGGCATCAGAAGCTGGTGGAAGAGGCGCCGGCACCGGACATCTCGGAACTGCTGCGCGACGAGATCAGACAGGCTGCGGTGGCCCTGGCCAAGGGTTTCGGCTACGAGAACGCCGGGACCGTGGAATTCATCGTCGATCAGGACGCCGGTGCTTTTTACTTCCTGGAAATGAACACCCGGATACAGGTCGAGCACCCGGTCACGGAAATGATCACGGGCATCGACCTCGTCCAGGAACAACTCCGGGTCGCCCGCGGCGAAGTCCTGCGCTTCAAGCAGTCGGATGTGCATTTCCGCGGCCACGCCATCGAATGCCGCATCAATGCCGAACTGCCTGAAGAAGGATTCCGTCCGAGTCCCGGCCTGATCACGGAATGGCTACCGCCGGAAGGACCGAACATCCGCCTGGATAGCCATTGCCATACAGGCTATACGGTGCCGATGTTCTACGATTCCATGCTGGGCAAACTGATCGTCTATGGCACCAGTCGGGAAGAAGCGGTATACAGGATGGTGCGGGCGCTGGAAGTGTTCAAGGTCTCAGGCATCAACACCACCCTGGCCTTCCAGCACTTCATGATCAGCCATCCGGAGTTTGCCGCAGGACGGGTGAACACCCATCTGGTGGAAGAACTGATTCCCCAGATGCTCGCCAGGAACGCTGCCTAGTAGGTCGGGCTTTCCAAAAGCCCGACCTACACTAGGACGCTAAAGGCATCGCCGGGGCGTACGGCGAAGCCGTGCAGGAAATCCTTCGCTGCCAGTCGCCTGCTGCCGGGTTTCTGCAATTCTCTCAGGCAGAGCGCGGCTTCGCCGCAGGCAACAGTAATGCCTTCTTCATCTGCCGCCAGCACTCTGCCCGGTTCGCCAGTTCCTTGGGTTACAACGGCATTCCAGATCTTCAGAGATGTCCCGGAAAACATTGCCGTGGCAACGGGAAAGGGATTGAAGGCACGCACCTGGCGTTCCAACTGCGCTGCGGAACTCAGCCAGTCGAGCGCCGCCTCGGCCTTGCCGATTTTGGCGGCATAGCTCACGCCCGCATCCGGCTGTGCCATGCGCGCCAAACCGTCCAGTTGCGGCAGAACCTCGACGATCAACTCTGCGCCGAGGACTGCGAGCCTGTCGTGCAGCGTCGCTGCCGTGTCATCGGGAGAGATGGCGATCGCCCGCTTCTTCAGCATGGCGCCGGTGTCCAGTCCCGCGTCCATCTGCATGATGGTCACGCCGGTCTCCCTGTCACCGGCCTCTATCGCCCTCTGGATAGGGGCGGCGCCGCGCCAGCGCGGCAACAGAGAGGCATGGATGTTGATGCAGCCCAGGCGGGGAAGATTGAGCAGTGCCTGCGGCAGGATCAGGCCATAGGCGGCGACCACCATGACATCTGCCGACACTGCCTTTATCGGTTCCTGACTCTCTGCGTCCTTTAGCTTGACCGGCTGATAGACAGACAGGCCGTGCCTTAGCGCAAGCTGCTTGACGGCGCTGGCGGTCAGCTGCATGCCACGGCCGGCAGGACGATCCGGCTGCGTGAGTACCAAGGGAACCACATTGCCGGCTGCGAGAATGGCTTCGAGCGCGGTGGCGGCGAAAGCCGGTGTGCCGGCGAAAATGACTCTCAAGCGGTAACCCTGGAGTGGTGCTTGACCATCTTGCTCTTGATGCGCGTCTGCTTCAATCGGGAGAGGTATTCGACAAACACCTTTCCCTGAAGATGATCCATCTCATGCTGGATGCAAACCGCCAGGAGGCCGTCGGCTTCCAGTTCGAAAGGTTTGCCGTTAAGGTCCAAGGCGCGCACCCTGACCCAGGCGCTGCGGAAAACGACATCATAAATGCCGGGCACGGACAGGCAACCTTCCTCGCCTTCGCATTCACCCTCGCGCGCGACAATCTCCGGATTGATGAACACCTGCAACTGCGACTTGTCCTCGGAGACATCAATGACGATCAGCTGCTGATGCACATCGACCTGGGACGCGGCCAAGCCTACGCCGGGCGCGGCGTACATGGTCTCTGCCATGTCGGCGGCGAGCTGGCGGATCTTGGCGTCAACATGCAAGACCGGCGCCGCCTTTTTGTGCAGGCGCGGGTCTGGATAAATCAGGATAGGTAGTCGGGCCATAATTCTTGTTGCATAATTGTTGCCGGATGATGCGATTAGATGCAGAATCTGGCGCGATACTGCATCCCATTGCGCTTGACCGGCGAGGTGCCACCATGGTTTCCATTATATCTGCGCTATTCCTTAGTTTCTCAAGCCTGATTAGCCTGTCGGCGATAGCGCAGCAGACAGCGCCGCTGGCATTGGCCGAAAACACCCCGGATCGTCATATCGTTGTGCCCGGCGACACACTTTGGGGAATCTCCGCGAAGTTCCTCAAGGAACCGTATCGCTGGCCCGATATCTGGCGCCTCAACCAGGAGCAAGTGAAGAATCCGCATCTCATTTATCCCGGGCAGGTGGTGATTCTGGACAAGAGCGGCAAAGAGCCACAACTCAAGATCGCGCGTGAGGTCAGGCTCGAACCGCGTATCTACGTCGCGGACAACAAGATCGCAATCCCGAGCATTTCGCAGCAGGTGATCGAGCCTTTCCTCTCCCAGCCTCTGGTGGTCGAAGCCAACACTCTGGACCTGGCGCCGCGCATCGTCGCCACTCAGGAAGACCGGGTCTATGTCGGCGCCGGCAATCTGGCCTACGCCACTGGGGTGAAGGAAAAGGCCAAGCTTTGGCAAATCTATCGCCCCGGCAAGGCGCTCATCGATCCCGACAGCAAGGAGACGCTCGGCTTCGAGGCCGTCTTCCTCGGCAACGCGCGCATCACCCGCGAGGGCGAACCCAGCACCTTCGAAATCATCAGCTCGCGGCAGGAAGTCGGCCGCGGCGACCGTCTTCTTCCGGCAGCGCCGCCCACCATCGTCAACTATGCGCCGCACGCGCCGGGCAAGGCGATCTCGGGCCGCATCATGTCGGTCTATGGCGGCATCGGCGAGGGCGGCCGTTATTCGATCGTGGCGCTGTCGCGAGGTCTCAAGGAGGGCCTCGAGGTCGGCCACGTCCTGGCGATATATCGCAGCGGCCAGGAAGTCAGCAACCGCTTCGAGGACAAGCAGGAAGTGTATAAACTGCCCGACGAGCGTTCCGGCCTGTTGTTTGTGTTCCGCGTATTCGATCGCGTCTCCTACGCCCTGGTGATGGACGTCACCAGGCCTGTGGCTCCCGGCGACCTGGTTCGCAGCCCCTAGCCGCTGCCCCTGAGTGGACTCAGATGCCGGCCTTGCTTCCTGGCTGCGGCTGACGCTGATCCCCGGCGTCGGCGGCGAGACGCAGCGCTGCCTGCTCAAGGCTTTCGGCCTGCCCGAGACGATTTTCAATGCCGGCATCAAAGTTCTCGCCGATGTCGTGGGCTTGAGCCTTGCCGAGCGCCTGCTCTCTCACGATGCCGAGGACGAAATCGAGGTGGCGCTAGCCTGGGCCGACCTGCCCGGCAACCACATTGTCACGCTGGCCGATGCCGATTACCCGCAAGCGCTGCTCGAGATCGCCGATCCGCCGGTGCTCATCTACCTCAAGGGTCGCGCCGGGCTCCTGAACCGGCCGGCTCTGGCCATCGTCGGCAGCCGCAACCCCACCCCGCAAGGGGAAGCCAACGCCACAAGCTTCGCCGCGACTCTGACCGGGGCAGGATTGACGATAGTCAGCGGCATGGCCTTAGGGATTGATGCGGCCGCGCATCACGGCGCGCTGTCCGCCGGGCCGACTGTCGCGGTGATAGGCACAGGCGCCGACCGCGTCTATCCGGCCAGGAATCACGATCTCGCGCAGGCCATCTTCGAACAGGGCACCCTCGTCAGCGAATTCCCGCTCGGCACGCCGCCCCTGGCCGCCAATTTTCCGCGCCGCAACCGCATCATCGCCGGTTTGAGCCAGGGCTGCCTGGTGGTCGAGGCGGCGGCGAGGAGCGGCTCGCTGATCACCGCAAGACTGGCGGCGGAGGCCGGGCGCGAGGTATTCGCCATCCCGGGCTCCATCCATTCGCCGCTGTCCAAGGGTTGCCACCAACTCATCAAGCAGGGAGCCAAGCTGGTGGAATCGGCACAGGACATTCTCGAGGAACTGCGCTGGCCCGTCGAAACCGCAGGGGTGACCGGCCCGGCTGAGCCAGAGGCCGATTTCCTGCTAACCGTGCTGGGACATGATCCATGCACGCTCGACACGCTCGCCGTTCGTGCCGGCTTGACGCCAGAAGCGCTTCTTGCCATGCTGTTGCAACTTGAACTCGAAGGCCGCATCACCAGTTTGCCCGGCGGCCGCTACCAGCGACTCAATTAAGATAGGCCATTCATCCAAACACCCGACATGTTCGATATCCTCGTCTATCTGTTCGAAACCTACTACCAGCCGGGCGCCTGCCCGGAGCCTTCGGTGCTGGCGCGCAAGCTCTCCGCCGCCGGCTTCGAGAAAGAGGACATCTCTGCTGCGCTGGAGTGGCTGTCCGGTCTGGAGCGCCTCGCCAAGGAGGAGGGGCGCGCCGCCGGAGAACGCTCCCTGCGGCTTTACTGCGGCGCAGAACTGACCAAGCTGCCGGCGGAATGTCGCGGTTTTCTGATGTTTCTCGAGAACGCCGGCGCCATAAACGCCATGCTGCGCGAAATGATCATCGAGCGCGCCATGGTGCTGCCAGAGCCCGTCGTATCGCTGGGCAAACTGAAAATCATCGTGCTCATGGTGATGTGGCGAAGGGACCACGAGGTGGACACGCTGCTGCTCGAGGAACTGCTGTCCGAAGAAGACGACCAGCCCTTCGTGCACTGACCGAGTGTCAACCCCGCCTTGCCAGCCGCCCCGACTCGCGCTTATCATGCGGCGCTTCCCCTGCTCTTTGGCATTCTAATATGAGCAAACAACTGATCATTGCAGAAAAACCCTCCGTGGCTGCCGACATCGCGCGCGTCCTGGGCGGCTTCTCCAAGGAGAAGGATTATTTCGAGAGCGAAGAATACGTGCTCTCCTCGGCCATCGGCCACCTGCTCGAGCTGACGGTTCCCGAGGAATACGAGGTCAAGCGCGGCAAGTGGTCCTTCGCCCATCTGCCGGTGATCCCGCCCCACTTTGCCCTGAACCCGATAGAGAGAACAGAGGACCGCCTGAAACTGCTGACCCGGCTCATGAAGCGCAAGGATGTCGGCGGCATCATCAACGCCTGCGACGCCGGGCGCGAGGGCGAACTGATCTTCCGCTACCTGCAGCAGCACGCCAAGACAGAAAAACCCGTCCGCCGCCTGTGGCTGCAGTCCATGACCCCAGGCGCGATCAAGGAAGGCTTCACCCATCTGCGCACCGACGCCGAGATGAAGCCCCTGGCCGATGCCGCGCGCTGCCGCTCAGAGGCCGACTGGCTGATAGGAATCAACGGCACCCGCGCCATGACCGCCTTCAACTCCAAGAGCGGCGGTTTCCACAAAACCCCGGTGGGCCGCGTGCAGACGCCGACGCTGGCCATCCTGGTCGAGCGCGAAGATCGGATCAAGAAGTTCGTCTCGAGGGACTTCTGGGAAGTCGAGGCCGAGTTCGGCGCGGTCGCCGGCACTTACCGCGGGCGCTG
>CAIYYX010000082.1 GCA_903930535.1 uncultured Sterolibacterium sp. | reverse complement strand
TGCCGCTGCCGGCGCCGGCCAGGATCAGGGCATGTTGCGGCGGCAGAGTGACGGCGGCGAGCTGCTCGGGATTGAGGCCTTGGAGGAGGTTAGACATGTGTGCGCATTATACCGCGGCACTCATGTGTCTCTTGCGCCTCTAGCGCCTCTGTTTGACTCTGCCGATTTCCGGTACCAGAATAGGCCATAGTCATCAGGCTCCGGCGGAAACCCTTTGCCCGCAACGATACGCTCAGGAAACATCATGCCCCTCGGCTTTGCGCTTGGAGGGCGCTTGTTGCGTCTTGCAGCCATTCTCGTCCTCGCTTGCAGCCTGATCGCATTGCTTCCAGATGCCACGCTTTCGTTTCGCCTGGCCGGCTTGCTGATGATCTTCCCGGCGGGAGTCACGCTGATTCTGCTGCGCGTCAAGCGGCTGCGCACGGCGAGTCACGTGCTGACCTGGGGTGTCTGGCTGGCCGTGGCGGCCATGGCGGCTGTGAGTGGCGGTCTGCGCGCGCCGATACTGCTCGTCTTCCCCGTCATCGCCGTGTTGATGGCATTGCTGCTCGGTCAGCACACTGCCTTGCTCGCCACCGTGCTGACGCTGATGCTGGGCGAATTTTTCAGCTGGGCAGAACACTGGCTGCCCAGAGCCGAGCCCGCCTCAACTCTGTCGATGCTCATCATCCTGGCGCTGGTGCTGACGGTCACTGCGCTCTTGACCCTGTTCATGACGCAAAGCTTCTCGGCCAGACATGCTGAGACCCGCCGCCTGCGCGACGAACTGGCAAAGCGCGTCGATGAAATCGCCGCCCGTGTCAAAGAGATGCGCCGCTCGGAGGAAAAGTTCTCGCGAATTTTCCATGCCAGCCCTGTCACCATTCTCATCTCACGCTTCGAGAGCGGCCGCTACCTTGACGTCAATGCCGCCTTCGAGCACCAGTTCGGCTGGTCACGCGAAGATGCAATAGGCAATACCGCAACCGACATCGGCCTCTGGCCGGATCGGGCAGCGTATGCCCGCTGGATGGAAGCCTTGCGCCGGACCGGCAAACTTCGCGACTACGAGGCGGTGCTCAGCAACAAGTTCGGGGAGTTAAGACAAGTGGTCACCGCGGCCGAAGTCTTTTATCTTGGAGAAACGAAATACGTCATCACCCTGATTCATGACATGAGCGAACTCAGACACGCCGCCCTGGAAGTGAAACTGCTCAACGCCGCCCTGGAAAAAAGGGTGCTGAGCCGCACCGCGGACTTGACCGAGGCCAACAAGGAACTGGAATCCTTTTCCTATTCGATCTCGCATGACCTGCGCGCACCGTTGCGCGGCATTGACGGCTTCACCCACCTGCTCCTGGACGAATACGGCGACCGCCTCGACGCCAAGGGCCACGAATACCTGGAAAGAGTGCGCCGCGCCGCCCAGCGCATGGGCATGCTGATCGACGATCTGCTCGACCTCTCCCGCGTGAACCGCCACGAAATGAAGCGCGAAGAGATTGACCTTTCCCAGGTCGCGCGCGAGGTGGTGGAGGATTTGCGAAAATCCGAACCCGCGCGCAAGGTGGATATCCTGATCGAAGACGGCTGCCGAGCCTGGGGCGACCCCCAGTTGCTGCGCGTACTCCTGGAGAATCTGCTGGGCAACGCCTGGAAATACACCGGCAAGACCGAACAGGCAAAGATCAGCTTCGGGCCCGACCAGACCTCTCCTGGCGAAGCCATATTCCAGGTCCGCGACAATGGAGCAGGGTTTGACATGGATTATGTCGACAAACTGTTCCAGCCTTTCCAGCGTCTGCACAAAGCCGAGGACTTCGAGGGATCCGGTGTGGGACTGGCCTCCGCCGCGCGCGTCGTGCGTCGCCATCGCGGCCGCATCTGGGCAGAGTCCTCACCCGGTCAGGGCGCCGCCTTTCATTTCACCCTGGAGCCGCACGCCTAGCCATTCAGGAAAGAGCGGGGGGCCGCCCCGACGGCCGATGCTTATTTGGCTGAGATGGTGATGGGTACGCTTGCCTGGGCGCTTAGACCGGCCGAGTCGGTCGCAGAGACCTTCAGGGTGTAACTGCCCGTCGCCGGACTGGCCCAGTTGGCGATGATGGTCGTGCCCTTCACCGAAAACATCATGCCCAGCGGCGCACCTGAAAGGGTGACAGTGATGGAACTGGAACCGGTGTCCGAGAGGGTAATCGTTCCGGTCAGCGGCTTGCCTGCCACGCCGTTCATGGCCGGGGCCGTGATGACCGGGCCGGCCGCGGCGATCTTCACCGTATAGACGCCCTGGCTGCTCAGACCCGTCTTGCTGTCCTTGGCTATGACGGTCACCGGGTAAGTGCCCAATACAGGGCTGGGCCAACTGACCACGCCGGAGGTGCTGATGGTCATGCCCGAGGGCGCGCCGATCAATGAGTAGGTGACCGGATTGGAGCCTGTCACAGCCACGGTGAATGATAGCGCGACGCCTGGCCTGCCGCTGATGGTTGCGCTGCCGACCTGCGGTGCTTGCGGCGCAGCGATGGCGATGGGGTAGACGCCCTGGCCTGTCAAGCCGGTGGTGCCGTCATTGGCGGTGACGATCACGGTGTAGCTGCCGGCTACCGGCGTGGCCCAGGTCACGATACCGGCGGCACTAATGGTCATGCCCGAGGGCGCGCCGATCAAGGCGTAGGTGACGGGGTTGGGGGCACTGACCGAGACGGTGAATGTCAGCACCGTGCCGACATTGCCGCTGATGCTTGCTGAGGTGACAAGCGGAGCCGTGGCCGGGACAGTGGCGCCAGAGAGGTTACCCAGAAGGTTGGCGACGTTGGGCGTGCCCAGACCCGTCAGCTGGTCGTAGCCCACCCTGGCCGTGCAAGTGGCACAACTGCCGTCGGATCCTTTGGTGATGTCGGCAAACTCGGCCGCATAGTTGCCGGGAACGGTGGCGATCTGACCGTACAAGACGGCATGGGGAGCACCCAGCGCGGGCTTGGCGGCCAAGGTGCGCAAAGCGTTGGCCGCGGCGAGGATCCCTGCCCACTGCGGCGTAGACAGGCTGGTGCCGCCGACACTGAGCCATCTCGCCGCGGTACTGCCCGGGGCGATGACGGCCACGTATTGGCCGGTGGCCGGGTCGGCGTTGAAGGCGACGTCGGCGACGGTGCGGTGCGCCATATTCCCCATGCCGGGGACGGCATTGGTCTGGTAGCTGGGCGTCGGCGTGAAGAGGCTGGTGCCCCCACCCGTTTTCGACCAGGCCACTTCTGCGCGAGCACCCGTGCCGGAGTAGGTCAATGTGGTGCCGCCCGCCGCCACCACAAAAGGCGAGACCGCCGGCCACTGGACGGATGCGCCCGAGTCGCCGGTGGCAGCCACGTAGGTCATGCGGGAATGGTTGAAGTTCGAGTCCACCGAGGCTGTCCAGTTGCCTTCCGTGGCACCGAAGCTCATCGACACGATGCCCGGACCCAGCGCATTGGCCAGTTGAACCGCGCCCAGGAGGCTTTTGATCGTTGCGCTGGGCGCCTCGATCAGGATGATGCGCGCCAGCGGCGCCGTGGCATGGGCCCATTGCACGTCCAGTGCGATCTCGGTGGCCCACCCCGAGTCATAGACAGGCGCTGCGCTGGTCATCGTGCCACTGGCGGTGCTATAGACGACCGAGAACTCGCAGCCGCTCATGGAGGCAGCGGCCAGGGGAAGACTGCTGCTGGTCGCGATCGTCTTGCTTGTGCAGGCCGGCAACCCGAACTTCTGGTTGAAGGCAGCCAGTTCGGCCGCGGCATTCGGGTCGTGCATGGCGTCGACGATGTAAATCGTCTGTCCTGCTCCCAACTGCGCAGCCTGGGCTGGAGTGAGCGTGGTGCCGGCGGCTGGCATGGGAAGAAAGCCGTAGGCGGCACGGATCTGCGCTGGAGAGAACGTCGTGACCACGCTGCTTGTGGCCATCGGGGTCGCCGATCCTTCGGCGGTCGCAGCCCCCTCTGCAGGCATGGCCTGCGGGGCGGCTCGCAGTGCTTGTGCGGTCAGGCGTTGCGTGGATATGCCTGCGAACCCGGCGGACACGACCTGCTCGCGAGGAGGCCTGCTGGCGGCGTTGTCGTCTGCGTCATGCGGCTCATTCAGAAGCACCGGGGCGGCGTGGAATAAGGGTTGCACCACCTGCGCCGCAACGGCGTCCGGCAACATTGCCGGCTCCAACTGCAGGGTTGTCGTGCTGCTGGCCAGCGCTGACGCGACTTGCTGGCTGGCGGATTCGCCCGCACTGCCGCAGGCGTTGAGCAGCATCGCTGCACAAAGGGACAACAACCAGCCTGCGCAGGGGGTCGGTTTGAATCCGGTGATTTTTTTCATGCCCTCAGCGCTCCAGAGTGACCAAGGGCCTCGCTCAGACAACGCCCGCATTCCTGCAACACTGTGCAGGCAAGACGACTCGTTGGCAGCCCCGCTGCCCTAGCGCTCTAGCGCGCTTTAGGCCGGTGGATTTGCGACCCCATCTTTCAACGGGTTTGCCCTCTATCAACTGCCCCCATGCAGACGGAGGGCGTAACTAGCTGCATATATACGATTGGACCGGTAATAAGTCAAGCCGTCAATTCAACGCAGGTTCGGCGGCATAACCCAGCTGCGCTCTGAGCTTGTCGGCCACCGCAACGGCTTCCTGCTCGCTCGCCAATCGGGCCAGCAAGACATCGAAAAGCCACAGCTTGCCACTCTCGGCGCCGCGCGGCCGGATTTGCGCGGCATAGCCGGCGGCACGGGCCCTGTCGAAGACGGCTAGCGCCTCGGCTTCGCTGCCGCCGCGGGCCAGCACTACTTTCCATTTGCCATTGCGGCGCGTCGTGCCGGCGCCAGGCGTTGCTTCCGTCTCCTGTGCCCAGAGCTTGAACTGCTCAGCATCGATGGGCGGTGCGGCATTCTTGGGCGTGGCAAAGAGGGTCATGGGCCGATCGATCCCCAGCGTCTTGCCGGCAAAACCCAACACCATCTTGCCTTCGATCAGCAAGATCAGGCGATTCTCTCCATTCGACTTTGCCCACAGGTCAGCGCCCTCAGTGACGGCAGTCGCACTGCCGACGCGAATGCTGATGTCGCGGTGGCTTTGCATGGCGCTACTGGTGAAACGCAATGAACCTTTGGCCACGTCCAGCGCCCCCTTGAAGTCGCGCTCGGGCTTCAGGCTGCGGCTATAGAAGCCGAGTTCGGCATGCTCGCCGATCTGGACGGCGCTTCCCTCTGCCAGCTTGAGATAGGCTCGGGCGCCTGCGCCTGTGCGGATGCGGTCGCCGTTCTTCACTTCCATGTCGACTTCGAGCGGCTGGCTGCGACCGGCTCGCTCCAGCCAAGCCGGCATCTGCACCATCTCGACCAATGCCTGGCCGGCAGCCAGGGCTGGCGCCCCGGTACAGGCAAGCAACAGCCACATGCCCAGCCTCCAACTTCCGCACATACCCGCTCCTTTCCGTGTCCGGCGCATTCGGCGCGCTGCGGCTTTCTCGCCGGCCCCGGGGTATAATTTCCTCTTTAGCAAAGCCAAATCCTAAGCCCCGCCCATGCAGGAAAAATACCATCCGAACGAGATCGAGCAGGCAGCCCAGGTTTTCTGGGAGAGCTCCTCGGCATTTCGCGCCGTCGAGAATGCCAAGCTGCCAAAGTACTACTGCCTGTCGATGTTCCCCTACCCTTCGGGCAAGCTGCACATGGGACATGTGCGCAACTATACCATCGGCGACGTGCTTTCCCGCTACCACAAGATGCGCGGGTACAACGTGCTCCAGCCCATGGGCTGGGATGCTTTCGGACTACCCGCGGAGAACGCGGCAATGGCCAACAATGTGCCGCCGGCGAAGTGGACCTACGACAACATCGCCTACATGAAGCAACAGCTGCAGTCGCTGGGCTTTGCCCTGGACTGGGAGAGGGAACTCGCCACCTGCACGCCGCAATACTACAAGTGGAACCAGTGGCTGTTCCTGCGCATGCTGGAAAAAGGCATCGCCTACAAGAAGACCGGCATGGTGAACTGGGATCCGGTGGATCAGACGGTGCTCGCCAACGAGCAGGTGATAGACGGCTGCGGCTGGCGCACCGGCGCCCTGGTGGAAAAGCGCGAGATCCCGATGTATTACCTGGCGATCACCAAGTATGCGGACGAACTCCTGTCCTCGCTGGACACCCTGCCGGGCTGGCCCGAGCGCGTCAAGACCATGCAAGCCAACTGGATTGGCAAGTCCTACGGCGTGCGCTTCGCCTTTCCCTACGAACTGGATGGCAGGCAGGAAAAACTCTGGGTTTTCACCACCCGCGCCGACACCATCATGGGCGTGACCTTTTGCGCCGTCGCCGCAGAGCATCCCCTGGCCAGCCACGCCGCGAAGAACAATCCCAGGCTCGCCGCCTTCGTCGAGGAATGCAAGCACGGCTCGGTCATGGAAGCCGACATGGCGACCATGGAGAAGAAGGGCATGGCCACCGGCATATTCGTCAGCCATCCCTTGAGCGGGGAAAGAGTCGAGGTCTGGGTCGGCAACTACGTGCTGATGGGCTACGGGGAAGGCGCGGTGATGGCGGTGCCCGCCCATGACGAGCGCGACTTCGCCTTCGCCAAGAAATACGACCTGGCCATCAAGCAGGTGATAGACCTGCCGGGCAAGAGCTATTCTCTCGATGCCTGGCAGGAATGGTATGCCGACAAGACACAGGGCATCTGCGTCCATTCAGGAAAGTACGACGCCCTCGACTTCGCGCAGGCGACCGATGCCATCGCAGCGGATCTCGCGGCCAGGAGTCTGGGCGAGAAACAGGTGATCTACCGTCTGCGCGACTGGGGGGTTTCCCGCCAGCGCTACTGGGGCTGCCCCATCCCGCTGATCCACTGCCCGTCCTGCGGCGTCGTCCCCGTGCCGGAAGCGGATCTGCCCGTGGTCCTGCCCGAGGACTGCGTGCCCGACGGCTCGGGCAATCCGCTCAACAAGCGCGCCGATTTCGTCGACTGTTCCTGCCCCAAATGCGGCCAGGCGGCCAGGCGCGAGACCGACACCATGGACACCTTCGTCGATTCGTCCTGGTACTACGCCCGCTATTGCTGTGCCGACAATGCGGACGCGATGGTGGATCCCCGAACCAATCACTGGATGCCCGTCGACCAGTACATTGGCGGCATCGAGCACGCCATCCTGCACCTGCTCTACTCTCGCTTCTGGACCAAGGTGATGCGCGACCTGGGACTGGTCAGCTACGACGAGCCCTTCGCCAACCTGCTGACGCAAGGCATGGTGTTGAACGAGATTTTCTTCAGAAAGCCACAGGGGGCAGGACGCATCGTCTACTTCAATCCGGCCGAGGTCGAATTGAAGTATGACGACAAGGGCAACCGATCCGGTGCGATTCTAAAAAGCGATGGCCAGAGCGTCGAGTCGGGCGGCATCGGCACCATGTCGAAGTCGAAGAACAACGGCGTCGATCCGCAGGCACTGGTGGATGAATACGGTGCAGACACCGCGCGCTTCTTCATGATGTTCGCGGCGCCGCCGGAACAGACCCTGGAATGGTCGGACTCCGGCGTCGAGGGCTCTTTCCGTTTCCTGAAGCGGCTTTGGGCTTTCGCCCATGCGGCGAAGGACTGCGTGATTTCAGCCGGACCCGTCAAGGGCAAGCTGGAGGCTGCACTGGCCAACATCCGCCGCGAGATCCACCTGAATCTCAAGCAGGCCAACTACGACATCGGCAAGCATCAATTCAACACCGTCGCCTCTGCCGCGATGAAAGTCTTGAACGCCCTGGAGAAGGCGCCGCGGGACAATGGTGACAATGGCGCAGTCGTTGCCGAGGGACTGTCCATCCTGCTGCGCCTCCTGTCGCCGATCACGCCCCATGTCTGCCATGCGCTGTGGCGCGAACTGGGCTACGGCGAAGACATTCTCAAGGCGCCCTGGCCTGAGCCTCTGGCAGAGGCGCTGGTCCAGGACGAAATCGAACTGGTGTTGCAGATCAACGGCAAGCATCGCGGCAGCCTGCTCCTGCCTGCCGGCGCGGCGAAGGAAACCATAGAGAAGGCGGCGCTGGCTTCCGATGCCGCGCTGAAATTCCTCGAGGGCCGACCGGCGAAGAAGGTCATCGTCGTCCCCGGCCGCCTCGTCAATATCGTCGTTTAACGTCACTTAGTGCAAATTAGGGAGATCGCCTTGTATCGCAGGATCGCCTTGCTCTCAGTACTCTTTCTCGCCGCCTGCGGTTTCCAGTTGCGCGGCGCCTATCCCCTGCCCTTCGAAACCCTTTACATCGGCCTGCCCGAGGCGGCCGAGTTGCGCGCGCTCTTGAAGCGCTCCATCACCGCCGGCAGCAGCGCGCGAGTCGTAGACACGCAACAGGAAGCACAGGTCACGCTGCTGGTTCTTTCCGATACGCCGGTCAAGACCATCGTCAGCCTGAATGCCGCAGGACGCGCGCGCGAGTTCCAACTCACGCGCACCTTCAGCTTCCGCGTGGCCGACAAGAACGGCCGCGACTGGATGCCGCAGAGCCAGATCATCATTCGCCGCGACATCACCTTCAGCGACGACCAGGTGCTCTCCAAGGAGTCCGAGGAAGTGCTGCTCTGGCGCGACATCCAGAATGACCTGGTGCAACAGGTGCTGCGCCGGCTGGCTGCGGCCAAGGCGCCCGTCTAAGCCAAGTTACCCTCACACGGCCATGCAGCTCGCTCCCGCAAAGCTAAAAGCCCATCTCGGGCAGGCGCTTGGCCCCCTCTATCTGCTCTATGGCGACGAGCCGCTTTTGGTGCTCGAAGCGGCCGACTGCATTCGTGCCACAGCACGAACGCAGGGCTTTGACGAGCGCGAGGTGCTGGTGGCCGGTCCCGGCTTCCGCTGGGGGGATCTCGCCCAAGCAGGCGGCAATCTTTCCCTGTTCGGTGGCAACAAGCTGATCGACTTGCGCATCCCCAGCGGCAAACCCGGGCGTGAAGGCGGCGAAGCTTTGGTCCGCCATGCTGAGCGCAGCGATAAAGGCGTTCAGGGTGTAATGACCCTGATCACCCTGCCGCAGATAGACTGGCAAACCAAGAAGGCGGCCTGGTTCGTCACGCTGTCCAAGGCCGCCGTCGTCCTGGAATTGAATGCCCCGCCGCTCTCCCAGTTGCCCGACTGGATCGCCCTGCGTCTGGCTACCCAGAAACAATCCGCTTCAGCCGAGGCACTGCAATTTATCGCCGCGCACGTCGAGGGCAATCTTCTGGCTGCCCACCAGGAGATCCAGAAGCTGGCGCTGCTCTATCCCGTCGGCAAGCTGACGCTGGAGCAGGTCGAGGAGGCGGTGCTGGACGTCGCCCGCTATGATGTGGACAAGCTGCGCGCAGCGCTTCTGGCGGGTGACGGGGCGCGCTGCGCCCGGCTTCTCGAGGGTCTGCACGCCGAGGACACGGCGCCGCCGCTGGTTCTCTGGGCGCTGGCGCAGGAAACGCGAACCCTGGCACAACTCTCTGCCCAGCGCGACCAGGGTGCGAGCTTCGACGCCGCCTGCGCCAGCCTGCGCATCTTCGGCGCACGCCAGGGGGCTTACCGCCCCGCGGTGGAGCGCTCTACGACGCCGCTGTTGCGCACCGCCCTGTTGCAGGCGGCGCGCATAGACCGCATGATCAAGGGCCTGGCGCGAGGAGACCTGTGGGACGAGTTCCTCCAGCTTTCCCTGCGCCTATGCCAAAGAGCTTGACCGGAAGAAAGGGCTTGGCGATGAATCTCAAAGACTATATGGAACATGTCGGCCGCACCGCCCGGGCTGCATCGCGACAGGTTGCGATGGCCTCGACCGCGGCCAAGAATGCCGCGCTCGAGGCCATCGCCGAGGAAATCCGCAACGGCCGCGACGCGCTGCTCGAAGCCAACCGCAGGGACGTCGATCAGGCGAAGGCGGATGGACTGGACGCGGCCATGATAGACCGCCTGACCTTGACTGAAAAAGGCGTGGAGTCCATGGCTGAAGGGCTGGAGCAGGTGGCGGCATTGCCCGATCCGGTCGGCGAGATCACGGACTTGAAGCTCAGGCCCTCGGGCATACAGGTTGGCAAGATGCGCGTGCCGCTGGGCGTGGTCGGCATCATTTACGAGGCGCGGCCGAACGTCACCGCGGACGCCGCGGCGCTTTGCCTGAAGTCGGGGAACGCCGCGATACTGCGTGGCGGGCGCGAGGCGCTGGCCTCCAACCAGGCCATCGCCGCCTGCGTGCGCGAGGGCCTCGCGAGCGCAGGCCTGCCCGAGTCGGCGGTGCAGGTGCTGGAAACCACAGACCGCGATGCCGTCGGCCACCTGGTGGCCATGCCGCAGTTTGTCGATGTCATCGTGCCGCGCGGTGGCAAGGGTCTTATCGAGCGCGTCAGCCGCGAAGCGCGGGTGCCGGTGATCAAGCATCTGGACGGCATCTGTCATGTCTATATCGACAGCGACGCAGACATTGCCAAGGCGATCAGGATCGCAGACAACGCCAAGACCCAGCGCTACGGCACCTGCAACACCATGGAGACCCTGCTCATCGACGAGACCATCGCTGCGCGCGTCCTGCCCAAACTGGCAAAGATCTATCTCGCCAAGGGCGTGGAACTGCGCGGCTGCGAAAAGTCCCGTGCGCTGGTTCCCAAGATGAAGGCGGTCAGCGAACAGGACTGGTCGACGGAATATCTTGCACCCATTCTATCGGTGCGCCTGGTCGAAGGCATCGATGCCGCGATCAGTCATATCGCCCAGTACGGCTCGCAGCACACCGATGCCATCGTCACCGAGAACTACACGAAGGCGCTGCGTTTTTTGCGCGAAGTGGATTCCAGCTCGGTCATGGTGAACGCCTCGACGCGCTTCGCCGACGGCTTCGAGTACGGTCTGGGAGCCGAGATCGGCATCTCCACTGACAAGTTCCACGCCCGTGGCCCGGTGGGGCTCGAAGGCCTGACCTCGCAGAAATGGATCGTCCTAGGAAACGGAGAAATACGCTCATGAAGAAGTACAGGATTGCCACCATTCCCGGCGACGGCATCGGCAAGGAAGTCATGCCCGAGGGCGTGCGCGTGCTCGATGCCGTGGCAACCAAATTTGGCTTCGCCCTGGACTGGGACTGGGTGGACTGGGCAAGTTGTGACTACTACGTTAAGCACGGCACCATGATGCCTGAGGACTGGTTTCCCAGAATAGCCAAGCATGATGCCATTTTCTTTGGCGCCGTCGGCGACCCCGCCCGGGTGCCCGACCACATCTCGCTGTGGGGTTCACTGATCCAGTTCCGCCGCCGCTTCGATCTCTATGTAAATTTGCGGCCGGCACGCCTGATGCCCGGCATGAAGTCGCCGCTGGCGGGCCGCGCAGCGGGCGACATCGACATGATGATAGTGCGAGAGAACACCGAGGGAGAATATTCCAATGCCGGCGGCCGCCTGTTCGAAGGCACCGATCGCGAGATGGCGATGCAGGAAACGGTGATGACCCGCCATGGCGTGGACCGCGTGCTCAAGTTCGCCTTCGAACTCGCGGCAATGAGAAAAAAGAAACATCTGACATCGGCGACCAAGTCGAACGGCATCTCCATCACCATGCCCTACTGGGACGAACGCGTGAAGGAAATGGGGGCACGCTTCCCCGGGGTGAAGGTCGATCAGTTTCACATCGACATACTCTGCGCGCAGTTCGTCCAGCACCCCGACTGGTTCGATGTGGTCGTCGGCTCCAACCTGTTCGGCGACATCCTCTCCGACCTCGGCCCGGCATGCACCGGCACCATAGGCATCGCGCCTTCGGCCAACCTCAATCCGGAGCGCATCTATCCCTCGCTGTTCGAGCCGGTGCATGGCTCGGCACCGGACATCGTCGGCAAAGGCATCGCCAATCCGCTCGGCCAGATCTGGTCGGGGGCGATGATGCTGGAACACCTCGGCCACGCCGATGCCGCCGCCGCCATCGTAAAGGCCATGGAGGCGGTGCTCAGCGAAGGTCCGAAGACGCCCGATCTGGGCGGCAAAGCCACCACCCAGGATATCGGCCGCGCCGTCATTACCGCCCTTTAAGGAGAACATCATGAAGAAGTTGCTCTTTTGCCTGCTTTTCTGTCTGACCGGCTTCACCCACGCCGCAGTCGATATCGCCGGGGTGAAGTTCGAGGACAAGACGAAACTCGGGTCGACCGAGCTCGTCTTGAACGGCGCAGGCATGCGCTCCAGGTTCATCATCAAGGTCTATGTCATCGGCCTCTACCTGGCCGAGAAGAAGACTGCAGTGGCCGACGTTCTCGCGCAGAAGGGGGCGAAGCGATTGCACGTCGTCACCCTGCGCGAACTGACCGCCGAGCAATTTGCCGACGCGCTGGTGGAAGGCCTCCACAAGAACCATTCCGACGCGGAAACGGAAGCGCTCAAGGCGCGCATCGAGGAATTCAGAAATGCCATTCTGAGCCTGAAGACGGCCGCCAAAAATGATGTCATCACCATCGACTGGCTGCCCGAGAGCGGCACCCGCCTCTCCGTCAATGGCAAGCAGCAAGGCAATGACATTGCCGGCGATGACTTCTACCGGGCGCTCCTGAAGATCTGGCTGGGACAGAAACCAGCGCAGGACGACCTCAAGGAAGCATTGCTCGGCAAGTAGTCAAGGCTATAATCCATCGCACAACAGGAGACAAAATAATGTTTACATCCTTACGCCAGGCTCTCTTTCCCGCCTGCACTGCATTACTGCTGGCCGGCAGCATTGCCAACGCACAAGCCGCCGAGTTCATCGGCATCCTCACCGGCGGCACCAGCGGCGTGTACTACCCGCTCGGCGTCGCACTATCGCAGGTCTACGGCAAGGTCATGCCCGGCGCCAAGTCTTCGGTGCAAGCCACAAAGGCTTCCGCCGAAAACCTCAATCTGCTCCAGGCCGGCCGCGGCGAAATCGCCTTCACCCTGGGTGACGCGCTCTCGGATGCCTGGAAGGGCAACGAGGAATCCGGCTTCAAGGTGCCGCTGAAAAAACTGCGCGGCGTCGCCGGCATCTACTCCAACTACATCCAGGTCGTCGCCAGCGCCGACTCGGGCATCAAGACCCTGGCCGACCTGAAGGGCAAGCGCGTCGCCGTCGGCGCGCCGAAATCCGGCACCGAGATCAACACCCGCGCCATCTTGAAGGGCGCAGGCTTGAGCTACAAGGATCTGGGCAAGGTCGAATACCTGCCCTTCGGCGAAGCGGTCGAACTGATGAAAAACCGCCAGATCGACGCCACGCTGATCTCGGCGGGCCTGGGTGTCTCGGCCATACGCGACCTGGCGACCTCGGTGAAAATGGTCGTCGTGGCCATTCCCGCCGACGTGGTGGCCAAGGTCAATGACCCCGCCTACATCGCCGGCATCATCCCGGCAAACACCTACGAGGGGCAGACGGCGGCCGTGGCCACCGTGGCGATAGAGAACTTCCTGGTCACCCATGAAGGGGTGCCGGCCGACACGGTCTACAAGATGACCAAGTCCATGTACGAAAACCTCGACCAGATGATCGCCGCCCATACCGCGGCGAAAGCCATCAAGCGCGAGGAAGGGCCCAGGCATATGCCCATTCCCCTGCATCCTGGCGCCGAGAAATATTACCGCGAGGTCGGCCTGATCAAGTAGGCCGGGCTGAAGCCCGACCACCGCTCCAGTCGGCCTACACCCGTCCGGGTCACCTAGCCTGGTGATCCAGATGTCTCCATCGAAAGGCCGACCTACCCTTTCATTCTGGATCGCCATGACCGACACCGCGAAAGAAACCAGCCTGTTTGACCATCCTGCCCCTTCAGATGAATTCCAGGAGCACGGCCATACCCGCAACCTGGGCGGCTGGGCGCTGACGACGGTGACCTGGGCGGCGATACTCTTCTCCGCCTACCAGCTGATGGTGGCCGGCTTCTCGCCGCTCTCCAGCGTGGTCACCAGAGCGCTGCACATAGGCTTCCTGCTCCTCATCAGCTTCCTGCTCTACCCGGTCGTGCAAGGCGCCAAGCCGCAGACCCGCATCCCCTGGTACGACTGGATATTGTCGCTCTCCGGTTTCGGTCTGGCCTTCTACCACTGGATCTACGAAGGCGAGTTGATACAACGCTCGGGCGACCCGACCCTGACCGATCTCGTCGTTGGCGCCGTCGTCGTCCTGCTGGTGTTCGAGGCGGCGCGGCGCATCCTCGGCGTGGCCCTGCCCATCGTCTGCGGCGTATTCCTGCTCTACGGCCTGTTCGGCCAGCATTTGCCGGGAGACCTCGCCCATCGCGGCTACACCCTGGCGCAGATCGTCGAGCAGCTCGGCTTCGGTACCGAAGGCATCTACGGCATCCCGACCCTGGTTTCTGCCACCTATATTTTCCTGTTCATCCTGTTCGGTTCCTTCCTCGAACACGCCGGCATGATCCGCCTCTTCAACAGCGTCGCGCTGGGTTTCGTCGGCCACGCCCAGGGCGGGCCGGCCAAAGTGGCGGTGATCTCCTCGGGTTTCATGGGCATGATCTCCGGCTCGGGTGTGGCCAACGTGCTCACCATCGGCCAGTTCACCATTCCCCTGATGAAGCGCTTCGGCTACTCGCCCGTCTTCGCCGGCGCCGTCGAAGCCACTTCATCCATGGGCGGGCAGATCATGCCGCCGGTGATGGGCGCGGTGGCCTTCATCATGGCCGAAACCCTCAATGTGCCCTACGCGGACATCGTCAAGGCCGCGGTGATCCCGGCCTTCCTCTATTACTTCACGGCCTTCGTCATGGTGCATCTCGAGGCCGGACGGCTGAAGCTGCTCGGCATTCCCAAAGACCAGTGCCCGAATCCCTGGCGAGCGATCAAGGAAAACTGGTATCTCATCCTGCCTCTGGCGGCGCTGGTGGTGATGCTCTTCGAGGGCTTCACGCCGATGTTCGCGGGCATGATGGGCCTGGCGCTGACATCCATCCTGATTCTCGGCAGCGCCATCGCCGCGCGCATATCGCAAACGGCCTTCCGCGTCGTCTTCTGGTTTTCAATGGGTCTGGCCGCCGCCTCCTTCGCCAAGTGGGGCATACAGCCGGTGATGGCGGTGATCGCCGCGCTCGCCGTGGGCAACCTGTTCGTCCAAGGCGGCAAGAAGACCCTGCACACCATGAAAATGAGCCTGGTCGACGGCGCCAAGCAGGCGCTGCCGGTGGGCATCGCCTGCGCCGTCGTCGGCGTCATCATCGGCGTGTTGACGCTCACAGGGGCGGCCTCCAGCTTCGCCGGCTACATTCTCACCATCGGCCAGAAAAGCCTGTTCGCTTCGCTCTTCCTGACCATGGTGGTCTGCCTGATACTCGGCATGGGCATCCCGACCATCCCCAACTACATCATCACCAGTTCCATCGCCGCGCCGGCCCTCTTGAAACTCGGTGTGCCGCTGATCGTCTCGCACATGTTCGTGTTCTATTTCGGCATCATGGCCGATCTCACGCCGCCGGTGGCCTTGGCTGCCTTCGCCGCCGCCTCGATCGCCAAGGCCTCGCCGATGCGCATAGGCTACAAGGCCACGCAGATCGCCGTTGCCGGCTTCGTCGTGCCCTATATGGCGATCTACGACCCGGCGCTGATGCTGCAAGGCGACTGGACGCTCATCGCCGTCGTCTATGTCGCCTTCAAGGCGGTGCTCGCCATCAGCCTCTGGGCGGTGATGACCATAGGCTATATGTGGCAGCCTGTCGGCCTGTTCTCTCGCGTCTATGCCTTCATCGCTGCAGCCTTGCTGGTCGCCGCCATCCCCTTCACCGACGAGATCGGCTTCGCCATGGCTGCACTGTTCATCCTCTGGCAGTGGTTCAGGAACCGCAAGGCGCCCAACTGAGCAAAGCCATGAAATGAGCGGACTGTGTCTCGCCGCCGGGGCGCTCATCGCGTCCCTGCCTCTGTCGGCATTCACCCTGGCATGGACGCATTCGATCGAGAAGACCCGCTGGGAAGAGGATTACCGCATCGAGGCTAGCCGCCTGGTTCTGACCGAGGCCAGAATCAAGGGCGCAGGCGCCGGTATGGAACCGCCCGCCGACGCCGATTTCAGGAACGGCGTCTGGCATTACCCTCCCAAGTTGCCTCCGCTCGAACGTCTGGCGCTCACTCACTCGCCCTACGCCGCCGACTACGAGATCTGCAGCAATGCCGCCTGCAAACCGCTCGCAGAAATCCTCACCGGCCTGCCAGAGTTCGCGCTGATTGAAGTCTCTCCTTGCAGCCCATGAGCACTCGGCAGATCTGGGTCGATGCCGACGCCTGCCCGAAGGTGATCAAGGACATCCTCTTCCGCGCCGCTGAGCGCTCGCGTATAAAGCTCATCCTGGTCGCCAACAAGATGCTTCATGTGCCGGCATCAGTCTGGCTCTCGGCAGTGCAGGTGCCTGGCGGCTTCGACGTCGCCGACAATCACATCGTCTCGGAAATGAAGCCTGGCGATCTGGTGGTGACGGCGGATATTCCCCTGGCGGCTGCGGTGATAGAAAAAGGTGGCAGTGCGCTGAATCCTCGGGGCGAACTCTACTCCCATGAAAACATCCGCGAACTGCTGTCGCTGCGCGACTTCATGGCAGGATTGCGCGAGGGCGGCGTACAGACCGGCGGCCCGGCGGCAATCAGCCACCATGATAGGCAGAACTTCGCCAACCGCCTGGATGGATTTCTGGCAAAGTGGCAGGATGTTTCCTAGAAGCATATCTTCAACGGAGATCGCCATGAACGTCTATCAAGCCGTTGTCGCAGCGCCGGGCTTCGCGCTGGGCGTGACCTGCAACGACGACGAGATTCTTCGCATCGAATACCTAGAACCTCAGGCCGAACAGGCGCCAAAGACTTTACTGGCCAAGGAAGCCGTGCGCCAGTTGCGCGCCTACCTCAAAGATCCGGCGTTCGAACCGGGCCTGCCGCTAGCGCCCTCAGGCACACCCTTCCAGCGCCGCGTCTGGGAAAGGATTTCAGCGATTCCCGCGGGCAAGACGATAAGCTACGGTGAACTGGCCAAGGCGATTCATAGCGGCCCGCGCGCCGTCGGCGGCGCCTGCGGCGCCAATCCCTATCCGATCATCGTGCCCTGCCACCGCGTCATTGCTGCCGGCGGCGCCCTGGGCGGCTTCGCCCGCGAACGCGGCGGCCTCCTTCTGGACATCAAGCGCTGGCTGCTGGACCACGAAACAAGGCATGACTGACGCTGACGCAAAACTCCTCGACCAGTTCTGCGACGCCCTCTGGCTTGAGGACGGACTGGCGAAGAACACCCTTGCCGCCTACCGCAGCGACCTCGCCCTGTTCGCCGCCTGGCTGGCGGGGAAAGGCCACCCTCTGGTGGCCATCGAAGCCGGCGACATCCAGGCCTACCTCGCCCATCTTTACGACCGCCCAAGACCGGAGCAGCCCAAGGCCTCAAGCCAGCGCCGCCTGCATGCCGCGTTGCGCCGCTTCTGCCGTTTCCTGCTCGCCCTTGGGCGCATCACCACCGACCCCATGCAGAACATCGAGCAGCCACGGATGCCCCAGCGTTTCCCCAAGACGCTGTCGGAGGCGGAAGTGGAGAGCCTGCTCAAAGCGCCCGATGTAGCCCACCCGCTGGGTCTTCGCGACCGCGCCATGCTGGAACTGCTCTATGCCGCCGGCCTGCGCGTCACCGAACTGGTCAAGCTGCGGCTGTTCGAGGTGAATCTCGATGACGGCGTGGTGCGCGTCCTGGGCAAGGGGGACAAGACGCGCCTGGTGCCACTGGGCGAAATCGCTGTGGAATGGCTTTCCCGTTACCTTCGTGAGGCCCGGCCGGTTCTGCTCAAAGGAAGAAATTGCGACGAGGTCTTCGTCACCTCGCGAAGTAACAAGGGCAAGGGCGGCATCTCCAGGCAGATGTTCTGGATACTGATCAAACGCCACGCCGCGGCCGCCGGCATCGTCAAGCCGATCTCGCCGCATGTGCTGCGCCACGCCTTCGCCACCCATCTCATCAACCACGGCGCCGACCTGCGCGTGGTGCAACTGCTGCTCGGCCATGCCGACATCTCGACCACCCAGATCTACACCCATGTCGCCCGCGAGCGGCTGAAGCAGTTGCACGCGACGCATCACCCCAGAGGCTAGAGTTCATGAAACATCCGGAGACACCCGCGACGCTGTTTCTCAGGAAACATGGGGTCGCCCACTCAGACCATCTCTACACCTACGAGGAGCATGGCGGCACCCAGGTCTCGGCGAGAGAGCTTAATGTGCCCGAGCATGCCGTGGTGAAAACCCTGGTGATGGAAGACGAGGCCGGTCACCCGCTGATCGTGCTGATGCACGGCAACCTCAAGGTGTCCACCAAAGAACTGGCGCGCCAAATGGGCTGCAAGAAAATCTCGCCGTGCAAGCCGGAGGTCGCACAGCGCCATACCGGATTCATGGTCGGCGGCACCTCGCCATTCGGCACCAGGAAGGCGCTGCCCATCTATCTTGAGAAGAGCATTCTCGACTTGTCGCTGATCTACATCAACGGCGGCCGCCGCGGCTACCTGGTCGGCGTGCACCCGCACGATCTGCTGCGACTATTGTCGCCGACCGTCGTTGAAGTCGGGCTGAAGTAGGTCGGCCTAGGTTACCATTCCCCCCGCCCCCCTTTCCGAGAAAGGGGGCGACGGTGGCTCGTCCCTGACGGGACTCCATGTTCAACGCTGTCCTGGCTTGGGGCGGCCCTACGCCAGGACTGAAAGAAAAGAGATGGTTCGTACCACCGGGGTTCCGAGAGACAGCGAAATCAGCAAGCACCTTGCCGGAGCGCATCTGTTCGATGCCTTTGCAGTGCCCGTAGAAGCGAGCGGCCGCTCGGCGCTGGAAATCTACATCGATGTCATGGTCAAGACCCCTGGCTGGATCAACGGTTTGATGGCCGCCAGAAACCGGGTCGTTGCCCTGTTCGGTCTGAAGAATCTTGGACATCTGGACGATGTCGATACCGGAGCGGGACCCGAGTCCTATCGCGTGGGCGATCGGGTCGGCATATTCTCGATACTGTTCCTCTCGGAACGCGAAGTCATACTCGTCGAGTCGGACAAGCACCTGGATGCGAAAGTCTCCCTGTGCAAAACCAGTGAAGGTGACGCCACTTCAGCCGTGATGACCACGGTCATTCATGTCCACAATCTCCTGGGACGTGCCTACATTCTGTTTGTCTGGCCGGTGCACAAGCTCATGGTGCCATCGCTGCTGGCGCGCGCCGCCCGGACCCGTTCGACACCCTGATCATTCAGCCGCAAAGCCTTCGAGCGCACTCTATGGCATAGACAGGCAGGCGATGCAGAGGCTAGCCGCGCTTAAGGGTAGCCTCGGTGCAGGCGGTCGTAATTTGCCTGATAATCGTGGCCACATCTCACTGCCTCTGCTGTTGAATATCTTTCCAACATGACTCCAAACCTCGTTCTCATCGACATGCACGGTGCCGGCAAGAACACCATCGGCCATTTGCTTGCCCAGGAACTCAATCGCACCTGCATCGACACCGATCGCCTCATCGAAATCAGGATGGGTTTATCAGTGACACCAAGCTGCAATTGCGGACGCCGAAGCAGCAGACCGCTACGGTCGGCTTAGGATCGCCATGTAAACCCTTACGTAGCGGCCCTTTCCTGCCGCCCATGTTTCACGGGTCAACGGCAGCAAAGAAAGTCGAGCGGACCTTCATGACAAGGTGACTGGCAGTCTGCAGCGGCTCGTGAGCTCCCGCTGAGCCGTGCGAGTTCGCTGCAGAAAAGCAATCACAGCAACGCACCTTCCTCGAAGCAGGGACCGACGGACACAAGTACCCCCTGGGGCATAAATGCCCTGGGTTGCCTGCGGCAACTACGGGCTCTTGCTGCGTTCGATCTGCACGCCGACGCGGCGCACGCCCTTCATGATGCCGAGCTTGGCGATGGATATTTTCACCCAGGGTGCGCCGAAAACGTCCAGCATCAGGCTGATCACATACTCGCCCAGCGTCTCCAGCAGGTTGAAATGACGCTGTCCCAATTCGGCGCGGATACGCTCTATCACCTCGTCGTAGCGAATGGTGTCGCTGATGTCATCGTTCGCGGCGGCGGCGTCGGGCACGCCGAAGGTGAGGCTGATTTCCAGCGTCTGTGCCGTCGCCCGCTCGCGCGGGAAAATCCCGACATGAGCCTCGACACGCATGTCGTCTATGAAGATGAAGTCCATGGCCGTTTCTTTCGCTACAATTGCCGCCATTCTAGGGGCTTATTCATGAACCTGCTTCTCGTTGTTGTCGCCGCTTATTTGATCGGCTCGCTGCCTTTCGCCGTGATCGTTTCGCGCATCTTCGGACTGGCCGACCCGAGAAGCTATGGTTCGGGGAACCCGGGCGCGACCAATGTGCTGCGCACGGGTAATAAACTCGCCGCCGTCCTCACCTTAGCCGGCGACGCCGCCAAGGGCTGGCTGGCGGTGTGGCTGGCGCAGCGCTTGGGCATCGATGGCTTGACGGTCGCCCTGGCCGGCCTCTCAGCCTTCCTGGGCCATGTCTTTCCGCTGTTCCTGGGCTTCAAGGGCGGCAAGGGCGTGGCCACGGCGCTGGGCGTGCTCGCCGGCTCCCATGCGCCGCTCGCCCTGGCCGCAGCCGCGACCTGGCTGATTGTCGCCCTCGTCACGCGCTACTCGTCCCTGGCGGCTATCGCGGCTGCCTTGGTGACACCGGTGGCCGGCTTCCTGCTGCTTGACGATGTGCGACTTGCCGCTTGCGTCAGCGTCATCTGCGCAATACTCATCTGGCGCCACAAGGAAAACATCAAGAAGCTCCTGGCCGGGACAGAAGGGAAGATAGGAAGGTAGGTCGGCCTGCCACCATAAAGGTGGTCCAGAGAAAGGCCGACCTACGCTTCCACAAGCGGCCAGCGCGGCCGCACGGCGAAACTGCCGTCGCTGCGGGTCTTGGCGCCGGCCAACAGGCGCTGGCTGCCTGCGAAGGCGATCATCGCCCCGTTGTCGGTGCATAGTTCGAGTTCGGGGTAATGCACTTTCACCCCGGCCCGTCCCGCGTACTCGTCAAGGCGGCTTCGCAGACGCCGGTTGGCGCCGACGCCGCCGGCCACCACCAGAGTGCTCATGCGGGAAGACTTCACGGCGGAAAGTGCCTTGGTCACCAGAACCTCGGCCACCGCCTCCTGAAACTCGAAGGCGAGATCCGCCTTCTCGGACACCGTCAGCGGTCGTTCGCGAACCGCGGTCAGCACGGCGGTCTTGAGACCCGAGAAGCTGAAATCGAGATCCTGGCTGTGCAGCATGGGCCTGGGCAGCTTAAACCGTCCCGGCTTTCCGCTCTCGGCCAGTTTCGCCAGCGCCGGGCCGCCCGGATAGCCGAGGCCCAGCAGCTTCGCGGTCTTGTCGAAAGCCTCGCCGGCGGCATCATCGAGGGACTCGCCGAGCAGTTCATAACGGCCCACCGAGCTGACCTTCATCAATTGCGTATGGCCGCCCGAGACGAGAAGAGCGATGAAGGGAAACTGCGGCGGGGTGGAAGAGAGCAGCGGCGAGAGCAGGTGGCCCTCCAGGTGATGGACCGGCAATGCCGGAATACCCCGCGCCAGGGCTAGCGCTGCGGCGAAGCTGGCGCCCACCAGCAGGGCTCCGGCGAGGCCCGGGCCAGCCGTATAGGCAACCGCATCTATATCGCCCAAGCTTCTTCCGGCCGCAACCAGAACCTGGCGTAGCAGGGGTACCAGCCTGCGGATATGGTCGCGCGAGGCGAGTTCCGGCACCACGCCACCGTAGGCTTCGTGCATGTCAACCTGGGAATGGATGGCATGGGCGAGAAGTCCGCCGTCGCTGTCATAGAGGGCGACGCCGGTTTCGTCGCAGGAGGATTCGAGCCCGAGGACAAGCATGGGGGCATTCTACCGGCTCGGGCGGGTCAAAAAGCCGGGGCAAGATTTTTCTCTTGGATTTCGCAAAAAAGACAGGTAAAATGCTCGGCTTTCCGCCCCAACCAGGAACTACAGCATGCCGGGTATTCGCCTCAAGGAAAACGAGCCGTTCGAAGTCGCTATTCGCCGCTTCAAGCGCACCATCGAAAAGACGGGCATTCTCACCGAACTGCGTTCGCGCGAGTTCTACGAGAAGCCCACTTCCGAGCGCAAGCGCAAGCTGGCCGCCGCCGTGAAGCGCCATCACAAGCGCATCCACAGCCAGATGCTGCCGCCAAAGATGTATTGATTCTTCGCGCCGCCGCAAGCAACGGGCGGCGGTTGCCGTGGCGTATTGCATGCGAAGCCTCGGGTTACCCACATCCGAGGCTTCGTGCTTTCCGATCATCCTGACCTCCTGGTGATTGACATGAGCCTGAAGACCCGCATCACCGAAGACATGAAATCCGCCATGAAGGCGCGCGAGACGGCGCGTCTGGGCGCTATCCGCCTGCTTCTGGCGGCGATCAAGCAGATCGAAGTCGATCAGCGTATCGAAATTTCCGACGCTGCCATCATCGGCATCATCGAAAAAATGATCAAGCAGCGCAAGGACTCCATCTCCCAGTTCGAGGCTGCCAAGCGCCAGGATCTGGCGGACGCGGAGAGCTTCGAGATCGAGGTGATCACTGCCTACATGCCGCAGGCGCTCTCAAGCGCCGAGGTGGAGGCCATCATCATTGCGGCCGTGGCGGAATCCGGCGCCAAGGGCATGCAAGAGATGGGCAAGGTCATGGCTATCGTCAAACCCCAGCTCGCCGGCCGCGCCGACATGGGCCAGGTCTCCGCAGCAATCAAGGCTAAACTGTCAGCGTAACCCTGTACGAACGCCCCCTTCCTTGACGGGGTCACCCGAAGAGGTGAGAAGGGGGCTGGGAGGAAGGCCCTTTTGATTCCAGATTCGTTCATCCAGGAGTTGCTCTCCCGCATCGACATCGTCGATGTGGTCGAGCGCCATGTCGCATTGAAGAAGGCAGGCGCAAACTACAGCGCCTGCTGCCCCTTCCATTCCGAGAAGACCCCTTCCTTCACCGTCAGCCCATCCAAGCAGTTCTATCATTGCTTCGGCTGCGGCGCCAATGGCAGCGCCATCGGCTTCGTCATGCAGTACTCTGGCCTGGGCTTCATCGAGGCGGTCGAGGATCTGGCGGGCAATGCCGGCCTGCAGGTACCGCAGCAGATCGAAGCAAGGCGGCAGGATGCGGCCAGGAAGGCGCCACTGACCGAGTTCATGGCGCGCGCGGCGAAGTATTACCGCGACCAGTTGAAGGCCAGCCCCAGAGCCATCGCCTACCTCAAGGGCCGCGGCCTTTCGGGCGAGATTGCCGCCCGCTTCGGTATGGGCTATGCGCCCGAAGGCTGGCAGAACCTCGAACAGGTATTCTCCGATTACCAGGCCAAGGAACTCGCCGAATGCGGCCTGGTCATTGACGGCGAGCAGGGTCGGCGCTACGACCGCTTCCGCGACCGCATCATGTTTCCCATCCTCGACCAGCGCGCCAATGTCATCGGTTTCGGCGGCCGAGTGCTGGACAAGGGCGAACCGAAATACCTCAACTCGCCCGAGACGCCGCTGTTCGAGAAGGGGCGCGAGCTCTATGGCCTGCCCCAGGCGCGCCAGGCGATCCGGGACAGCGACACGGCCATCGTGGTTGAGGGTTATATGGACGTCGTCGCCTTGGCCCAGCACGGCATAGCCAACGCCGTGGCGACGCTGGGCACGGCCACCACCGCCTTCCACCTGAACAAGCTCATGCGCCAGAGCGAGCGCGTGGTTTTCTGCTTCGACGGCGACAATGCCGGGCGCAAGGCGGCCTGGCGCGCGCTGGAGGCGAGCCTGGAGCAACTCGGCGACAACAAGTCGGTTGGCTTCCTGTTCCTGCCCCCCGAACACGACCCCGACAGCTTCGTGCGCGAACAGGGCGCGCCGGCCTTGCAAAAGCTGGCCAACCACCCGACGACGCTGACCGAGTTTCTCCTGCGGGAACTGCAAGGCCAGGTCGACCTCTCGAGTGCAGAAGGCCGCTCGCGCCTGATCCACGAGGCAAAGCCCCTGCTCTTGAAAATCGCCGCGCCCCTGCTGCGCCTGCAACTGACCAAGCAACTGGCCGTCATCAGCGGCTTCAGCCAGGCCGAGGTCGAGGCGCAGTGCGGCCTGAAGCCGATCATTCCGCCCGGGCGATCTGCGCCGCCGCGCAATATCCGGCGCCCGCAGGCGCGTTCGATAGAACACCGGCTTCTGGAAAACGTGCTGCACAGCCCGGAGCGCGCAGCGCGCCTGCCCCTCGAACTGATCGCCGGCGACCATCCCGAAGGGGCTGCCCTGCGCGCCATCGCCGCAGCGATAGACCGCGGCGCCCTGTCCACGGGGGGCATAGGGCAGTTGCTGGAGCATTTCCGCGGCAGCGAGCATGAGTCCATGCTGGCGCAGTTCGCCGCGGCGCTGACAGCGGATGAATTCGACGAGGCGGCGATGGAAGAGGAGTTCAATGATGCGCTGGAACGCCTGCGCCACACCGGCTTGACGCAAAAAATCAGCGATCTTTCCCAGAAGGAACGCGCAGGCGGGCTGACCAGTGAGGAGCGCCAGCATCTCGCCGCCCTTTTGGCGCAAAAAACCACGGCGGCAGCCGCAGGAAGAAGGGACAAGTGAGTTCGTGTATAATGAACGGTTTTCCCCAATCTTTGTCTGTCAGGCTGGTATTGGCGCAACTCATCCACTATTCCGCGCCTGACAATTGAGGTATTCAATGGCCAAGGAAATCGCTAAATCACGAAACGCAAAGGCGGTGGCTAAGGTAAGCGCCCCGGCAATCATCCCGGTCAAGCCGCCCGTCAAGGCCAAGACCGAGTCGCGCAGCAAGCGCAGCAAGGACAAGATGTCGGCGGCAACGCCTATGGCCCTGCCTATCGATCTCGATGCCCGCCGCACGCGTCTCAAGAATCTCATCACGCTAGGCAAGGAGCGCAGCTACCTGACCTACGCCGAGATCAACGACCATCTGCCCGACGACATGGTGGACGCCGAGCAGATCGAGTCCATCATCACCACCTTCAACGACATGGGCATCCAGGTCTATGACGAGGCCCCGGATGCGGAAACCCTGCTCCTGACCGAGCAGTCCCCTGCCGTCGTGGATGCCGCCGAGGTCGAGGAAGAAGCCGAGCAGGCGCTGTCTACGGTGGACTCCGAATTCGGCCGCACCACCGACCCGGTGCGCATGTATATGCGCGAAATGGGCACGGTTGGCCTGCTCACGCGAGAGGGCGAGATCGAGATCGCCAAGCGCATCGAGGACGGCTTGAAGCATATGGTTCAGGCCATTTCCGCTTGCCCTACGACCATCGTGGAAATCCTCGAATCGGCCGGCCGTGTGGCTCGCGACGAAATGCGCATCGACGAGCTGATCGACGGCCTGATCGATCCCAATGCCACAGAATCCATTGAACCACTGGCCGAGGACGAGGAACTCGCCGTCTCCGAAGACGAGGGCGAGGACGAGGACGAGGACGGCAGCCGCGCCCTCACCGCGTCTCTCCTGAAACTCAAGGAAGAGGCCATCGAGCGTTTCATGCTGATCGCCCAACTCTACGAGAAAATGCGCGGCCCCCTGACCAAGAAGGGCTCGCAGGACAAGACCTACCTCAAGCTGCAGCAGCAGATCACCGCCGAATTGATGAACATCCGCTTCACGGCGAAGACCACCGAGCGCCTGTGTGACTCGGTGCGCAGCATGGTGGATGACGTGCGCAAGCATGAGCGCAAGATCCTGCATCTGTGCGTGGACAAGTCGCACATGCCGCGCCAGCACTTCATCAAGGTATTCCCAGGCAACGAGACCAATCTCGACTGGCTGAAGACCGAGATCGCCAATGCCAAGGCCAACGGTGCCCAGATGCTGCGCGCCGCGCCGGCGATCATCGAGGAGCAGCAGAAGCTGATCGATATGCAATCGCGCATCGGCATTCCCTTGAAGGAACTGAAGGACATCAACAAGCAGATGTCCACGGGGGAGGCCAAGGCGCGCCGAGCCAAGCGCGAGATGACCGAGGCCAACCTGCGTCTGGTGATCTCCATCGCCAAGAAATACACCAACCGCGGCCTGCAATTCCTGGACCTGATCCAGGAAGGCAACATTGGCCTGATGAAGGCGGTGGACAAGTTCGAATACCGCCGCGGCTACAAGTTCTCGACCTATGCCACGTGGTGGATACGCCAGGCCATCACCCGCTCCATCGCCGACCAGGCGCGCACCATCCGCATCCCGGTGCACATGATAGAGACCATCAACAAGATGAACCGCATCTCGCGCCAGATCCTGCAGGAGACAGGCTCAGAGCCCGATCCGGCGACCCTGGCGGTGAAGATGGAGATGCCCGAAGAGAAGATTCGCAAGATCCTCAAGATCAGCAAGGAGCCGATCTCGATGGAGACACCGATCGGCGACGACGACGACTCACATCTGGGCGACTTCATCGAGGATTCCTCGAACCTGGCCCCGGCCGACGCGGCGATGTATGCCAGCCTGCGCGAAGTCACCAAGGAGATTCTTGACTCGCTCACACCGCGCGAAGCCAAGGTGCTGCGCATGCGCTTCGGCATCGAGATGAACACGGACCATACGCTGGAGGAAGTCGGCAAGCAGTTCGACGTGACGAGAGAGCGCATCCGCCAGATCGAGGCGAAGGCGCTGCGGAAACTCAGGCATCCCTCGCGCTCGGAAAAACTGCGCAGTTTCCTCGATTCGGAGACTTGATCATACGGGCCTGTAGCTCAGTTGGTTAGAGCAGAGGACTCATAATCCTTTGGTCCTCGGTTCAAGTCCGAGCGGGCCCACCAACAACGGAGTCCGGCGATGCGGCCGGGCTCTTGTACTCAGCAGTTTATGCAGGTGCTGTAAATATTTTTCCGGTCAATCTTGGCGGCAACTTCCGCCATTTTAAATAAGGTGCTCCAAATGCACGCGACCCCAATCCTCGAATACCTGAAAAAGCACGGTCAGCAACTCGACGCGGATATTGCGGCGGCAACGGGCATACCCCTTCCCAAGGTCCGCCTCTCCTTGTCAGACCTGTCGGCGCGAGGCGAAATATCCAGGTGTAGCGTGACCCGATACAGCGATGGCAAACCCGTTGAGGGGATGCTCTGCCGGGTCGCCGGTTCCATCCCACCTGCCACCCCGGGCAGAAAACGGGAAATCAAGAGCTAGTACCCGCAAGGTGGCTAGCAGCCCCAAGGCGCTAAGGGATCTGGCGGGGCTTACAGGCCGACCAATTCGGCATGTACTCCCTGTCCCGTCACCTTGCAAAGAATCTTCTTGCTGCTCGTGCATGCCGGCACAACTGCGCTAAACGGCTGGCCTGATTCGGCAGTTACGGCATCGCGACGGGACCGGTGCATGCACCCACAGGCATCATCGCAGTCGATAATGGCTGCCCGCATCCCCCTGGGGAATCGAGAGAAAACAAGTGCCCATGGCGAAATTTTCCTGGCAACGATGGCGCGGACTGCTTGGTATTGAAGCGAGTCCGGTAAGCCATCGTGAACGGCTGATTTCCGCGCTGGGCGCGAGCATCGGCGTCATTATTGTTTATGCCGTCACCCTGGCATTACTCGGGCCGACGCACGCGCCGCTTCTGGCCGCACCGATCGGAGCGACCGCGGTATTGTTGTTCGCAGTGCCACATAGCGCCCTGTCCCAACCCTGGCCGGTTATCGCTGGCTATGCCATATCGACCACTATCGGGGTAGCCTGTGCCACATGGCTGCCAAATGAACTGCTTGCCGCCGGTGCGGCGGTCGGAGGCTCCGTAGCCGCCATGTACTATCTGCGCTGCATCCATCCGCCCAGCGGCGCCATCGCCCTCATGGCAGTCATCGGCGGGGACCCTATCCGCGCCCTGGGCTTCGGTTTCGTTCTCGTGCCGGTGCTGATAAACGTGCTGGCCGTTGTCCTGGTTGCGATTGCCTTTAATGCCCTGTTTGCCTGGCGCAGATACCCCGCCATTCTCTCTCGCAGCAATACCCGGGAGGCTCCAGTCGTAAAAGGGTATGGGGCGATCTCGCACGAAGACTTCGTTTATGCGCTCACCGAGATGGAGTCTTTCATCGACGTCTCTGAAGAGGATTTGTTGCGCATCTATGCTTTGGCGACAGGGCGAAATCCCAAGGCGGAAGACGCAACGCCGGGCAGGAATTGATCCGCGTCGCAAGTTTCACGACACCCCCCTCCGTGGGGAAAAGTCGTTGCCGGGTTTTCCTCACCCATCTGGCGTAGCCGTTAAAGAACCCCCGGCCAGAGCCGTTATAACGTCGTAGACCTATTTCTCGTCCGCCGCAAGACGTGGCCGAGGTTCGTCGAAGCATCCGACTAGGCCAGCGACTGACGCGACAAGAGCAATGAACAGCATCAACACCAATACATTGTCGTTGATAGCCCAGCGCGACCTCTCGAGGTCGCAGTCCCTGCTTGGGATATCGCTCGCGCGGCTTTCATCGGGCTTGCGCATCAACGGCGCAAAGGACGATGCCGCAGGCCTGTCGATTTCCGATCGGATGAGTTCTCAGATCACCGGTCTCGACCAGGCAGTGCGCAACGCCAATGACGCGATTTCTCTGGCGCAAACCGCTGAAGGCGCGTTGAACACCGTGGACACCAACTTGCAGCGCGTCCGGCAACTGGCGCTGCAGTCCGCCAACGCCACCAACTCGGCTTCCGACCGCGCCGCCTTGAATGCCGAAGCGCAGTCCTTGATCACGGAAATCCAGCGCATCTCCAGCACCACCCAGTTCAACGGCCTGAATCTGCTCGACGGCACATTTTCCTCGTCCCAGTTCCAGATAGGCGCAAATGCCCACCAGACAATCAATGTCAGCATCGGCAGCGCCACCTCGAACACCCTGGGCATCCACAAGAACAATACCGACAACGCCGTCAAGGGCAGTGCGACCGCGACGGTTGGCAGCGCCAATGCCGCCACGCAGAATCTTGTCGAGAATCTCGTTGCCGCCGGCAGCGACGCAACGGCCGCCAACGCAAACCTCACCGCGCAAAACATCTATATCAACGCAGGCGGCGTTCTCTCAGGCGCCATCCCCATCGCAGGGGCGGACACATCGGGCTCGATCGCGGCAACGCTCAATGGCCAGGCCGGCGTCACCGCCAGCGTCGCCGCCAGCAATTCCGTGCATCTGGGCGACCTGACCGCTCTCGATGGCAGCATGGCCAATGGCGAGCGCATCTCCTTCACCTTGCGAGGGGTGAGCAGCGCGGGCGCGACCACCACAGACGACATCAGCTTCGTGCGCAATACCGCGGCCTACGCCGCCTTGCGCGACCAGTTGGCTGCCGTCATCACCGCGGGCGCCCACAACACCGGTTTTACCGCCACGGCCAACGCCGCGGCCGACACCGTCAGCGTCATCAGCAACGGCGTCACAGCCAAGGACATCGGCCTCGAGAACTTTCTGGTCGATCACAATGTCAGCGGCGTACTCGGCGCAACTTTCACCAACCAATTCACCGGCGGCAATGCAGACGCACTGGCGGCGATGTTGCAAATCGTGCTTCCCAATGGCGGCGGTGCGCTGGATTTGCTCAGCGGCAACCTGGCTTTCAACGGGGCGCTTACGAACACGACGACCCAGGATAACTTGATGACGGCTCTGAGTGCTGCAGGCGGCAGCCTCAACGCCGGCATCACCCTGACTGCCGGCGCCGGGACCGTCACTTTCACCCATACGGCCACAGGGGCTTCGGTGACACTGACGCAGAATGCGGGCGCCGGCTTTGCCGTCAGCACTTCCGGCGGCGCGGGCTTCGCGGTATCCACTTTCAGCGACGCCGATGGCAACAACGCGACCATGAGCCTTAGCAACGGTACGGGCACGACTGGCGCAGGAGCACTCAATGCGGCGGCCTTCTCCGCGAAGACGCTGTCTTCCACCGGCGGATCGGGCAGCCTCACCTTCGAGACCCTGACCCTCACAGGGGCAAGCGCCACAGACAGCGCGCGCAAGATCGCCACCGTCAATGTGACGCTCACCGCTGGCTCCTTCATCACCAGCGATACAACCATTTCCAACGGCGGATTTTTCAACATCACCTCGCCCTTCAGCGCCGCGGTCACCACCTCATTCGGACCCGCAGATACAACAGGGGGAAACAACGTTGCGCAGCAAACTCTGACCATCAACGGTACTGTCGGCAAATCCATGACGGTCGCCGCCAAGGCGAGCAGCAAGGACATCGCCGCGAAGATCAATGCCGTGGCCGACGAGACCGGCGTTTACGCCAGTGCTAGGAGCCGCGCCAGGCTCTACAGCCTCTCCGCCGGTGGCGTCGTTTCCCTGAGTCTGAACGGCCACACCGTCTCGGCCACCGTCGCCAGCTCAGACCTGACGGGTCTGGCCAGCGCCATCAACAGCGTCAGCGGCAGCACCGGCATTTTCGCCAGCATGAATTCGACAAAAAGCACGCTCACCCTCGACGAGGCCAGCGGCGCAGATATCCAGATCGCAAATTTCACCAGCTCCGCCGCCATCACCAGCAATACCGACCCGGCCGTGGTGTCCATTCGCGTCCAGGGGGTCCGTAGCGACTCTTCGAGCCCTTCCGGTTTTTCTGATTCCGGCGACTACGTCACCCTCGAGAGCGGAGGCACCACCAGCATCGCCGGCACACGTGACTCCACCGTCATCGGAGGCGGGGTCGAGTTGAGATCGGCCGTCGGCCCGTTCAGCGCCCAGTCCAGCATCTCGGCGGCCTCGGGCGGCCTGTTCGCGGGGAACGCCGGCGACAGCAAGACAAGCGCCCGGTACGCGGTAAGCACCATAGACATGTCCTCCATCCAGGGGGCTGCCACCGCCATCGACATCGTTGACGGTGCCTTGGCCCGGGTGAATAGCATCCGTGCCGACCTGGGCGCCTTGCAAAACCGCTTCGGCTCGGCCATCTCCAACCTGCAGACGAGTTCCGAGAACATCCTGATCGCCCGCAGCCGGATCCAGGATACGGATTTTGCCTCCGAGACCGCCATCCTGACCCGTTCCCAAATCCTGCAGCAGGCCGGTACTGCAATGTTGCTGCAGGCCAATGCCTTGCCCAAGCTGGTCCTCTCTCTGCTGAAATAGCGGACGCACACCCGCTCGCCTTCCCCCGTCTTAAGCGGGCATAATGCGGTCTATTCAGGAGGGGTGAATGAATAATCGTCGCAAATTTATCCTCGCGTTTGACGCACTCTCGGGGCTGCGCGACCCTGGCTATATTGACGGGAAAAACATTCTGTTCGAACTCCGCATGGCGGAAGGCAAGTTGGAGGTGCTTCCCGGCCTGGCCCAGAAACTGGTCCGCAGCAAGACCGATATCATCGTCGCCGGGCAAACGCCGGCCCCTTGGCATCAAGGTGCCGCAGTCGATTCTGCTGCGCACCGACAAGTTGATCGAATGAGTCGAAAAGCATTCATTGCGTGATTCACTCTTTTTCCAGGCCGGGCAAAGCGGCTCTGACCGCCTTGCTTGATATCCGGCCAGAGCCCGCATCGGTCAGCCTTCAGCGTTTTTGATGCGGGCAAACCATTCGCGGAATATCCGGGTCAATCGTGACGCGTTTTTCGGCGTGGCGTTTGCGCTGCTCGCGGCTATCGGCTTTTCAGCCAAAGCCATTCTGGTCAAGCTAGCCTATCTCGACAGCCCGGATGCAATAACGCTGCTCGCTTTGCGCATGGTGTTCTCGGTGCCCTTCTTCATCGGCATTGCGCTCTGGATCAGACATCAACATGCGCAGCCGCTCAGCATGCATGACCGGTTGCTGGTGTTGGGCCTGGGCCTGCTCGGTTATTACCTTTCCAGCTTTCTCGATTTTCTCGGACTGCAATACATTTCTGCAGGGCTGGAGCGTTTGATCCTGTTTCTCTATCCCACGATGACGGTGATCCTCTCGGCTCTGGTATACAAGCGCGCCATCGGCAGGCAAACCGTTGCCGCGATGATGTTGTGCTATGCGGGCATCGTGCTGGTTTTCCTGCACAACGCCGAGGTGAAGCAGGACGGCATTTTCCTCGGCGCAGCACTGGTGTTTGCCAGCACCCTGTCCTACTCTGTCTATCTCGTCGGCGCCGGCCATGCCATCGCCCGCATCGGCACGACGCGCTTCACCGCCTATGCGATGATGGTAGCGAGCGCAGCCAGTCTGTTGCAATTCCTCGCGATGCGCCCCTTAAGCGCGCTCGACCTGCCTGTTCATGTCTATCAGATGGCCATCGCCATGGCGCTTTTCTCCACGGTGCTGCCGGCCTTTCTGCTCTCCTATGCCATCCGCCGCATCGGCTCCGGCAGCGCATCCCTCATCGGCTCGGTCGGCCCGGTCGCCACGATTTACATGGCTTATGTGTTCCTCAACGAGGACATCTCGCTGCTGCAAATCATCGGCTCGTCTCTGGTGCTAGGCGGCGTGCTCATCATCAGCATGAGCAGCGAGAGGGGGTGAGCGACGCCTGCACCCGGCAGCCGACAGTCCTGCGGCTCCGAATCCGGGCAAGCTCATTGGTCACTCATGTTTTTTTCCATAACCAGTTTTCGCCAGGTATCGCTTTCCGTCTGGATCATCTTCTGAAATTCCTGGCCGGATAGAACCCATCGGGTATCCCCTGCGGAGATCAACCTGGCCTTCATTTCATCCGTATCGAATGCTCGCGTCACAGCCGTAGCCAAAGCATCCTTTGTTTCAGGCGATATGCCTCGCGGCGCCATCAAGCCAAACCAGGGCAGTATTTCCACACCGGGGAAGCCCTGCTCGGTCAGCGTCCGGATTTCCGGTGCGAAGGAACTTCTTCGCCCTCCGACCACCGCCAGAATCTTGACCTTGCCTGCCTTTGCCGCAGGCAAGGCCGTCGATAGACCTATGAACATCCCGGCGACCCGACCCGCCATGACATCGATCAGTGCCGGCGAGGTCCCTTTGTACGGAACGTGAAGAAAATTGACCTTCGCCGAGTCCTTCAGAAGTTCGATGTAAGCATGCGTCGAATTCCCTGTCCCGGCCGAGCCCATGGCCAAAGGAATGGCACTCGACCGCGCGAGAGCGATGAATTCACGCAGACTGGAAGCTGGAACATTGTTGGCAACGACAAGCGCCATATCCGCGTATGCCACGCTGACGACAGGGGTCAGATCCCTGGAGGGGTCGTAAGAAAGGGTTTTTTCAAAGTGCGGGCTGAAGGTGATCATCCCCGAACTGACTATCAGCAGCGTTCCACCATCCGGATCAGACTGCTTGAGGATATTGACCGCGACGGCACCATTTGCACCCGGACGGTTTTCCGGGACGACGGTGCGTTTCAATTGGGTGCGCAAGCCTTCGGAAACCAGGCGTCCGATGGTGTCCGACAGACCGCCCGGAGGGAAGGGGAGGAGAACCTTGATGGTCGCGGGAAGGGTTTGTCCGTGCGCGCCCGGGGTAAACGCCAAGCCGGCTGAAAGCACCAAGATCCATAGCTTCTTCACTCGTCCTCCTGCAATGTCATGTAGGGAATGTCTGAAAAGTCCGTCATCGCGATTGCCACGGCCCTGCGGGTTTCGCAATGACGAAATTGTACTTGATCAGCGTTTCCGCATACGCCTCTGGCGACCGATTTCCCTGGCCGTGCGCAGCGAAGATCTCGAGCGCTATCCCCGCAGACTCATGCCGGACTGCTGTAATATTGCCTCATTCGGGAAAACCTCAGCTCATTCACCAGACTTTACGCCGCTCGATAATATAAGGAGACAGAAATGCAAGCCCTCAAAGGACTGGTTCTCGGTTTCACCCTTGCTCTCAGCGCTGGCGCGTTCGCCATCGACACCCTGACTCTGGCCATTGGCCAGCGCGGCACATGGGAAAACTCGGCGCCGGAAGTCGGACAGCAAATGGGTATTTTCGAGAAGCATGGCTTGAAGTTGGAGATCCTCTACACGCAGGGGGCCGGCGAGACGATTCAGGCAGTACTCTCCAACAGCGCCGATCTGGGGATGGGTGTGGGCACGCCAGGGGTTCTGGCTGCATATGAAAAAGGCGCGCCGATTCGCGCCCTGGCAAATGGCATGACGGGCGCGAGCGATCTGCTCTGGTATGTGCCTGCCAATTCGCCGCTGCAGAGTTTCAAGGATGTGAATGGCAAGACGGTCGCCTATTCCACCAACGGCTCCTCGAGCAATCAGGGCGTCCTGGCTCTGGCCAAGCTCTATGGTGTCACGCCGCGACCGGTCGCCACCGGCAGTCCACCCTCGACTTTCACCCAGGTCATGTCGGGCCAGGTCGATGTCGGCTGGTCCGTGCCCACCTTCGTCGCCGCGGCGCTCAAGGAAAAACGCATCCGGATGGTGGCGCGCTTGAGCGATGTGCCGGCATTGCGCGTGCAGACGGTGCGCCTGACGGTATCCAACATCCGCACCCTGGCGCAGAAAAAGGAGCCACTGGCGCGCTTCTTTACGGCCTATGCGGAAACGATGGAAAAGATGTATTCAGATCCGGCAGCCATGAAGGTTTACGTCGAATGGGCAAAAGTGCCCGACTTCGATCCAGTCTTGCGCGATCAGTTTTATCCGAAGGAAAATCTCCGCCCAGGTCTCCTGTCAGGCGTCAAAGAGGTAATGGACGATGCGGTGGCCATGAAGTTCATCAAGAAGCCGCTGACCGATGCGCAGTTCAAGGAACTCTTCGGCAGCTACCAGAAGTGACTCATGGGGGAGGCGCCGGCTTGATGATGCGGCCCAGCGAGTTGTGCTCTTCCCGCATGAATGCATCGAACTGAACCGGCGTCAAAGGCATGGGTTCAGCGCCCAGCAAAGACAGCCGCTCGCGCACCTCGGGAGCCTGCAAAATTTTCCCGATCTCGCTGTTGAGCTTCGTGACGATATCGCGCGGCGTCTTTGCCGGGGCGAGCAAGCCGATCCAGAAATTGAATTCAGCCCCCGGCACCCCCGCCTCGGCAATCGTGGAAACATCCGGCAATGCGCCAGATCTCGCCTTTGAGGAGACGGCGAGGGCCGGCAATCTTCCGGCCTTGACCATGGGAAGGGCGGCGATGATGGGTATGAATCCGAATTGCGTCCGCCCGCTCATGGTTTCGCTCACCATGTCATTGGCGCCCTTGAGAGGCACATGGACAGCGTCGATGGCGGTCGCGGCAATGAATTTCTCGGCATTGACGTGCGATGCGCTGCCGATTCCGGCAGAAGAGTAGTTGAGGCTTCCGGGCTTGGCCTTGGCGTAGGCAATCAACTCCTTGACGGATTTGACGCCCAGCGTCTCTGAGACCGCGAGGACGCTGGGCAGGCTGGCAAGAGGAATGACACCGGCGAAATCCTTGAGGGTGTCATAGGGCAGGTTTCCGTAGAGGAAGGGATTGACCACATGCCCTGCTGACACCACGAGCAGGGTGTGGCCGTCAGGCTCCGCCTTCGCCACCAGACCCGTGCCGATGACGCCTCCGGCGCCGGGACGATTCTCGACATACACGCCCTGCCCCAGAACCTTGGTCAGTTTCTCCGCCACGGTGCGCGCCAGAATGTCGCTGGCGCTGCCCGGCGTGAAGGGAACGATGAGGCGGATCGCCTTGACGGGATAGACTTGGGAGAACGCAGGCAGACTCAGCATTACTCCCAGCAGGCAGAGCATCCGGCGAATACTCATGCTGCGGTCTTTCTGAGCGACGCGAGATGGGGATACTTTTCGGTCAGGAGAGAGCCCGTGTAATAGGTCGGCACGAAGGCCGGATGGGTCCGGATCAGATGCAGCCAATGCGCGATCGCAGGCTTGTCTTCCCAGGCCTTGTCGAGATTAATGTCGGCCATGCGCACGATGACGGGCATCACCGCGATGTCGGCCAGGCTCACGCTCTTGCCCATCAGCCAGGGACCGCCGCTCTGGGCAATCCATTCGTCCATGCGCGCGACCGAGCGATTCAAGCGGTCGATGGCCTGGTCCATTTCTTTCTGCGGAAATCCTGTTCTTCCCATGGCGAGCAGGAACTCCTTGCGCAGCGGCTTGGAATTGGCCAGTTGGACAAAGGCCTCCTCGCTCATATCCTGGAAGTGCGGAAGAAAGGCCAGGTTGAAGGAGGGCACGCGAATCGACGGCGCCGGCATCTCGTCGATATAGCGCATCATCCAGCGCATGCGGCCACGCTCCACCGGATCTTGCGGCGACAGGGGGCAGACATCACCGCGGACATCCTCCAGATATTCCATGATCACCGTCGAATCCAATACCGCCCGGCCATCGTGAATCAGCGCAGGCACGACGCCGTTCGGATTGATCTTCAGATAGTCCGGTTTGAGTTGATCGCCGGTGAAAAGATCGAGCTTGATCTCTTCGAAGGAGAGACCCTTGGCGTTCAATACGAAGCGCGCGCGCTGGCTGCAGGTCGATTGCGGCGCGTTGTATAAGAGAAACTGGGTCATCTCAATTCACCTGGGTGCATTGCAGGTCGGCACCGACGGTCAGTGCCCCCTTGTAGGATTGCTTCAATTCGGCGATCGCGGCATCGAGGTCGAACTGGCCGATATGGCTGACGATGAGCCGCCCGACGCCTGCTTCCTGGGCGATCTTGCCGACCACGGCGGGCGAGGCATGAATGGGATTGGTCGTGCCCGCGGCGATGGCAAGATGCATGACGAGGACGTTGGTGCCGCGCGCGAAATCGACAAACTTCGGATTGCTGCCGTTCTGGTCCGAACTGAAAACGACAGACTTCCCTTTCACCTCCACCCTGTAGGCCAGGGCCGGAATCCTGCCGTGCGGTATGGCCAATGCGGTCACGGTCATTCCATCCTTGTCATATACCTTGGAGGGTTCCGCCTTCGTGACATCGACGACGCTGGCATCGAGAAGGACTCCGCCGCCAACGCCGGGTACCGGCGGTCCGCCCATCGAGGTGCCCAGAACCTGGAAGGCGCCGCTCTTCGCATCGAAGAGGCGGCTCAGGAAGACCGGCAGTGATGGCACCAGATCGTTGCCGGAAGGCCCGACGATGGGCAGGGACTCCTTGCGCAGGTACGGGCTTAACCACAGGAAGGCGGGCAGATCTGAAACATGGTCGGGATGGAAATGACTCAGGGCGATAAGCGACAGGTCAGCGAGTTTTGCTTCCGACTGGCCGAAGCGCAGGAAGGCCCCGCCGCCCATGTCGACCAGCATCTTCGCCTGGGGGCCGACCCAGAGAAGATAGCTTGTGGACGCCCTGTCCTTGTTGATCGTGGGCCCGCCTGAACCCAGGATTTGCAAGGCGACAGGGTTGGCCGCACAGGTCTCGGCCGAAACATTGAAAGAGAACAGGGCGAAAAAGCAGACTATCGAGTATCGAATCATGGAGCACCTATTTAAGCCTGCTTAGAGGACAGGAGGGATGAAAACTACAACTTGCGGATCCAGGCGATTATGGCGGAAACGACAGCGGCTGGCGGCTCGGGTATCAGCGCGTGGCTGGCATTCGGTATGACGACGACCGTCGCCCGCTCGCCGAACTCTGTCCTGATCTCGTTCATCATTTCGCGCGGCTTGAAAGGATCATTCTCCGCCTGGAGATCGAGCAGAGGCACATTGCCGCCCGGCGACCACTCCGACTGCTTGGTCGCTCTGCCGGCGGAAAACTGCGACTCATCGACCTCTGGGTGCCAGCCTGTAAGCCAGACGCTGGCATCATGGCCCGGCGCGAAAAAAGCCATGCGCAAATACTTCAGCCTCTCTTCAGGGGCAAGCGCCGGGTCGCCGCTTTTCCTGACCGCCTCCGAGAGTTCCTTGGCCCCGGAAAATCCTGTCGGATAGGCTTTGGCCGCCGCCGCGATATCGCGGGAAAAATCGTGCAGACTCTGCCCTTTCATCGGGCCGACGCTCACCCCCACCCCGCGCGGCTGTGGGCGCAACACGCGAAAGCCGGAGGCGGCGATGCCTGCAGCGACTTCGTCGAAGTCCTCCGCGCCGCGGCCGCGCGAAGGCAGCAGCACGACCAGCGGTCCCTTGCCCTGTGAAATGACCTCGATGCGAACATCCTCATACGAGACGATGTCACGCCGGCTCTGCGCACTGACAGAAAGAGCAGGCAGGGCCGCCAGCGCCAGAATGACGGGCAGCAACCGGGCGAAGAAAACCACCGATTACTTCACCGGCGTGGCAACCGGCTTGCCCTTTTCGACGAAGTAGGTGGCAAGCACCTTGGCTTTGCCACTGCCCGTGTTCTTGCCGTCATGGACCAGACCCGCCGGCACGAAGAATGTTTCGCCGGCCTTGACGAGCTTGGGCGGCTGACCATCGATCAGAAGTTCGATCTGGCCTTCCAGCAGATAGCCCAGTTCCTCGCCCGGATGGGTGTGCCTGCCGGCCGCGACGCCCGGGTCGAACTCGGCCCGGGCCTGGACCGCGACCCGTCCAGGCGTCGACAGATCCTGGGTCTGCAGTGCCGTGCGGGTAAAGCCTGCCTGCTGGGCGATGACGATGCCGGCCATGGCCACGAGTCCTGCGGCGAAGATAATTTTTTTCATTGTTTCCTCCTTTGGTTTTAAAGCTCCTTGCCCAGCTTGCGATCGAGAGACCAGGGGCCGCCACCGCGCAGCGCGATGGCGAGCATGATCAGACCCCACATCATCGCGTACTCGTAGCCCGGAGCAGTCCAGCCGTACTTTGGGAAGTACACCCAGGAGATCACCGCCATCTCTATGGCAATGGCTGCGGCAAAGAATCTCGTGAGCAACCCCAGGGCGACGCACACCCCCCCCAGTGTCTCCAGCAGGATGATCACCAGAGCAAGCGGTTCGGAAGGGTCCATACCGCGCTTGCCAAAGGTCGCCGCAGCGGTCGCAGCGATGCCGACCGTCGCCTTGGGAATGCCGTGCGGCAGAAGCATCAAACCGACGGTGAGTCGTATCAAAAGCCAGGAGAGCGGCTCGACGAAATCATAAAAAGACTTGAGTTGGGGGATCAGAAGCTTGGGCTCGTTGCGGCTCATGATTGTCTCCTCGTGGAATCATTTTTTTAGCGCGTCATAGACAAACTTTCCTGCGACCATGGTGGCCAATGGATTGATGTCCTTGATCTGGTCCGCCGGCACCTTGAGGTAATCGCGGTCCAGAATCAAGAGATCGGCATACTTGCCCGCCGAGAGAGAGCCCAGGTTTGCTTCCTGGAACAGGAAGGGCGCATTGCTCCGCGTATAAGCGATCAGCGCCTGCTCGCGGGTAATGGTCTGCTTCAGCACTTCGCGCCCGCCGACCATCTTGCCGGTAACCGCCCAGCCAATGGTGGCGAAAGGCTGGTAGGGCGTGACCGCTGTGGCATCAGACCCCAGTCCCCAGGGCAGGCCGCTGGCCTGGACCATTCTCAGCGGCGGCATCTCATAGGTGCGGTCGCCATGAACCTTGAGCATCAACGCGCCCTGGACCACCGGACGACTGCTGATCTCGGCATACATGCCCAGACGCTTCATGCGTTCGATATCCTGCGGCTCGAGTTGGTCAACATGAGAAAAGGTCCAGCGCAGGCCCTTGATGGGCTTCACCTTGTTGATCGCCTCGATCTCGGTCAGGAAGGCCTCGATGTTCGAGCGCAACTGCACATGCACGTTAAGATGCATGCCCTTCTCGGCCACCGCCATGGCCACGCGCCGCCATTGCACCAGGCCGTCGGGCGTGATGTTGCCCTTTGCGGCGAGCAGATTGTCGTGCAGCGGGAAATAGACGGTCTCGCCGTAGCCAGTGTTGTCGAACCAGTCGTCGCCCTGGAAGGGTTTCATCTCCTTGATCTTGGCCAGGACGCCATCGACGTCTGCGGGACTCTCGGGCTCCATCCAGAGATTGTAGAAGACTCGTACGGTCATCTCACGGCTCTTCGCAAGGGTCGCGAAGGGCTCTATCTGGCGCAGGTTGAAAGACCTGCCGCCCATGTCCTGGAAGGCGGTGATACCGACCTTGTTGAGGTCATGCATCAGCACCTTGGCATTGGCGACCATCTGCGGCATTTCGGCATCGCCCAGCTTGCCCAGCGCCATGCGCACTGAACCGGCGCCGTTCAATACGCCGTTGGGCTGTCCCGAGGCGTCCTTCTCGATCTTGCCACCCTTCGGATCCGGGCTCTTGGCATCTAAGCTCAGCGCCTTCAACCCGGCCGTATTGGTATAGATGCGGAAATAGATCAACTGCGCCATGACGGGATTGTTGGGCGCGATGCGGTCGAGTTCTTCCTTGGTGAAGCCGCGCTTCTCGTCTGTGAATTGTTCCTCGGACCAGCCGCCCAGGATCAGCACCCACTCGCCTGGCTTGGAGTCACGCGCCTTCCTGGCGATCAGTTCCATGGACTCCTTGTGCGTGGTGACGCCATCCAGCCTGACCTCACGGTCCCACAGCTCGGAGGCGCGCATCATATGCACGTGGTTGTCGATGAGGCCAGGGATGACGGTGCGGCCCTTGAGGTCGATCACCTTGGCCGCGGGACCCGCCAGCTGTTTCATGTCCTTGTCGCTGCCTGTGGCCAGGATGCGCTCGCCGCGGATGGCAAGCGCCTTGACGATCCTGAACTGGTCGTCGACGGTCACGATCTTGCCGTTGGTGAGAATGGTATCGGCCAGATGCGCGGACTGCTGTGCGGATGCCGGCAGAGTCAAGAATGCGACGCAGACGAACGCGTGCCAATTGAGTTTCATGCTATCTCCTAAGGATGAACTTTCCCGCCGGGTACGCCCCAGTATGGCGGGATTATGCCGCAAATCTCCCGCGAATTTAATAGCGGGCAGGGGTCAATATTGCCGCTCCCCTGTCGTTAATAGACTTGAAGGCGCCCTGTTACCGCGCCAATGCTTGGTTGATCATGAAAATCGACAGCGCCAGCTATTCCCTGCAGTCATCCCATCAGGCATACAGCCGCGACGAAAAACAGGAGACCCTGCGCCAATGGACGGGCAATCGCAGGCCCGACTCGGCGACCCCCGTGTCCTTGTCGGATTTAGCCCGCGCCTCCCTCGCAGCCGATATCGCATCAGCCGCGGCGGTGGCCAAGGCACAGCAGTCGGCGTCCCAGGCCTCGGCCATAGAGGACGCCTTCGCCGCGGCGGCAGACGACCCCTTCATCAGGCTGATCAAGTTCATGATTGAAATGCTGACGGGCAAGACGATACAGCTGTTTTCGGCGCAAGACCTTGGCGCCATGCCGCCTGCAGCCGTTTCTTCCGCTGCACCCCAGGCACCCCAACAGCAGCCTCAGGCCAAGACCGCGGGCTTCGGGTTGGAATACGATTACCACGCGGTACACGAAGAGTTCGAGCAGACCCGGGTTTCCGCCCAAGGAATCATCAAGACCCAGGACGGCCAGGAGATCAGTTTCAAGCTTGACCTTTCCATGACCCGCGAAACCCGGGTGGAGACCTCAGCCAGCCTGCGCGCCGGCGATGCGCAGCGCAAGGATCCACTGGTGCTGAATTTCGACGGCACGGCTGCCCAGTTGTCCGATGCCAGCTTCGCCTTCGATCTTGGCGGGCAAGGCAAGAAGCTGGCGGCGCTCACGGGCGGCAGCGGTTATCTCGCCATCGATCGCAACCACAACGGCAAGATAGACTCGGGCAGCGAACTCTTCGGCCCGGCGACGAACTCCGGCTTCGGCGAACTCGCCGTATTGGACAGCGACGGCAATGGCTGGATTGACGAAAACGATGCCGCCTTCAAGGCGCTGCGCGTCTGGACCCCTGACGCCAAGGGCGACGGCGCGCTCGATTCGCTCGCCAGCCGCAAGGTCGGCGCCATCGCCGTGGGTCATGTCGCCAGCCCCTTCGAACTGCGCGGCTCCGGCAACAGCAATCTCGGCGCGATTGCTGCCAGCGGCCTGTTCGTCAAGGAAGACGGCAGCGTCGGCACGGTGCAGGAGGTCGACCTGACGGTATGACGAACCGGGATCAGAACGCGATTTCCACGTCTTCTCGGGGGAACACAGTTACCCGCAATTTCCTATGCTCTAGCAGATGACGAGAGTTAAAAAATGGCAACCCGCCATAGGCTCCGTCGCCCAGTACATTGGCGGGCACAGCACGCTGTCCCGGCAAGGCCATACGGTGCGCGTTCTGGCGGAGGCGAGCGGCAAGCGCATGGTGGTCGAGGTCATTGGAAAGCGCGGCGCGCCGGTGCGCGTCACCGTGAAGACAAAGAATCTGGCACCCGTCATGCCGGGGCTTTTTGACTGATTGAATATGGCATCCGTCCTGATCGACCGCAACCGCCACGTCGCCATCGCCTTGCGCCGCGAATCCGCAGGCGTGGCCATCGTCCTGCATTCCGCCGGCAGGCTGAAGCTGCAGCATCTCTCGGACAAGGAATTCATCGAGGGCTGGCAGGAATATGATTACCCCCTGGAGAAGGTCCTGGATCGCTTCCTGGCGCACGCCGAGGAGGTCGGCGCCACCAAGAGCGCGAAAAACGCCATCGCGAGGCTGCGCGCTGATGCCGTCCTGATGGCGCCGAAACTGATCTAGCGCCTCACAGGCGCAAGAGGCCTGGGTTGCCTGCGGCAACTACGTGATCTAGGGAACCGCTGATCGAATACAACTTCGCCATTGCCTCTGCCGCGCTTCTGTCATTGCGAGGAACGCAGGGCCGTGGCAATGACAGGGTCGAAAGCGAAGCAATCTGAGAGCCATGCAAGATGACGGACTTATTCAGACATCCCCTAGCCCGTAGCGAAAAAGCCGCCCAAGGCTCTTGTGCCGCGAAGCGAGGTACTAGCCAGCAGCGGGCCCGGAATCCGGGCATTTCATTTCGGTAGTACAATAGCTTATCGTCGTCTTGGCCGGCTTCATTGTCCGCCTTGATTACCCATCAAGCCCGCTCAAGGAGGCCAAGTTGGCAAAACCTAATTTTCAATTCGAGAAGCGCCAGAAAGAGCTAGAAAAGAAGAAAAAGAAAGAGGAAAAAAAGCTGCGCAAACTGGAAAAGAGCGAGACCCCAGCCGCTGAAAATCCTGACCAGCCCCAGCCTTCTGACGAAACCGCGCAGACTTGACCCCGCACTGACCGGCCGCTGTTAAGCGGCTCCAGTCTGGATCAGTTCGATCTTGTAGCCATCGGGATCCTCGACGAAGGCGATCACCCTGCTGCCATGCTTCATCGGACCCGCCTCGCGGGTCACCTTGCCGCCGCGTTTCTTGATGTCTGCGCAGGCAGCATAGGCATCATCGACCTCCAGCGCGATATGGCCGTAGCCCGTGCCGATCTCGTATTTTTCGACCCCCCAATTGTAAGTCAGCTCCAGCGCTGCGCCCTCGCTCTCCTCCTGGTAACCCAGGAAGGCCAGGGTGAATTTCCCCTCCGGGAAATCCTTGCGGCGCAGAAGCCTCATGCCCAGCACCTCCTGGTAGAAGGCGAGAGACTTGTCGAGATCGCCGACGCGCACCATGGTATGCAAAATTCTCATCATTGTTCCTCAAAAGATCGGGATGTCCGTCGCGCGCAGCTTGAGTTCGCGTCGCGCCGCGCGCCAGTCAGGATAGATGGCTGCCACGGCGGCCCAGAATCTCGGACTATGGTTCATTTCCACGAGATGCGACAGTTCATGGGCGACCACGTAATCGACGAGCGGCAGAGGCAGATGAATCAGGCGCCAGTTGAGACGGATGCCGCTCTTCTCGCTGCAACTTCCCCAGCGCGTGCGCGCGCTGGAGAGCGAGAGTCGCGGCGCCGGCCGCCCCATTTTCTCCGCGTAATGCATCAACCTCTCGGCGAACAGAGTGGCCGCGCGCCTTTGCAGGGCGCGCCTTGCCAGGGCGTCGCAGTCGGCGTCGGGACGCGCCTCCAGCACCAGGTCGGCGCCATCCCAGCGCACGCGGTTTGAGCCTGCAACGATACGCACCGAAATCTCCGCCCCCAGGAGCGGCAGGCAGGCGCCGTCACGCACGGCGAGATGGCGCCTGCCATGGCTGCCCGCATATTCGTCGAGTTTCTTCAGCACCCAGGCGGCGTGGCCGGCGACGAAGGCATTGATCTCGGCCAGGGTGATGCGCAGCGGCGCCCCTATGGTCAGACCCCGCTCGTCTATGGTCATGGCAAGCCGCCTGCGGCTGCCCTGCTTCAGGGTGTAGGAAACGATGTGGCTGCCCAGCAGAACATGACGCTGCTTGGCAGGATGAGGAGGCGTGTCGACCGTGACCTTGGGGGAGCGGAACAGGGACAACTGATCGAAAAACATCATGCCAGCGCCCAGAGATCGTTCGTCACTGCCGGCTGCGGCAGCGAGGAAATGGCGCGCCCGACCACGGCTTCAATCACCTGCGCCGGCTGCTCGATCAGGCGCCAGTTGAAGCGCAACGAGCCATCGGCATGGTTGTGCGCCCAGCCGCCCTTCGCGGCGAAGGAAAATGCCCAGCGCACGCCGCCAGCCGACTGGCGCCCGATGCAGGCGTCGATGACCTGCGCCGCTTCCTGACGCAGCCAGGACTCGACGCCGTCCTGGATCTGGCGTGCGCTTGCCGCCGGGGGCAGGGGCAGATGCAATAATTCTCCCTCGCGTATGGCGGCCTTGCGGTCTGTCACCAATTTCAGCACGAGTTCGCCGCCCAAGAAAGCCAGCCGCGCGCCGTCATGCCAGCGCACGGAGGGCGGCGCGGCGTCAAGCCGCAGGCTGGTCTGCGGGCTGCGTGCTTTCATGGCGATAGAGTTGCGGGCTGATGCGTGCCATCTCTGCTTCCATCCAGACTTCAGCGCGGGAGTTTACCTCTTCTGCGGAAAGCCCGGTCGGGTCAATGGCCGGCCCGATGCTGACGGTGATCGTCCCCGGGCTCTTGAAGAAGGCGTTACGCCCCCAGAACTCGCCGGCATTGTGCGCCAGCGGCAGCACCGGCGCGCCGGCTTCCACGCCCAGAAGGGCGCCGCCTATCTTGTAGCGGCGATGATGTCCGGGTGCTACGCGCGTGCCTTCGGGGAAAATAATCACAGGATAGCCTTGCGACAGCCTCAGCCTGCCCTGGTCCACAAGCTGTTTGAGGGCGTTCTTGCCGGCGCCGCGATTGATGGAAATCATCGGGATCACCGCCAGCGCCCAGCCGAAGAAGGGCAATTGCCATTTCAGTTCGCGCTTCCAGACGAACAGCGCCAGCGGGAAGACCTGCTGCAGCACCACCGTCTCCCAGGCCGACTGGTGCTTGGAGAGGATGACCACGGGACGGTTGGGAATGTTCTCGCGCCCTATCACCCGGTAGTCGATGCCCAGCACATGCTTGATCAGCCAGATGGTCATGAACACCCAGGGTACGGCGGTATAGCGGCGGGCGCGATGCGGCAGGGGAAAGCAGAAAATCATCAGCAAGGCATAGGGCGGCGTCACGATGAAAAGCAGCAGCATGTACAGAATCGAGCGCAGAACGTTCATCGCGGGGCGTGTTCCTGCGTCGTGAGATGCGCGACCACTGCGGAAAGATCTGGGAATATCAAGGTGTCCAACGGCAGCGCCGGATCCTCCGCGGTCATCGCCCCCTTGCCCGTCATCACCAGCACGGGTTGCGCGCCGACCGCCACGGCAGCCTGGAGATCGCGCAAGCTGTCGCCCACCACCGGCACCCCGGAGAGCGAAATGTTGTAGCGCAGGGAGATCTCGGTCAGCATGCCCGGTTTGGGCTTGCGGCAATCGCACTGGTCGCCGTCGATATGAGTGCAGAAGAACACAGAGTCTATGCGTCCGCCGGCATGGGCCAGGGTTTTTTGCATTCTCTCGTGGATGGCGTTCAGGGTATCCATATCGAACAGCCCACGGCCGACCCCGGACTGGTTGGTGGCGACGACGACGCGGTAGCCCCACTGGTTGAGCCTGGCGATGGCCTCCAGGCTGCCGCGTATCGGCCGCCACTCCTCAGGCGACTTGATGAACTGATCGGAGTCGTGGTTGATGACACCGTCGCGATCGAGGACGATGAGTTTCATGCTCAGGCAACCAGGCGCGAGAGATCGGCGACACGGTTCATCGCCTGGTGCAATGTCGCCAGCAGGCCGAGGCGGTTGGCCCGCAGCACTGGATCTTCAACATTAACCATCACCTCGTTGAAGAAGTTGTCCACCGGACCCTTGAGTGCGGCCAGCGCCTGCAGCGAAGCAGTATAGTCGCCCGCAGCGAAGGTCGCGTCGGCCGGTGCTTTGACCCCGGCCAGAGCGGCGTTCAATGCGATCTCGGCAGACTCCTTGAGCAAGGCTGCATCGATCTTCGCGGCCACACTGCCCTCGACCTTCTTCAGAATATTGCCGACGCGCTTGTTGGCGGCGGCCAGCGCCTGCGCCTCGGGTAGTTCGGCGAAGGCGCGCACTGCCGCCAGCCGCTTGGGAATGTCACCGAGGCGTTGTGGGCGCAGGCTGACCACGGCATCCACTTCCTGCGCCGAATAGCCCTGCTCGCGCAGGCTTCCGGCAAGGCGCTCGTAGATAAAGTCGGATAGCAGCTTCATGTTAAGGCCGAATGCGAGTCGGTCATCGGCAGAATCGCGAATCACTGGCAACACGATGTTTGATGCAAGCAATATCAATCGATCCAGATCAAGCGCTAGCTGGTGCTCGGCGAGCATGCGAATGATGCCCAGGGCGTGACGCCGCAAGGCAAAAGGGTCTTTGTCGCCGGTCGGTATCTGGCCGATGCCGAACAGACCGACCAGGGTTTCCAGCTTGTCGGCCAATGCGGCAACTACACCGATGCGGCCCCGAGGCAGGCTGTCGCCGGCGAAGCGCGGCTTGTAATGATCCTCGATGGCATCTGCAATCGCCGCCGGCAGGCCATCGTGCAGCGCATAGTAGCGGCCCATGATGCCCTGCAGTTCGGGGAACTCGCCCACCATGTCGGTGAGGAGGTCCGCCTTGGCCAGCAAAGCGGCCTGGTCGGCCTGGTGCGCCAGTTCTTCGCCGCCCAGCAGCGCGCCGATGGCGCTGGCGATGGCGGCAACCCGCTGCGCGCGCTCGCCCTGGCTGCCAAGCTTGTTGTGATAGACGACTTTCGCCAGCCCCGGTATCCGGTCGGCCAGTGACTTCTTGCGATCCTGGTCATAGAAGAACTTTGCGTCGGCCAGGCGCGGCCGCACCACTCGGGCATTGCCGGTGATGATGTGCACCGGGTCGGTCACCTTCATGTTGGAGACGACGAGGAAACGGTTTGTGAGTTTGCCGCTCTCGAACAGCGGGAAATATTTCTGGTTTGCCTTCATGGTCAGGATCAGGCATTCCTGCGGCACGGCGAGATACTCCTCATCGAAGCCCGCCTCATAGACCGCCGGAAGTTCCACCAAGGCGGTGACCTCGTCGAGAAGAGCCTCGTCCTGCAGCCATTGCAGCGAGCCTGCGGCCTCGTTCAGCTGGCCGCGTATGATTTCCCTGCGCTTCGCGAAGTCGGCAATGACGTTGCCTTGCTCAAGTTGCCGCTCATAGGTTTGCGCGCCGGCGATCTCGATTTCGCCGCTGCTCATGAAGCGATGGCCGCGCGTCTGCCTGCCGCTTTTCAGGCCCAGCACCTCGCCCGGCACGAGGCGCTCACCGTGAAGCATGACCAGGCCATGGACAGGCCGCACGAACTGGTGGTCGGAGTCACCCCAGCGCATCATCTTGGCCACCGGCAGCTTCTTCAGCGCCTCATGAACGATTGTCGCGAGAACGTCATCCAGCTTCGCGCCCTTGACGCGCGCATCGTAGAAGAAGGTCTCCGACTTGCCGTCCATGCGCTTCACGAAGCTGGGTATTTCGGAAACAGGAATGCCTTTGGCTTCCAGCTTCTTCAAGAGCGCTGCGCTGGGTTTGCCGGCGGCGTCGAGCGCAACGGCAACCGGCATGATTTTCTCTTCAACGGAGCGGTCGGCAGCGGCTTCCTCGACCTCTCTGAGCAAGACCGCGAGGCGTCTGGGCGTGGCAAAGCCGGAGACTTTCTCCGGCGCAGAAAGGCAAAGCTGATGCTTCAGGAGACCGTTGAAGACTTCATGTTTGAAGACATCGCCCAGTCGGGCCAGGGATTTCGGCGGCAGCTCTTCGGTGAGCAGCTCAATCAGCAGCGTCGCGCTCATGATGGGGCACCCTGCTTTAACATCGGGAAGCCGAGGGCTTCGCGCGAGGCATAGTAGGCCTGCGCCACTTCGCGCGAGAGCGCGCGCACGCGGCCAATGTAGGCGGCGCGTTCGGTAACCGAGATGGCGCCACGGGCATCGAGCAGGTTGAAGGTATGCGAGCACTTCATCACCATCTCGAAGCCCGGCAAGGGCAGGGAGAGGCCCATCAGGCGCTTGGCCTCGGACTCGTACTTGGTGAATTGGGAAAACAGCCAGTCGACATCGGAATGCTCGAAGTTGTAGGTCGATTGCTCGACCTCGTTCTGGTGATAGACGTCGCCGTAGCTGATGCCAGGCGCCCAGGTCAGATCGTAGACGTTCTCCACACCCTGGAGATACATGGCCAGCCTCTCCAGGCCGTAGGTGATCTCGCCCAGCACCGGACGGCAGACCAGCGAACCGATTTCCTGGAAATAGGTGAACTGCGTCACCTCCATGCCGTTCAGCCAGACTTCCCAGCCCAGGCCCCAGGCGCCGAGGGTCGGGGACTCCCAGTCGTCCTCGACGAAGCGGATGTCGTGCAGGGAAGTGTCGATGCCAAGTTCGCGCAGGCTGTCCAGATAGAGTTCCTGGATGTTGTCGGGCGAAGGCTTCAGCACCACCTGATACTGGTAGTAGTGCTGCAGGCGGTTGGGGTTCTCGCCGTAGCGCCCGTCCTTGGGCCGGCGCGATGGCTGGACATAGGCGGCGCGCCAGGGCTCGGGGCCGATGGCGCGGAGGAAGGTGGCGGTGTGGAAAGTGCCGGCGCCAACCTCGATGTCATAGGGCTGAAGCAGGACGCAGCCCTGCTTGTCCCAGAAGTTCTGGAGGCGGAGGATGACCTCCTGAAAGCTTGGCCTCTGGCCAAGCTTCGGCGCAGACTGATGCCCGCTTGCGGGCGTGACGTCGGAACCCAAGGTCGGTGAACTGCTCATGAAGAACCCTGCACTATTTCAAAAGCGCGATTTTACAGGGTTTGAGCGCAGCAGAGGCGAAGGTCGTCACCTGATACCAATCTGTCGCGATGGCAGCGATGGGTAGGTCGGGCTTCAGCCCGACAGCCCTGGTCGTCGGGCTGAAGCCCGACCTACAGCCGACGTCTCCGAAGCAATGCCGGCAGGATTGAAAGGACGGAGATCAGGACGGCGAGCGTGTTGCCCCAGCGCGCATAAGGCGTCATGCCGGCATAGCCCCTGACCTCGACCGTCAGCGCATCGCCGGCAAATGCCGGCAGGGCGGCGGCGACCACGCCGTCGGGGCGCACCACCGCGGTCATGCCGGTGTTGGTGGCACGCAGCATGAAGCGCCCCGTCTCCAGGGCGCGCAGCTGGGAAATCTGCAAATGCTGGGGCTGCGCCAGGGAGTCTCCGAACCAGGCGGTGTTGGAGAGATTCACCAGGAGTGTGGCGGCAGGCAGGGCGCGGATGATTTCCTCGCCGAACAAGTCCTCGTAGCAGATGTTGGGCATTACTCTCTGACCGGCTAGGAGAAGCGGTTCCTGCCTCGCCGCCCCGGCGGAAAAATCCGACATGGGGATTTTCATCAGGGAGAGAAACCAGGAAAAGCCGGGCGGCACATATTCGCCGAAAGGCACGAGATGGGACTTGGCATAGATCTGGGGCGAGGGAGTGCTTTGCGCAGCCGGGTCGAGCGCAACGGCGGCATTGACATAGCCGCCGTCAGGCGTCCTCACGACGATCCCGGCCAGTGCCGCGCCCTTGGCCGTCATTTGCTGCACATAGTCGCGCGGCAGTTGGTCGAAGAAAAGGGGCAAGGCCGTTTCAGGCAGTATCGTCAGCTGCGCCGGATGTTCCCGCGCCAGTGCCGCATAGGTGGACAGGGACTGGGGCAGGCGGCTGGGTTCCCATTTCAGGCTCTGCGCGATATTGCCCTGCAGGAGGCTCACGGTCAGCGGCGCGCCCGTCGGCTGTGTCCACTCCATGCGCAGCAGGAGTTGACCGCCAAGCAGGAGGACGATGATGACTGCCAGATGCCTGCGCAGTGAGAAGATGAGAGAGGCCAGCAATGCCGCGATCAAGGCCGAAACAAAACCAACGCCATAGACGCCCAGCAGCGCGGCAAAACCGGCCAGTGGACTTTGCGGCGTCTGCGAATAGCCCAGAGAAAGCCAGGGGAAGCCCGTGAATAGCCAACCGCGCAGCCACTCGCTGAGCGCCCAGACACCGGCAAGAAGCAGTGCGTCGATGCCCTGCGCCCCGCTCTTGAAGCGGGCAAACAGCCAACCGGCCAGCGCCGGATAGAGGGAAAGGTAGGCGCAGAAGAGTATGGTCGCCAGGGCTGCGATGATTGCCGGCATGCCGCCGAAATCGTGCATGCTGACATAGACCCAGGACACGCCGGCCAGAAAGAAGCCCAGACCCCAGAGAAAGCCCAGCCAGGCTGCGGCCTTAGCCGTAGCCTGGCGCCGCCAGAGAAAGAACAGCAGAGCCAGGGAGAAAAACGGCAGAGGGAAGAGATGAAAGGGCGCGAAACCGAAGACGGTCAGCGCGCCCGCGAGAAAAACGATGCCGCTATTCATCCAGAGGCATGGCGTGCTGCGGATCGACCAGCAGCGTATGCACGCGCCGGCTGTCGGCGCGCAGCACCTGGATGCGCAGTCCGCCCAGTTGCACGGTTTCACCGCGCTTGGGCAGGCGTCCCAGATGGTGGATGACCAGGCCGCCCAGGGTATCGAATTCCTCGTCGGAGAAATCACTGCCGAAGGCCGAGTTGAAATCCGCTATCTGCGTGGTGGCCTTGACGCGATAGCGGCCGGAATTGTCGAGCACGATATTGTCGGCATCCTCGTCGAAGTCATACTCGTCCTCGATGTCGCCGACGATTTGCTCGAGAACGTCCTCGATGGTCACGAGGCCGGCGACGCCGCCGTATTCATCGACGACGATGGCCATGTGGTTGCGTGAGACGCGGAATTCACGCAACAGCACATTCAAGCGCTTCGACTCCGGAATGAACACCGCCGGACGCAGGGTGTCGCGCAGATCGAACTCCTTGCCTGCGAAGTAGCGCAGCAGGTCCTTGGCGAGCAGGATGCCGATGACGTCGTCGCGGTTCTCGCCGATGGCGGGGAAACGCGAATGCGCGGTGTCGATGACGAACTCGGCGATCTTCTCCGGCGTGTCGTTGATATCGATGACATCCACCTGGGCGCGCGGCACCATGATCTCACGCACCTGGATGTCAGACACGGCCAGGGCGCCTTCGATGATGGACAGCGCATCGGCGTCGAGCAGGCTGCGCTCGAAGGCGGTGTGCAGGAGTTCGAGGAGTTGCTCGCGGTCTTCAGGGGCGCGCGTCAGAAGAGCGGAAAGCCGCTCGAGCAGACTGGGTCGCGAATTGGGTCGTGCGGGTGGTTCCATCGGTAAGCAATCAGTAAGGATCGGGGTAGCCTAGATTGGCAAGAATATCGCGTTCCTTCTGCTCCATGAGGGTTGCAGCGTCATCCTGCTCATGATCGTATCCCTGCAAATGCAGCATACCATGCACGACCATGTGCGCGAAGTGAGCCTCCGGCGTTTTCCCCTGCGCCTGCGCCTCCTTGATCACCACGGGCAGGCAGAGGACCAGATCGCCGGCCATTGCAGGCCGGGTCTCATAGGGAAAGGAAAGCACATTGGTGGCGCTGTCCTTGCCGCGATATTCGCGATTGAGACTTCGCCCCTCGTCAAGATCGACGATGCGCAGCGTCACCTCGGCGGAGCCCTCGAGCGCAGCGCTTACCCAGCGGCGAAACTGCGGACGCGTCGGCAGTTGAGGATCATTGACTGCATATTGCAGCGTCAGCGACAGAGCCTTATTTCTTATCTTGTTCATGCTTCTCGTAAGCAGAGACGATGCGGGCGACGAGGGGATGGCGCACCACGTCTTCGGTGAGAAAATCGGTGAAGGCGATGCCGCGCACATCCTTCAAGATTTCCCTCGCCTCGATGAGGCCGCATTTCTGCCCGCGGGCGAGATCGATCTGGGTCACGTCGCCGGTGATGACGGCCTTGGCGCCTATGCCAATCCGCGTCAAAAACATTTTCATCTGCTCGGGCGTGGTGTTCTGCGCCTCGTCGAGAATGATGAAGGCGTGGTTGAGCGTGCGCCCGCGCATATAGGCGAGCGGCGCGACCTCGATGGCCTGGCGCTCGAACATCTTTCCGACCTTGTCGAAGCCCATCAGGTCGTAGAGGGCGTCGTAGAGCGGGCGCAAATAAGGGTCGACCTTCTGCGCCAGGTCTCCCGGCAGGAAGCCGAGACGCTCTCCCGCCTCCACTGCCGGCCTTGTCAGCACGATGCGGCTGACGAGATCCCGCTCGAAGGCATCCACGGCGCTGGCCACGGCGAGATAGGTCTTGCCGGTTCCGGCCGGGCCGATGCCGATGGTGATGTCGTGTTCCTGGATCTGGCGCAGGTACTGGGTCTGGCGCGGCGTCCGGCCGTGCAGGTCGGCCTTGCGGGTCAACAGGCCCGGCGCCGGCTGCACCCCCTGGCTGCGGTTGGAAAGCTCGATCAGGCCGAGCTGGATCTCATCGATGGACAGGGGCGCCTTGGAAAGCTCGTAGAAGTGTCGCAATGCCGCGGCGGCCGATGCTGCTGCGGCGCCGCTGATGCGGCAGCGCTCGCCGCGCCTGCCGATGACCACATCGTAGGCCGTCTCGATCTGGCGCAGATTTTCGTCGAGCGGGCCGCAAAGATTGGCCAGCATTTCGTTATCGATGGGAACGAGAACGATGTCGAGCGGACGGATTTTCAAGAGACCTCCAGAGCGAGTTCGACGAGTTCGCCGCGCAGGGTGTGCGGCATGGCGGCAACAATGCGCACATCCACAAGCTTGCCTATCAGTTCCCGCGGACCGGGAAAGTTTACGACCCGATTGGCGTCGGTGCGAGCGGCGAGCTCCGCACTGTCCTTCCTGGCATGACCTTCGACCAGCACACGTTCCACCGTCCCGACTCTGCTCAGGCTCATGGCTCTCGCCTGGGTCTCGATGCGGGCCTGCAGGCGCAGCAGGCGTTCTTCCTTGATTTCCCTCGGGGTGTCGTCGGCGAGCTCCGCCGCCGGCGTCCCGGGGCGGGCGCTGTAGAGGAAACTGAAGGAATCGTCGAAACCGACCTCGTCTATAAGCCGCAGGGTCGCAGCGAAATCGGCATCGGTTTCCCCGGGAAAACCGACGATGAAATCCGAGGACAGCGTCAGGTCGGGCCTGACGGAACGCAGTCTTTTCACGATGCTCTTGTATTCCAGCGCGGTGTAGCCGCGCTTCATGGCGGCGAGTACTCGGTCCGAGCCCGACTGCACCGGCAGGTGAAGATGCGAAACGAGCTTCGCGACGCGGCCATAGACTTCGATCAGCCGCTGCGTCATTTCGCGCGGATGCGAAGTCGTGAAGCGGATGCGTTCTATCCCGGGCATTTCCGCCAGCGTCTCGATCAGAAAAGCAAGATCGACGGTTTCACCGTCCGCCAGTTTTCCCGCATAGGCATTGACGTTCTGCCCGAGCAGGGTGATTTCCCTGATCCCCTGCGCGGCCAGGCCGGCCGCCTCGGCCAGGACATCGGCCAGCGGCCGCGACACTTCTTCCCCCCGCGTATAGGGGACGATGCAGAAACTGCAGAACTTCGAGCAACCTTCCATGATGGAGACGAAGGCCGAGGCGCCCTCGACACGCGCCGGCGGCAGATGGTCGAATTTCTCTATGGTCGGAAACGAGATATCGACCTGGCTGACGCCGCTCTCGCGGCGATCAGAAATCAGCTGCGGCAGGCGATGCAGGGTTTGCGGCCCGAACACCACATCGACATAGGGTGCGCGCTTCACAATGGTCGCGCCCTCCTGGCTGGCCACACAGCCGCCAACGCCTATGATCAGATCCGGGTTGGCCTCTTTCAGGTGGCGCACGCGGCCGAGATGGTGGAACACACGCTCCTGCGCGTTCTCCCGCACCGAGCAGGTGTTGAACAGGATGATGTCGGCCTCTTCGGGATTTTCGGTGGTTTCGGTAGCCGTATCGGCAGCGAGCACATCCAGCATCTTCCCGGAGTCGTACTCGTTCATCTGGCAGCCGAAGGTGCGGATATAGACTTTCTTCGCCATCGGCAGTCAGGGAAGGGAAGCTTCTCCGTCGGTCAGCGCCCAGACGCGGGTCACCTGCCCGTTTGCATCGGTCAGGTATTTGACCCGCAATGGCTCGCGCACCGTGTCGGACAGGATGATGCGGTTGTGGAGATCGCGAATCTGCAGACCAGGCGACAGGCGCAGTTCCTTGTCGCCTATGCGGGTGACACCGGCCGAGGGCGGCTGCATCTCGCCGCGAACCGCTTCTGCCGGGATGGTGCGCAGAAACATCGCCGCGGCAGGCGGGGATTCAGGCGCAGGCGCCGGACCGTTGAACAGGCTGCCTATCAGGGCAGGAATCAGGGGATTCATGCCGTCATTATAGCAAGCATGATGAGGGCAAGCCGGCCCCCTGCAATCCTCAGCCAGACTGTCGGCCTGCGGGGGCGGCCTTGCATCCATCCCTTCTTTGCTAGGGAAGCTCTTAAAAGTCATCCCCGCGCAAGCGGGGATGACGCCGCGGATACTCGATCAGCGTTTCCCTAGTCCTTGAAGCCATACTCCTTCCAGCGGCGATTGACCATGTCCAGATCCTGCTGGTGCGGCCTCACGGTCGGCGGATAACGCTCGCCGCCATACTGCTCCTGCGGCTCGAAGTCCATGTTCACCGTGGCATCGATCAGCACCCGGCACCACTTGCCGGTGCCGAACTTCTGCACGTCGCGGTACTCCAGTCTCACGCTCGGGTCGATGGCCGAACCGAAGGTGCCCGGAACGAAAATGATGTCGTCCTCGGCGGCATTGACGCGGTAGGCGAAGGCCCAATCGAGCGAAGCATAGTCGTGGATGTCGATGTCCTCGTCCACCACCCAGACATGCTTGTAGCGCGAGTGCGCGGCATTCGTTCCCCAGATCGCCATGGCCGCCTGCTTGGCCTGACCGCGGTAGCGCTGGCGCATCTGGATAATCAGTGTCGTGCCGTTGTTGGCGGCCGGGCAATGGACGTCGGTGATGCCAGGCACGCCGGAGCGCTCGAGGATGTTCCAGGCCAGCGCCGCGCGCTGCACCGAACTCATGATGCTGTTCTCGTTCAGCATCTTGGGCATCGTGCCTTCGATGGTGCCGCGGAAAATCGGATTATTGCGATGGGTGATGGCCGTGACACGGATCTTGTGCCGCAGGCCGCGTTCACCGCCGAAGTAGCCCGTGTATTCGCCGAACGGCCCTTCCATCTCGAAGGTCGCCGGATCCTTCGAGATATAACCCTCGACCACGATCTCGGCGGAGGCCGGGACCATCAGCGGCACGGTTTCGCATTTGACCAGATCGACCGCTTCGCCGCGCAGCGCCCCCATGACGTCGTACTCCGAGACATCGGGCGGCAGGGGAGAGGCGGCGACGAAGGGCAGGCACGGCTCCCAGCCATAGACGCAAGCCACCGGCATCTCCGCGCCATTTTCCGTCCATTTATGGAAGTCGCTGCCCCAATTTTGCGCCGGCCAGATGAGGGAGGGCAACGTGTTCTTCTGCCCTATCATGCCGCGATAGATGCCGACATTGAGACGGCCGGTGTCCGGGTCGGAAGTGACCGTGCCCTGCATGGTGTTGATGAAGCGGCCGCCGTCCAAGCGGTGCCACTTCGGAACAGGAAAGTCGAAGAGATTGATGTCGTCGCCCTTGAGGATGTTCTCCCGCACCGGGCCGTCCTTCACGACTCGCGGCGGGATACGCCCGGAGTAGGCTTTGCGCGCCGCCTGCACCATTTCGCTGATGGAGGCGTCCTTCTTCAATCCGAACATCATCGCCACGCGCGAGTAATTCGACAGCCCGCCGGTGAACAGCCTGGTACAGCGGCCGTTCTGGTAATCCGTGATGTTGTTGAACAGCAGCGCCGGGCCGTTGCCCGTGCCGAAGGTCTTGCGGGTCACGGTGCCCAGTTCGCAATCCCAGTTCACCTCGGCATTGACCTCGTGCAGTTCGCCTTCCTTGCGGAGATGATCTATCCAGCCGCGCAAATCACCAAATGACATACCGTTTCCTTTCGAATGTAGGGCGGCCTTCAGGCCGATGACCGGAGGAAGTCTATGCCAGGCATGTCGGGTTTAAGCCCGACCTACAATCGCCCATGACGTCCTGCAGAATTCATCATACATCTGTCCGCATTTCTTTTCTAGCGTTTCTTGGGCGGCCACTCTCCGACCTCCCGATAGAACTTCTCCGCCCCGGGGTGGTAGGGGACGACGCTCAACTCGTCCATCAGGGAGGGATCGAAACTCTTCATGGTCGTCGAGGCGGCCACCAGCATCTGCTTGTTCTCATAGATCGCCTTGACCGCCCGATAGACCAATTCATCCGAGGTTTTCAGGCTGCTCACGAGAAAGGCGCTATAGACCATCACGCGGGTGGATCCGATGATTCCGGCCAGAGCCGGCGCCGGCTGGTACACCTGCAGATAGGCGCTGGAAAATATCTTGCGCATGGCCGCCACGGTTTCCGGCGTATCCACCATGGAAATGAAACGCAGGCCGCCGTGCGAAGCGAGGTTCACGTTGGCCTCCTGGCCTGTCGCGCAGCCGAAACAGGCCAATGCCGCGTCGACTTTCCCTTCGCCCAGGGCCTCCATGCCCTTGACGTAGTTGGCCACTGGGAAGGGTCTCATGTCGTCGTTGGAGAGGCCTCCTGTGGCCAGAACCGCGTTCTGCACCGAGAGAATGGTGTTCTGCGCCGTGAACTGGCTGGGCATTTTCAGCCCCTTCAAGTCCTTTATCGTCTTCACCGGCGAGTCGTTGGGCACGGCGATGCCGATAGGAAGAGCGAACATGACCCCGACCAGGCGCAGGTCGGTATTCTTCCTGTCCTTGAAGTTCTCGACACCGGTGAACGCATTGACCACATCCAGCGCATTCAACAGGCCGAACTCGACCTGGCCGCGGTTGACCAGGGGCGCGTAAGCGGTGGAACCGGACATGGGCTGAACCCGCGCGGCCAGATTGGCCTTCTGTTGCAAAACCCCCGCGATCGCCGTCCCGGCCGAATAATAAAGAGAGCCTTGCTCGTTGGTCGCCAGACCCACGACCTGGGCCTGCGTCGCGCCACTGAAGAGAATTGTTGCAGTGATCAGAATCTTGAACATGCTGCCTCCTTTTTGACTCAATGCATTACGGAGCCGCCATCAACGACCAAAACCTGCCCGGTGACGAAGTCGCTCTCCGGCGAGCAGAGGTAAATCAATGTGCCGCACAGATCCTCGGGCGTGGCTTCGCGCTTGATGGCGCGGCTGGCGATGTTGTTCGCGAGCGCAGCACCCTTCCAGTCGTCGTTGGCCAGCACCCCCTCGCTCATGATCAGGCCTGGGGCGAGCGTGTTCACCCTGATGCCGTCATCGCCCAACTCCCTCGCCAGGGAACGGGTCATGGCGACGATGGCGCCTTTCGAAGTCACGTAATGCAGCAGCATGGGTGCGCCCTTGAAGACGGTGCCCGAGGCGATGTTCACGATCTTGCCGTACTTCTTCTTGCGCATTTCCGGCGCCGCCGCCTTGGTACATTCGAATGCGCCGCGGACATTGACCGCCATCACCCGGTCCCACTCGGCGCTGTCGATTTGTTCGAAGGGCTTCAAGGCCAGTTGGGCGAAAAGGCCTGCATTGTTCACCAGGATGTCTACGCCGCCGAATTGTTTAACCGCCTCGGCGACCATATTCCTGACCGACGCCACATCCGTCACATCCAGGCGCACAGACAGCGCGCGGCCTCCCGCCGCATTGATGGCGGCCGCCACCGGCGAGGCGTCCTGCAAGTCGCCCACCATGACGGCCGCACCCTCTGCAGCCAGCGCATGAGCGTATTGCGCCCCTATCCCCTGTGCGGCGCCGGTCACGATGGCGACGCGGCCACTTAATCTTCCTGTTGCCTTCATTTCTGCCTTCTCCTTTTTAACGCTGCCTTTCAACGAACTGGGACTTCAGCCTGGCAAGATCTTCCGCACGCATGGCACCGTTCGACATGCCGTTGAACAATGTTCCCCACAGACCCCTGTCGAGATCGCTGGTGCCAAACAGCGCATCGCAGATCGGGAAGGTGAGATTGAAGTTGCGCGTGCCCATGAAGTCGGGGTTGTGATGCATGACATGCATGCGCCTGACGCTATTGACCAGGGGCAGGCTGTCGAGAAAGGGACTGTTCTCGATGTGAGAGAGGGTGTGCAGGCTCTCGTACATCATGTAGTAGCCGGCAATCGTCACCATGACGATGTGGCCTGCATTCGCGGACCAGAGCAAGTTCGCCCCGAGGGCGATGGGCAGTGCCGAGAAGACGAAGAGCACTGGCGCGAAGGGCGGGAAGAGCAGCGCCCGCCAGTCGCGCTGGCCGTCGTAGTGCAGCGTCTTGTTGCTGAAGAACTGGTGGTGCACCGAGACATGGCGCTTGTAGGCGTTCTTCATGTACTTGGACGGCCGGTGCAGCCAGTAGCGGTGCCCGGCCCACTCGGCCCAGTTGCCGAACAAGAACATCGGGATGACCATCAGCCACTCCGCCGTTGTCGCGTCGTGAATGCGCATCAGGGAATTGACCAGGACAGCGACCGTGAACACCACGGTAAAAGCCAGGTGGTATTCGCCCCGGTACCAGCTTGGGGTATTGGCGACATATTCCTCGCGGAACTCGTTTGAGCGCGTCAGGATTTCTTCATCTCTGGTCATGGGTATCTCCTAGTCGAGGCCAAGAAACTTGTTGCTGAAACCCGGATCGATGAGCAGGGCATCGCGCCCTCTCTCCAATACCATCCTTCCCTTTTCCATCACCTAAGTGCGCGGAAACTTCCAGCTCGCGGTGCACGTTCTGCCCCACCAGAAGCGTGGTCAGGCCAGCCTCTGCGCTCGCCCGCAATGATTGCAGTATCTCCTCGATGATTTTCGGCACCCTCGCGATGAAGGGCTCGTCGAGAAGCAGCGACCGGGGCAGCGGCATCAGGGCGCGACCTATGGCAACCCGCTGCTGGCCGCCCGAAACGCCCCGGCATTCTGCTTCAATATCGGAAACAAGGCGAAGACCCTTTTCATGGTCTCTTCGAGTTGGCTTCTCGCCTGCCGGGTGTAAGCGTCCATCGCCAGGTTCTCAGAGACGCTCATGGCGCGGCGCCGAATTCGAATTCAATTCTTAAAGCTGTCGGTGAATTTATTTTAAGTTCTATATATATAAATAGCAACCTATAGGATGGAAACCTTATTGGCACCTCAGGACGACCGGTGCTTCGGCAGACCCGGCCAGGAAGCCATAGCCCGGATGACGCGGAGGGCGATTTCGCCGCGATTGACGATCAGTACCCGACTGACAGCTCGACGACTTCACGGCTGTCCGTCATGGCGTCTGCTCGGGGCGGATCCTGAACAGGACCTGACCGTACTCGATGAACTGGGCATCCTGGACGCAAACCTCGCTGACCACTCCGCTCACTCCGGCGCGAACGGCGTTGAACACCTTC
>CAIYYX010000081.1 GCA_903930535.1 uncultured Sterolibacterium sp. | reverse complement strand
TCGCAAGGCCGCCGAACAGGGACGCCAGGCCATGGAGTCGATCGACAGGAACCGGGCAAGCGGCGACCAGCTCGATGTGATCATCATCGGCGCCGGGCCGGCGGGTCTCGCGGCGACGCTCGGGGCGATGGAGAAGAAACTCCGCTTCGTCACCCTGGAACAGGAGGATTCGCTGGGCGGCACCGTCTATCATTACCCGCGCAACAAGATCGTCATGACCCAGCCCGTCGTTCTGCCGCTGGTGGGCAAGGCAAAGCTCGGGGAAATCTCGAAGGAATCCTTGCTCGCCTTCTGGCAGGAAATCGTCGACCGGGTCAGCATGCCCATCTGTTTTGGTCAGCGGGTCGAGAAGGTTATGTCGTCCGGCAAAGGCTTCAAGGTAAAAACAGAGCGTGGCGAATTCGCAAGCCGCAATGTCCTGATGGCCATCGGGCGGCGCGGCACGCCGCGCAAACTCGGTGTGGCGGGTGAGGATTTGCCGAAGGTCGTTTATCGCCTCATCGACCCGGAGCAGTATCGCGGGCAGCACGTGCTGGTGGTCGGCGGCGGCGACAGCGCCATCGAGGCCGCCACCGCCATCGCCGGCGAAAAGGGGACGATGGTCACGCTCTCCTACCGCGGCGAGGCCTTCGCCCGCGTCAAGGAGAAGAACCGCGAGCAGTTGGCGCAGTTCGAGCAGTCAGGCCGTCTCACGGCGATCCTGGGCTCAAACGTCGTGCGCATCGAGGAAAAACATGTTCAACTGGAATGCGGCGGCGACGCGATCCGTCTCGTCAATGATGTGGTAATCGTCTGCGCTGGTGGCATACTTCCGACTCCGATGCTGAAGGAAATGGGCATCCGCGTCGAAACCAAGTTCGGAACCGAGTAGGGCTGTATGAATCTGTATCCGCGTTCATTCCTGAGACTGATCCTGCTGGGCAATGTGTTCGTGGTATTGCCGCTTCTGGCTGCGATCGCCTACGCATCCATTACCGTGGAGAGCCTGACGCTGCGCAGCGAGGAGTCGGTGCGCCAGGCCTCGCGTGCCGCTGCGCTTGGCCATTCGCTGCAGGAGGAGTTCAATCAGATGGCGCGCATCCTGCGGCAATTCGAGGTTTTGCGCGATCCCTCGCTGCTCGAAGAGTACGGCAAGGTGCGCCAGGAGTGGGCGCGCACCGCCCGCGAGTATGCGCTGATACCGCTGCTCACAGACCTCCGTGGCAGAGTCGGCGCGATGCAGCAGGCCGAGGTCGCCGCCTACCAGAATCTCGGCGCCCATGCCGAAGGATTTCCGCAACTCAAGACTACCCTGGATAAGCTCAATAGCGGTCTGCATCCTCTGTTGGATGACGCCAAGCAGTTGGTGGAGAGAGATCACGAGATGTTTCGCGAGCAGGCCACCAAGTTGAGAGAGCGACTTATCGCGGCTTTGCTGGTCGCACTCGCACTCTCGGCCCTGTTCCTGTGGCTGGCCCGGCGCATGGTGGCGCGCCTCTGGCGGCGCTTCGAGCGCGCGGTGTATGCTCTGGGCGAAGGCCAGCTGAAACGCCGAATTCAGCTCAAGGGCCCCGAGGATCTGCAGCGCGTCGGTCGGCGCCTGGAATGGCTGCGCAGGCGCATGCAGAACCTGGAAAACGAACGCAACCGCATCATGCGCCACGCCTCGCATGAGTTGAAGACGCCCCTGGCAACGCTGCGCGAAGGAGCGAGCCTGCTCGGTGAGGGCCTCGCCGGTCCGCTGACGCCGCAGCAAACGAAAATTGTCGGCATCATGCAGACGAACGCCATTCGCCTGCAGGCGCTGATCGACAGTTTGCTGCGCATGCAGCAGGCCAGCCATGCGCGCGAACACATGGATGTCACCGCCATCCGCTTTGACGAGGTGATCGGGCAGACCCTGGCGACGCACCAACTCGCCGCCCGCAACAGGCAGTTGCGCATCTCCGGTTCGCTGGCGCCACTGACCGTCGAAGGCGGCGGCGAAGCGCTGGCAACGATGGCCACCAACCTGATTTCCAACGCCATCAAGTTTTCTCCGGATGGCGGGGTGGTCAAGGTGACGCTGACGCAGGAGGGCCAGATGGCGGTCCTGGACGTCATTGACGCGGGACCGGGCATCAGCGCCGAGGACAGGGAGCGCATCTTCCAGCCGTTCTACCGCGGCACCGCCGGCAAGGGTGTTGCTGGCGTCGGTCTCGGCCTGGCCATCGCCAACGATTTCGCACTGGCCCATGGCGGCAGCCTGGAAATCATCGACAGCGAGCGGGGCGCTCACTTTCGCGCCAGCCTGCCCCTGCTCGGGAAGGCAGCATGAGACGCCTGGTAGCGGCGCTTGCCGCCCTGCTGCTCTTGGCCGGCTGCGCCAGCCTCCGTCCCGCAGCCGATGAGGCGGCAGAGGTCGTCGCGATGCTGGCCAGATATGACCGACTGGCGACCTTGAAGGGCGAGGAGTTGCGGCACGAGTTCAGTGCAACGCAGGAGGCCCATGACCGCGCCCCCAGCGACTCGACGCGCCTGCATCTGGCGCTGGCCATGCTGCTGCCGCGCGCGCCCTGGCGCGACGAGGGGCGCGTTTTGTTGCTGCTTGGCGCCGTCGCAGCGGCGCCAGGAGAACAGCGTTCCCCTCGCCGCGACCTCGCGCAGTTCCTCTTGACCATGGTCACCGAACGCCAGCGCACGCAGCACGATGAGCAGCGCAAGCTGGATCAACTCGGCAGCCAGTTGCGCGAGGAAAGGCGCAAGGGGGAGGATATGAGGAAGAAGATCGAGTCTCTGCTTTCGATCGACAAGGACATGCGTACGCGAAGGAGAGAACCATGACGGCGGGCGGCGGGGCGAGAGTCCTGGTCGTAGACGACGATCCGGGACTGTTGGAGTTGATCGAGATGCGCCTGACGGCAGTCGGCTATGAGGTGGCCTGCGCCGCGTCGGGCGAAGAGGCGCTGGCGCGTTTCCGCGCCGAGCGGCCGCGGGTGGTGATATCCGACCTGCGCATGGACGGCATGGACGGCCATGCCCTGTTCGTCCGCCTGCATGCCGAGGCGCCCACCGTGCCCGTGATCATGCTGACCGCGCACGGCACGATTCCCGATGCCGTGGCCGCCACCCAGCGCGGGGTTTTCGGCTTCCTCACCAAGCCCTTTGACGGCCGCGAACTGCTGGCGAAGGTGGCCGAAGCGATGGCGCAATCGCCCCGGGTGCACGCTTCCGCCGGCGGCGATAGCGCTTGGCGCGCCGGCGTCCTCTCCTCGAGTCTGGTGATGGACGAACTGCTGCGCCAGGCGCGTCGCGCGGCGGACAGCGATGATCCGGTTCTGATCAGCGGGCCGCGGGGTTCGGGCAAGGAGACCATTGCGCGGGCGATCCACGCCGCCAGCGCTCGCGCCGCCAAGCCCTTTACCGTGATTCGTTGCGCCGAGCTTGTCGGACCGGCCGCCTTGGCGCAGGCGATGAAGGCCGCCAAGAGCGGCATCGTCGTTCTTGACGACGTCGAAGAGTTGCCCCTCGCCGAGCAGGCGCGCCTGCTGCCTTTGGTACAAAGAAGCGCGCTCTTTTCCGCACCGTTGCGCGGCGATGCTGCTGACCTGCGCATCGTCTCCACGACAACGCAAACGCTCGACCAGGCCATCCGTGAAGGGCGGTTTCGCGCCGACCTGTTCTATGCCCTCGGACGCATCGCGCTGATCGCGCCGGCGCTGGCCGAGCGGCCCGAGGATATTCCCGTGTTGGTCGCTCACTTCGTTGCCCAGGCGCGCGGCGTCGAGCAGGGCTTGTCGCCAGACGCCCTGGCGGCGCTGCAGGAGGCGGCCTGGCCGGGAAATGTCCGCCAGTTGCGCAGTGTCGTCGAGCAGGCGCTGGCGCAGTCTGTGACCGCCCAGGTGCCCGCCACCCTGGTCAGGCGACTGATCCATGAGGAGAGCGAGCGCGAGATGGCGGCGCTAGATGAGGCGCGCCGCGCTTTTGAATACGAATACCTGGTGCAGCTTCTGGAAACCACCGGCGGCAACGTCACCCGCGCCGCGCGCGTGGCGCAGCGAAATCGGACCGAGTTCTACAAGCTCCTGGCACGACACAACATTGTCCCAGGCAGCTACAAGTCGTGATGAGGCGGCATAGCGCAGTCTTGACGGCAATCGCCTGCCTGGCATGGGCACTGGTTTGCTGTCGGGCAAATGCCGACGTGAGTGGCGGGCTCGCCGCCTACAAACGCGGCGACTACCCGCTGGCGTTTGCCGAATTCCAGCTGGCGGCAGCAAAAGACGATCCCTACGCACAAAATGCGATTGGCTCGCTGTACGCTCAGGGTCTGGGCGTGCAGCGCAACGACAAACGGGCAGTCGATTGGTTTTTCAAGGCGCAGGCCCTGGGTCATGCGGAAGCGGCGGCAAATCTGGCGGCGATGTATGAAGCGGGACTCGGCCTGCCGCGGGATGCGGATGCGGCTTTGAAATATTATCGTGAAGCGGCCAGCGCCGAATATCAACCGGCGATATTGCGCCTGGCAGAAATATACGAAAGCGGCGAGTTGGGTGTGACGCCCGACATCGTCATGGCGCAGCAATTTCGCGCCAGACTGGGCAAATCCCTGGACGAGCCCCGCAACCTGGCTGCGGTATCGGCCGCGGCTGCGCATATCCCTCCCGCGCCGACGACCATGGCAGAAATGACTGCGGGGCCAGCGCCTCACAAGGCGACTCGAGCGCCTCAGGGTTCTGCGGCAGCCCTGGAGAGCCTCGTCCTGCGAAGGATCGAGCAATATCGCTTGCGTGAGCGCAAGTTGTTTGTCGCATCCAGCGACAATAGGCAGGCGCTGAAGGGCTATCTCGGTGATCTGCGCGCCCAATTGAAGAAAAGGCTTGCGCCGGCCTTCGCGGCGGCGCTGCAACAGGAAAGATTGCTTGTCACCCTGTCGATTCGCCAGGACGGAACGTTGGCGGAGACGCAGTTGGACAAGGGGACGGGCAATGCCAGGATCGACACCCGGGTTCTCGCAGCGCTGAAGGGCCTGCCGCCCCTGGCGCAGTTGCCAGAGGAGATGGCTGCGAGCGTCGATATTCTGGTGGTGACCGTGCGCCTGCCGATCGAGGGGTGAGCGCGCCCGTTCCGGAAAAAATCCGGAACGGACGTGTCGGGATTTGGCGACACTTGGCGCCGCTCTCGTCATCGCGAAGAATCTGCCTGCACCCGTAAGGGGTGTCTCCGTCGAACGGAAGGTCAAGCCTCGGGCAATGAAGGCCAAGCGGCTCGTGCCCGGAGCGATATGAAGAAATGTGCGAGGTATTCGATGATGGCGCTTGTCGGGCTGAAACGATTTCTTGTCATGGCCGCGTGCCTGGGCATGGCCGGCTGCGCGACGCCCCCGACGGCGAGCCGCGCACGCGTCGTTGATATGCCGCTGGCCTCCGCGCACGCGGATATTTCATTTTCATTGGCCACCGGGTCCAGGCAGAATGCCGCCTGCGATGGCAAGTTGAACTGCCCGGGGCAATCGGACAGGGCAGAGGCAACCCGCTTCAATCGACAAGTCCAGAGAATCGCTGGCGCTTTGCAGCAAGGGGCTGACCAGTTGTATCCGGACCTGGCACAGCGCGTTCCCGGATTGGCGGCCAGCCGCTTCGATGTCTATGTCGTCGAGGGTGCGGAACCGGGGAGTGCTTCCAGCGCCAACGGGAGAATCGCACTCAACGCAGCGTTAGGAACGGGGCAGCCCTACGATGATTGGCTCGCTTTCGTCATCGCACGCGAAATGGGTCATGTGATTGCCCGCCACCACGAAGAAAACTCGGCCGCCAGCATTGCCACGGCAGTCGTCATGAACATTGTCATCCCCGGCAGTGGCTTGCTGAAGAGCCTGGTGTCTGCGGGAGGATCGGGACTTGCCTCCAGCGGCAAGCGGGACGTGCAGGATTTGGAAGCGGATGCGATAGCGTCCAGGCTGCTTGAAGCGGCGGGATTTCGCCTGCGCGATGTCTCTCTGTCCTTGCGCCTGGCGCCAGCACTGCCCAATGAGGGTCAATGGTCGAACAACTTCAGAAGGTCATCCCACAATATTCTTTCCCAGGTTCGCAAATCCTAACCCATCGGCCAAGCCCGGTCACTGGCGATTCGTGGCGGTAATTCGCGGCGGCACAGGTGAGCGGTGTGCTACGATCGACCTGTTCGAGTGCCGTCGCAGACTACTCACAGGAGACGATCGCCATCTCACTTATACCGAAGCTCAGGGTGCCAACGAGCGCCTTCGTCGTTCTCGCCGCGGCATTCCTTATCTTGTTCATGGGGGGCGGGGCGCGGTTTGCCATCGGCCTGACGCTGCGGCCGATGGTCGACGAGTTGGGCTGGGACCGCAGCCAGATCGGCATGGCTGTGGCAGTGTTCCAGGCCATATCCGCCGCCACCATGTACATGGCCGGGACCCTCGCCGATCGCATCAGCCTGCGGTGGATTATCGGCGGCGGTCTGGTGGTGAGCAGTGTCTCAATCGGACTCATGAGCATGGTCACCGCGCCGTGGCACACGGTGGTCGTCTATGGGGTCTTTTTCGCCCTCGGCAACGGCGCGGCATCCATCGCGCCCGTTGGGGTCATGGTGACACGCGCGTTTCCCGCGCGCACCGGACTGGCAAACGCCGCCGCAACCTCCGGCATGACGGTCGGACAATTGGTGATAATCGCCGTTCTTGCCGCTGTTCTCGTCACAATCGGCTGGCGCTCGGTATTCGTATGGCTGGGTGTCATCTACCTCCTCGTCCTGCCTTTTGTGCTCGCAGCGATACCCAGGGCGACCGATGGCTCCGTCCGCGCAGACAAACCGCCGCCCAGTGGCTTGTCGGTCGCCATGGCGGCGCGCACGAGGCAATTCTGGCTGCTCCTCCTGGTCTATGCATTCTGCGGCTTCGGCGATTTCTTCGTGACCACACACGTCGTCGCCTTTGCCCAGGACAAGGGCATCAGTGCCTTGCTTGCAGGGAATTTGTTGGCTCTGATGGGCCTAACGGGCCTTCTGGGGGTATTGCTGGCTGGATACTGGAGTGACCGAGTTGGCCCGGTGTGGCCAACTGCGCTTTGCTTTGCAGCACGGGTTGGCGCGTTTGCGTTAGTGACGTTCGACCAGTCGCCCTTGTCGGTTGCCATCTTCGCACTGGTGTTCGGAATGACGTTTCTGGTTACCGCCCCGCTGACGGTCATATTTGTGCGCGACAGCTTCGGCACCAGGAATCTCGGTGCCCTTACCGGCCTGATTACGATGGTGCACCACGTATGTGGCGGCATCGGCGCCTATATCGGCGCCAGGATCTTCGATGCCACCAATGGCTACCGCATAGCGTTCATGGCCATGCTCGTGACCTCAGCCATCGCCCTGTTGTTGACGCTTTCGCTGCGCAAGCCGCAAAAAGTGGGATAGCCATCAGCGGGGTCAGCCAACGAGGGCAAGCGAGGCGAAAATCTGATCTAGCCTTTTGACAGTGAATATTGAATCGAAAGACATGATTAGCCATCTCGACCACCTTGTACTGACTACGGAAAACGAAACGGCTTGCATCGACTTCTACACGCGGGTTCTTGGTATGGCGGTGGAGGCCTTCATCGCCGGCAACCCGCCAGCTGAGCGGAAAGCCTTCAAATTCGGTAATCAGAAAATCAACTTGCACATCAAGGGAAAGGAGTTTGAGCCGAAAGCCCGGATTCCCTCACCGGGTGCGCTAGACCTCTGCTTCATAGCCACCTTGCCGCTAGAGCGGGTCATTTCTACTTTGCAGGAAAAAGGCTGGCCGATTATTGAAGGCCCCGTCCTGCGCACGGGTGCAACCGGCAGGATCCGCTCCATCTACCTGCGCGATCCTGATGGCAACCTGATCGAAATCTCGGAACAAATCAAAAACTAAAAACTTTGCGTCTCACCTCCAGGGTCCTGAATTTAGGCCAACTGCGCGGTGTGTTCGCATGCGCGGTCTCCCGGGTTACGTCGTGTCGTCAGCGCAGACTGTTGTGGCGGGTTGTCGCGGGCAGGTTGTTGCGTGTGTCGAGCTCGCTGTTGATGATGTTCGACATCACCTCAACCTGCTCCAGCAACGTGGCCGTCAGGTCGAGCCGTGTTTCCTCGTCATAGTTCTGCGTCAGCAATAGCTCGGCAAATCCGTAAATGCTCGCCAGCGGCTCGCGCAGCAACTCGGCGATGCGCGAAAGTTTCATGCTGTGGTCGTTATTCGCCGCGTCGGACGATGTAAGGTCAGTCAGGGCGTTCATGACTGGATCTCCATGTGTCCGGTCACCGCCTGGCTGGCAGCGGGCAGCAGTACGTTGGTAAGGTGGCGTGCCAGCGCCAACGGGCTGAACGGCTTGATGAAATAGGCGTCGGCGCCGAGTTCCCGACCCAGTTCCTGATCCGAAACCTGGCCACACGCCGTGACCAGAACGACGTGAATGCCTGCCAACTCGGGATCACCCTTGATCCGCTGGCACAGTTGAAAGCCGTTCATGCTGCCAGGCATCCTCACATCGAGGACCAGTGCGTCGGGTCGCGCGGCCAGCAGTTGTACATACGCCACATCTGCGTCGCCGGCCTCCTCCAGCGCAAAATGGTCTCGCAGCGCGAGGAGGATCATCCTGCGGATGTTGGGCTGGTCGTCTACGACCAGGATTTTTTTCATGGCGAAGTCACAGGGTTGGGGTTGGGAAGGGTTTCGTTGCTCTGGTCCAGAAAGCGCGCGGCGATCTGCTGGAATTGGGACTGGAGCGAAAGAAAAGCGTCGACGATGTCAGGATCGAAGTGCGTACCGCGTCCTTCTGCGATGATCCGGCTGGCTTTTTCGTGCGTCATGGCGGGCTTGTAGGCGCGCGCGCTGATGAGTGCATCGTAGACATCCGCTACCGCCATGAGCCGCGCCGCGACGGGGATGCGCTCGCCGGCGAGACCTTGCGGGTAGCCGCTGCCGTCCCATTTTTCCTGGTGGCTGCAGGCGATCTCCTTGGCAAAGGAGAGAAAGGGCGCACTTCGGCCCATTTGCTGCTCCGCCTTTTCAATGGCTGCCTTGCCCAGCGTGGTGTGGGTCTTCATCACCTCGAACTCTGCCGCCGTCAGCTTGCCGGGCTTGAGCAGGATATGATCGGGGATGCCGACCTTGCCGATGTCGTGCAGCGGTGCTGACTTGGTGATGATCTCGATGTTGGTACGCGTCAGAGCGAGAGAGAAATGCGGGTGCCGTTGCAGGTGCACGGCCAGCGCCCGAACGTAGTGCTGGGTGCGGCGCAGGTGGTTGCCTGTTTCGTTGTCGCGCGTTTCCGCCAGCGAGGCCAAGGCCAGGATCGTCACGTCCTGAATGAATTCCATCT
>CAIYYX010000080.1 GCA_903930535.1 uncultured Sterolibacterium sp. | reverse complement strand
TCATCGACGGCATGGGCAAGATCGGCGGCAAGTTCGTCATCATCCTTTCCATCCAGCGTGTCCTCTCGGTCGATGAGATCGCCATGCTGGCCACGGTTTCGGATCGTGGTGCAGAGGATGGCGCCGCCGGCTGAACGGGAAATTCAAGAAGGAGAAATTCATGAAGCTAGGCTCGATACGTGTTCGTCTGCTGCTGCTCTTCTCGTCGCTGGCCCTGGGCATGGCGTGGTATTTGTTTGCCAATGTCAGCGAGGAACTGGTCAAGCTGCAGGAAGGCGGCCGTATCGCGGCTGTCAGCGATGTGGCGGTGGCCAGCAGTGCGCTCATCCATGAATTGCAGAAGGAACGCGGGTTTTCAGCCGGCTTCATCGGTTCAAAGGGCGAAAAATTCAGGAATGAACTGGCCGTGCAGCAGAAGGACACCGACGCCAGACGCCGCGCGCTGGGCGACATCTTCAGCGGCCATGCCGGAGATCTGCCGGCGAACATTGCCGAACGCATCCGCAGGGCCAACGAAGCCGTCGCCGCCATCGATGGACGGCGCCGGGAAATCGCTGCGCTGACGCTGCCGGGCCCCGATTCCTTCAGCTTCTTTACCGGCGCCATCGACAACTATCTCGTGGCGGTGGCCGAAGTGGGCCCGGCACTGGCCGATGCCGGCATGATGCGCTCCTTCTCCGCCTACACGATGTTTCTCGGCGCCAAGGAACAGGCCGGGCGCGAACGCGCCACCGTGAATGCGGCGCTTGCCGCCGACAAGCCCCTGGACGCCGCCTTGCTGCGCCGCCTGATCGGCATCATGACCAGCCAGGACAATTATCTCGCCAACTTCGGCGCCGTCGCCACGACGGAACAGAAGGCCGCGCTGGAAAAGCTGCAGCAAGCCGATGCCAGCAAGGCAACTGCTGCCATGCGCAAGCAGGTGCTGGACCGTGCCGGCGAAGGCAATTTTGCCATTGCGCCCACCTTATGGTTTTCCACCATCACGACCAAGATCGAAGCCATGAAAGGCTTCGAAGACCAGATCGCCACCGGCATTGCGGCGGCCTCAAAGGCCCTGTCTGGCAGCGCCCGGCGCGGGCTGATGATAGCGGTCGGATTCGCCGTGATTGTCATCGGTTTTAGTACCGTCTTCGTGCTGTTGCTCACGCGCATGTTGCGCGATGTGCATGTGGTCTCCCTGGCCACAGAGTGCATTGCCGCGGGTGACCTCACCGTGAAGGTGCGGGTCGGCCGCAAGGACGAGATCGGCCAACTGCAGGATGCCCTGGCGCGAACCGTGGAGCGGCTGGCGCAAACCATTGGCGATGTGATGAGTGCGTCGGATCAGTTGAATAGCGCCGGCGGCCAGGTCTCGGCCACGGCGCAATCGCTGTCGCAGTCGTCTTCCGAGCAGGCAGCGGCGGTCGAGCAGACCACGGCTTCCATCGAACAGATGGCGGCCTCTATCGACCAGAACACCGAGAACGCCAAGGTGACGGACAACATGGCCATCAAGTCCTCGGGCGAAGCCATTGAAGGCGGCAAGGCGGTGCAGGACACGGTCGAAGCCATGAAGCAGATCGCCGGCAAGATCGGCATCATCGACGATATCGCCTACCAGACGAATCTTCTGGCCTTGAATGCGGCGATCGAAGCGGCGCGTGCCGGCGAGGCCGGTCGCGGCTTTGCGGTGGTCGCGGCGGAAGTGAGAAAACTCGCCGAGCGCAGCCAGATCGCGGCGCAGGAAATCGGACAGCTCTCCAGTTCCAGCGTCAAGATGGCGGAGCAGGCCGGGAAACTCCTGGACGAGATGGTGCCTTCCATCAAGAAGACCTCGGACCTGGTGCAGGAGATAGCCGCCGCCTCGCACGAGCAATCCGCCGGCGTCGGACAGATCAACGCCGCCATGGGACAGTTGAACAAGGCCACACAACAGAACGCCTCCGCCTCCGAGGAACTTGCCGCCACCGCCGAGGAGATGGGCGGCCAGGCCGCGCAGCTCCAGGACCTCATGGCCTTCTTCAAGATTGAGGCGAAGTGAATGGCGACAGTCGCGATCAACGACGATTCGCCCGAGATGCCATGAATGCGACGACGCAATCTGCCGAGGCTGTGAAGGGAGCGCTGCTTTTGATCGTCGATGACGTTCCTGCGAACCTCAACGTGCTGGGAGATCTCCTGCACGGCGCCGGCTATCAGGTGAGGGCGGCCAACTCGGGGCGGGCCGCCTTGCGCTATGCCGCCCAGGATCCCCATCCGTCGCTGATATTGCTTGACGTGATGATGCCGGAGATGGACGGTTACGAAGTGCTGCGACAACTGCGGGGAAACCCTGCCACACTCGACATTCCCGTCATCTTTCTCACCGCCCTGGACAATGCGCGCGACGAAGAGCGGGGCTTTCAGCATGGCGCCGCCGACTATATCGCCAAGCCCATCAAGCCGGACGTGGTCCTGGCCAGGGTGAAGAGCCAGTTGCTGGCCAAGCTGGCAAAGGACTGGCTCTCCGACCAGAACGCTGCGCTTGAGGCGGAAGTCAGCCGCCGCATGGAAGAGAACGAACGCATCCAGACGGTCAGCGTCCGGGCGCTCGCGCATCTGGCGGAAACCCGCGATCCCGAGACCGGCTTTCACATCCTGCGCACCCAAGGTTATGTGCGTCTCCTGGCCGAGAAGCTGCAGCATCATTCGCGCTTCGCCGCCACGCTCGACGCAACCTACATCAAGTCGCTGGCCCAATCGGCCCCGCTGCACGACATAGGAAAGGTGGGCATCCCCGACGCCATTCTGCAAAAGCCCGGCAAGCTCACCGGGCAGGAGTGGGAGATCATGAAGACCCATGCCAAGTTGGGTTCTGACGCGATCGAACAGGCCGAGAAAGACATCGACCAGCCGGTGGAGTTCCTCGCCCTGGCCAAGGAAATCGCCCGCTGGCATCACGAGCGCTGGGATGGCAAGGGCTATCCCGACGGGCTCTCCGGCGAAGCGATTCCCCTCTCGGCCCGGCTCATGGCGCTGGCCGATGTTTTCGATGCCCTGATCTCGAAGCGGGTCTACAAGGAGGCGATGTCTCTCGAGGAGACGCGCGCCATCATCGCTGCCGAGCGCGGCCATCAGTTCGATCCCGATGTGACCGACGCCTTCCTCGCAGGCTTCGCGGAATTCGCCGCGATCGCAGCCTATCACCGCGACGGCGAGTGAACATGAGCAAACTCCTCATCCCGAAATCATTGCGCCTGACCGTGGCGCTGGCGATCGTGACCATATCCGCCCTGACGGCAGCGGTGATCGCCTACGACATATCCCGTCATGAAGAAAAGGAAGAGGCCAGGCTGCAGACCATCGCCGACCTCAAGACCCAGCAGGTTGTCGCCTGGCTCAAGGAAAGGCAGGGCGACGTCGATTTCCTGCAGACCAACCTCGCGCTGAACGATGCGTATCGCAACTGGAGAGAGCGAAATGACAAAGCAAGCCGCGAGAAACTGCTTGGCAGTCTCGAGCAATTCCGTGCAGTCAAGGGCTATCAAAGCATTTCCATGCAGAACGAGCGGGGAGAGACGGGCAGAGTTCTTGACGCGAAGCCTTCTGCCAGCGGCTTGAAACCCTACCGTGATGACGTCGGCCGATTGCACTTCGACTTTGTCGTCAGGCTCGCGATGCGAGGCGAGAAGAACACTCTGGTCATCGTCCTGAGCGCGGATCCCTCCGTCTATCTCTATCCCCTGCTGAATACCTGGCCGGTGCCCAGCGCCAGTGCCGAAATCCTGCTGTTCCGGCACGAAGGGTCGGATGTGCTCTATCTCAACGAGTTGCGTCATCAATCCGACGCGCCCGCAAAGTTTCGCTTGCCTGTTGCCACCGAGAAGCTTCTTGCCTCACAGGTGCTGCGCGGCGAAGTCAAGGAGGGCAGGTTGATCGCCGGGGAGGATTACCGTGGCGAGGCGGCCATGGGTGTGGCGCGCGCGGTGCCCGGCACGGACTGGTTCGTGATCGCCAAGATGGCCCGTGCCGAACTCTACCAGGAAGCCTGGAACGACAGCCTGAGGACTGCGGTGGTGGGCCTCTTCATCCTGCTCATGACCATCGCCGGTGCCATGGTATTCCGTCAGCGCCGGAAACTCGATCAGGCCAATCGCGAGCGGGAAGTCCAGGCCGAGCATTTGAAATCCCTGCTGCTTCTCGATGCGCTGGCCGAAGGTTCTGACGACGCCATCTTCGCCAAGGATTTAAAAGGCCGCTATTTGCTCTACAACCGTGCCGCCTGTCTCAGGGTCGGCAAGACCAGGGAGGAGGTGCTAGGGCGCGACAGTTCCGACCTTTACCCCGACGCCGAGGTGGCTTTGCTCAATGCGGTCGATAGGGAGGTCATGGAAGGCAACAAAACCGTGACCAGCGAGGAGACGCGCACCTATGCTGGGAGAGGCCTGCGGGTCTTGCACGTCACCCGCGGGCCGCTGCGCGACCCGGAAGGCAAGGTGATCGGCCTGTTCGGCATTTCCCACGACATCACCGAGCGCAAGCGGATGGAACTGGATTTGCAGGCTTCTGAAACTTCTTTGAAGGCAACGCTTTCGCGCACGCAACTGCTGCTCGATTCTGCGCTCGATGCCGTCATCACCATGGATCATGAAGGCAAGGTGGTGAGTTGGAATTCGAATGCGGAGATTCTTTTTGGCTACTCGCCCGAGCAGGCGTTGGGCCACGATCTGGGGGGTCTGATCGTTCCTCCCGCCTATCGCGAGGGGCATCGGCAGGGCTTTGCGCGTTTCATGGCCACCGGCGCGGGAAAAATCATCGGCAAGCGCTTGGACTTGAGGGGGATGCGCGCCGACGGCACGGAATTTCCCATCGAGTTGACGGTAGGGGCATTGCAACAGGACGGCATATATCTATTCTCCGCCTACATCCGTGACATCACCGAACGCCGCGCCGGTGAAGATCAATTGCGCAAACTCTCCCTGGCCGTGGAGCAGAGTCCGGAGAGCATCGTCATCACCAATCTGGCAGCTGAAATCGAGTACGTGAATGACGCCTTCATTCGCAACACCGGCTACATGCGGGAGGAAGTGCTCGGCCAGAATCCGAAAATCCTGCACTCGGGCAAGACGCCGCCCGAGACCTACGCGGCGATGTGGGCCGAACTTGCCAAAGGTCTGCCGTGGAAGGGCGAGTTTTTCAACAAGCGCAAGGATGGCAGCGAATACATCGAGTTCGTCATCATCACCCCCATCCGCCAAGCCGACGGCCGCATCACCCACTATGTCGCGGTGAAGGAGGACGTCAGCGAAAAGAAACGCCTGGGCCAGGAACTGGATCAGCACCGCTTCCATCTCGAGAATCTGGTGGCCAGTCGCACCATTCAAATGGAAGAGGCGCGCGAGCGGGCGGAGATCGCCAATCTGGCCAAGAGCGCCTTCCTGGCCAATATGAGCCATGAGATCAGGACGCCGATGAACGCCATCATCGGCCTGACTTATCTCTTGCGCCGCGGCGAGCCGACGCCCGAGCAGGCCGACAAACTCACCAGGATTGACGGCGCCGCCAGTCATCTCCTGGCCATCATCAACGACGTCCTCGACCTGTCCAAGATAGAGTCGGGCAAGCTGATTCTCGAACAGACGGATTTTTCCCTGTCCGCGATTCTCGATCACACGCGCTCCCTGATCGCCGAGCAGGCGCAGGCAAAGGGCCTGACGCTGAAGGTGGAGACCGACGAAATGCCGCACTGGCTGCGTGGCGACCCGACCCGGCTGTCTCAGGCGCTGGTGAACTTCGCCGGCAATGCGGCGAAGTTCACCGAACAGGGAAGCATTGTCCTGCGTGCCCGCCTCGTCGAAGACAGCGAAGAGGAAGTGTTGGTGCGCTTCGAGGTCGAGGACACGGGCATCGGCATCCCTGCCGAGAAGCTGTCCAGTCTCTTCCAGTCTTTCGTGCAGGCGGACGCCACCACGACGCGCAAGTATGGCGGCACCGGCCTGGGTCTTGCCATCACCCGCCGTCTGGCCTATCTGATGCATGGCGACGCCGGCGTCACCAGCGAAGTGGGCACGGGCAGCACCTTCTGGTTTACCGCCCGCCTGCAACGCGGTCATGGCAACGTGCCGGCCATCGCCAATGTGACAGGCGGTTTGGCCGACGAGTCCCAACTTCGCTCCTGCCATGGCGGCGCCCGCCTGCTGCTGGTGGAGGACAATGCGGTTATCCGGGAGGTGGCGATGGAACTGCTCCACGCCGCCGGCCTCAATGCCGATACCGCGGACAATGGCCGCGAGGCGGTGGCCAAGGCCGCCGTCACGGCCTACGACCTGATCCTGATGGATCTGCAAATGCCGCAGATGAACGGCCTTGACGCCACCCGCGCGATTCGCGCACAGACAGGCGGGGGGAAGACACCGATTCTCGCCCTGACCGCCAATGCCTTCGATGAAAACCGCAAGGCCTGCGCCGATGCGGGCATGAATGACTTTGTCGCCAAGCCGGTGAATCCGCAGGCGCTCTACGCCGCCCTGCTGAAATGGCTGCCCAAGCCGGCGGGGGTCGCTGCCCAGAAAGGCGATGATCTGAGGCAGCGGCTGGGCGACATTTCCGGCCTGGACATCGAGCGAGGCCTGGCCATGATGCGCGGCAACGTGAAGAAATATGCCCGGCTCCTGGCCCTCTTCGCCGAAGGTTACAGCCAGCATGGCGAGAGAATCTCGGAGATGCTGGCCGCAGGCGAACAAGACGCCGTCCAGCCCCTGGCGCATTCCTTGCGCGGATCTGCCGGCATGCTGGGTGCGGCGAAGGTGGCGGGGGCCGCCGAAGCCGTATTGACGGCCATGCGCAGCAATCCCGGCGGCGATATTGGAAGAGACGAGGTCAGCGAGCTTTGCGATGTCCTGGTCGCGGAACTGTCCTCCCTGGTGGAGGGCATTCGTTATGCGGCAGTCGGCTTCGAGCAGAAAGTTGAAGTTGCGGCAGGGATAGCAGGCAAGGTGGACCGGGGGCGTTTCCCCGAAGTGCTGGGGCGTCTGGAGGATTTCCTGGAACAGGGCGACATGGCCGCCAGCTATCTTGCCAAAGAGGAGTCCGCACTCCTGCGCGCAGCCCTCGGCGAAGCGGCCAGCTCACTTCTGGCCCGTATCGATGCCTGCGACTTCGAGGGCGCGGCAACCCAGTTGCACGCCTTCCGGCGTAAGGCTATGCCGGCATGAATGCCTACTGCGGCGGCATGAATTCCATGCTCATCCGCACCAGATCGGCGATGGATCCGGCCTGAAGCTTCTGCATGATCAGATGCCGATAGGTCTCCGCAGTGCGCTGGCTGATATGGAGCTCGCTGGCGATCACCTTGGTCAGCTTGCCTTCGATGACCCCCTGCAGAACCTCGTGCTCGCGCGGCGTCAATAGCGCCATGCGCTCTCCGATTTCCCGGTTCCTGGCCTGTATCTCGGCGCGCGCCTGGTTTATTCTCAGGCCGTCCTGGATGCGATCGAGCAGTTGTTGCGTGGAAAAAGGCTTCTGAAAAAAATCCAGCGCACCACCGCGCATGGCGCGCACCACCAGGGGTACCTCGGCATAGCTGGAGATGAAGATGACGGGCAGATCGATGCCGCTCAGGCGCAACTCGTCTTGCAGTTCCAGGCCGCTCATTCCCGGCATGCGCACATCGGTGACGATGCAGCCGGCCAGTTTGGACAGGTCCTGCTCCATGAAACTGGCCGCGTTGGTGAATACCGCATAGGGAAGATTCACGGATTCGACCAGGTCGACCAGCAAATAGGTGATCACCGGGTCGTCGTCTATCAGATAGACCCGTGGACTGGCAACTGCCGACGCGCCCGCGTGCGGCGTCCGTTCAGTTTGTTTGGCGCTCATCGGAAAGCCAAATCCCTCTCATGACAATGGGTGGTTTCGCTGATTATGCTATAAGTAGTACATCGTGAGGCATTATACCTGTTGGCCTTGCAACCCCACCCGTATGCCCTCCAGCAGCGATGTCAGTGCGGCCTCGGAGGCCTTCACCCGGTCCTCGATCTCGCCCGGCGAAGCCGCTTCCTTCAGCGATCGTTCCAGATCGAGGGCGCAGCGCGCCAGCGCCGTCGCACCCAGCGTCGCCGCCGCACCCTTCTGCGTATGCATCAACGCCTCGGCCTGCTCCCTCTCGCCCTTGGCAAGATGGGCGCGCAACAAGGCCGAATCGTCGGCATGCTCGCGGGCAAAGAGTTGTAACAAGCGCGTGTAGACGCTCAGCCTGCCGCGCACCCTGTTCATTCCGTCCGCGACATCCAGACCCGCGATGGCCTCGAGCGCGCTGCGCAGCCTTGCCTCATCCGGCTGCTCGGGGGCAACCGCTGCTGCCGGCTTTGCGGGAAGAGACAGCCAGCGCTGCAATGCCGCATAGAGCAGGTCGGGCGTCACCGGCTTGCCGATATGGTCGCTCATGCCGGCTTCGAGGCAGCGCTGCCTGTCCTCGGCGAAGGCATTGGCGGTCATGGCCAGGATGGGGAGTGTCTCCTTGCCGGGCAGTTTGCGGATGGCTTGCGTCGCTGCCAGGCCATCCATCAACGGCATCTGCACATCCATCAAGACCAGCGCGTAGTTGCCATCGCGCACCCGCTCCACGGCCTGCTGGCCGTTGTCTACGACATCGACGATCAGGCCGGTTTCCGCCAGCAAATCCAGGGCCACTTCCTGATTGACCGGATCGTCTTCCGCCAGCAAGAGTCGCAGTCCCCGGTAGGCTTGGGATGGGATCGGCGCCGGGGAGGCTGCCGCTCTGCCGTCGGCCAGCGCCGCGCCTGCAGCGGCCGCGCCGAAGCGGGCGGTGATCCAGAAGGTGCTGCCGACGCCGGGTTCGCTGCTCACGCCCAAGGCGCCGCCCATCAGGGTGGCCAGATTGCGGGATATGGCCAGGCCCAGTCCGGAGCCGCCGTAGCGTCGGGTGATCGAATCGTCGGCCTGGGTAAAGGGCTGGAACAGCCTCGAATGTTGCTCAGGCGTCAGGCCGATGCCCTGATCCTCCACCTCGATGCGCAACAGCACGCCGTCAATGTCGCTCTCGTCTACGCGGGCACGAATCGCGACTTCCCCCTTCTTGGAAAACTTGATGGCATTGCTGACCAGGTTCAACAGAATCTGCTCCAGCCGCATTGCGTCGCCGCTGAGTCTCAGTGGCACGGCCGGGTCGATCTCGAAGGCAAGACTCAAACCCTTGCTCGCAGCCTGCTCGCTCACCAGAGAGAGGGTGTGCGCTATCACCTCCGTCAAGGCGAAGTTGGCGTGTTCCAAGGTGAGCTTGTTCGCCTCGATTCTGGACAGGTCGAGGATGTTATTGATGATGGCGAGCAGATGCTGCGCGGCTTCATCGATCTTGACGAGTTGCCCTTGTGCTTCCGGCGCCTCGATTTTCCTTAGCAAGGCGCGGGTCAAGCCGATGATGGCATTCATCGGGGTACGGATTTCATGGCTCATATTCGACAGAAACGTACTCTTGGCCCGGTTGGCGGCCAATGCGGCATCCCGGGCCTGGGCCAGTTCGAGGGTGCGGATGTGTACCAGTTCTTCCAGATGATGGCGATGAGACTTCAGTTCTTGCAGATTTTTGACGGTCTCGGTGATGTCTACCTTGATCGCCAGATAGCTGCTGATGCGCCCGTCAGCCTGGCGCATCGGCGTCATCAGGGCAGACTCGATGTATTCGCGGCCATCCTTCCTGATGTTAAAGAATTCGCCGCGCCATATATCGCCGCGGGAAAGGGCTGCCCACATGTCGACATAAGTGGCTTTCGGCGTCTTGCCGGAATGGAGCAGGCGCGGATTCCTGCCGATGACTTCCTCGCGGCTGAAGCCGGTCGTGTCGACGAAGGCCTGATTGACATACTCGATGTTTGCGTCGAGGTCCGTGATGACGACACAGTTTGGGGTTTGCTCGACCACGAGGGAGAGTCTGCGCAAACTGTCCTCGGTCTGTTTTTGCGCGGTGACGTCGCTCACCAGGCCGCGGACACCGAGGCTGGCACCCTCTGCATTGCGCATGCTGAGGAAACGGCATTGCAGCCATTTGACATCCGCATCACTGCCCTGCAAGCGAAACCGGGACACGATTTCCCTGACCGTTCCGTCTTGCAGGCGCGCCAACTCTACCTCCAGGGCGGCGCGGTCCTGGTCGCGGACATAATCGAGAAAATGGGTGCGGGAATGGGGACGGTCGGAGACGAGCCGCCACCATCCCTGGTTGGCGCGCGCGATACGGCCGTCGGTGGCGATTTCCATCACCGCCTCGTTGAGCGTGTCGAGGGTGTCCGCTACTGTGTGCAGTTCATCGGTCAGCAACTTCTCCTTGCGCAGGGCATCGGACAAGGCAATGAAAGGATGGTGCACGCCGGCGATGAAGACTGCGCGGTAAATGAAAAAGTAGGCGATGATTTTGAAAACATGCCCGACGAAATTGAAAACGTCGCTCACCGAGGAGTAAAGCGTGAAGCACAGCTCCGAGAGCCCCATGATGGCGGCGGCCGCAAACAGGGATCCGGCATCGAATTCTGCGCCGCGTCTCGTCTGCCGGTAAAACAGCAAGGCTGCCGTCACATTGAGGGCAACCAGCAGATATTCCAGGCTGACCTTGAGCCCCGTGAGGCCCTTGCCGGGAATGAAGAAATCCGGCAGCAGTCCGGGGCGAAACAACACCAGCCAGTAGACGCCTGCGACATACACCACCCCGGCCGCGAGCAGCCGATAGCGAAGCCCGATGCTAGCGAGCGGGTCCCAGGGGCGCAGGGCGATGATGAGCATGCCGATGGTGGCCGGATAACGCGCCGCAAACCAGAAAACGATGGCCTTTTGCGGGCTGCCTGGGCTGACAAAATCGGGCATGCCGAAGAAGGTCAGCTGGTGGCCGTAATCGAGCAGCGCTACGCAAAACAGGATGACGCCGAGCACGACGATATTGCCTGGACGCTCCGCGGAATGGCCGTGCCAGGCGATCCCGAAGACCATCATGGCAATGAGGATGGCGAGGAACTCCATGCCGGTATGCAGCGGCAGGTAATGCAGGCTGCCGAAGTCCAGGCTGCTTGGCAGCAGCCAGAGAAGCAGATAAATCCCCGTCAGTGCGCCAAGCCAGCGCCAGGCTCTGGCCAAAGGCAGAAGGTTTTTCTGATCCGGCGACGCAGCATGAAACATCATGATTTTTTCCGTGGTGCGAAAGACCCGTGACAACGCAGTTCCACTGCGAACTTGCATCAGGCGTATTTTCACATAGAATGCCCGATACACGCGCCTACGTAGATTCCGCAGTTTGCCGCGTACTTTGCGGATACACAAGAGCCAGTCACCCTGCGACCATCTCCGTCATGGATCAGCCACGCCCTGCCCGAGACTCCCAGCACAACACATCCGCCATGGCCGCTATTGAACACCCCGAGATCAGCAACGCCGAGTTCGCCCAGTTCCAGAAGCTGATCTACAAGATCGCCGGGATCAGTCTGGCCGACACGAAGAAAGTGCTTCTCGTCGGGCGCCTCGGACGCAGGCTGAAGCATTTCAAGCTGACGAGCTTCGGCGATTATTACCGCCTGCTCGCCGGCGGCAATGCCGAAGACGAACTGCAGACCATGGTGGATCTGCTCACCACCAACGAGACCTATTTCTTCCGCGAAGAGGCGCACTTCGAGTATCTCACCAAGACCATACTCGCCGGACATCCCGCGGGAAGCCCGTTCAACGTCTGGTCCGCAGCCTCTTCGACGGGCGAGGAAATCTACACCATCTCCTTCGTGCTGGCCGAGACTCTCGGGCTGGAGGCGTCTTGGACCGTGACCGGCTCGGACATTTCCACGGCGGTGCTCGCCACCGCAGAGCGCGGCCTGTACTGGCTCGACCGCACGCGCGGCCTGCCCCAGTCCTACCTGCGCAAGTACTGCCTGAAGGGGGTGCGCAGCCAGGAGGGCGGTTTCATGATCGCGCCCGAAATCAAGCGCCACACGCACTTTCAGCAGGTGAATCTGAACCGGAAATTGCCCGCGCTGGGCAAGTTCCACGTGATTTTCCTGCGCAATGTCATGATCTACTTCGACGCGGAGACCAAGCGTCAGGTGGTCAGCCGCCTGGTCGAGCAATTGCACCCGGGCGGCTATTTCATCGTCGGCCATTCGGAAAGCCTGAACGGCCTGACCGATACGCTGGTCAGTGTCAAACCCACCATCTACCGGTTGCCGCCATGAGTACAGCTAACCCCCTATCCCCCTTTCCGAGGAAAGAGTCGATACATGGCTGAAAGAATCAAAGTGATGATAGTCGACGACTCCGCCGTCGTGCGCCAGGTGAATCGGGAGACCCTGGAGAAGGAATCGGACATCGAGGTCATCGGCGTGGCCGCCGACCCGCTCTACGCGCTGGACAAGATGAAGACCCAGTGGCCCGACGTGCTGGTGATAGACATCGAAATGCCGCGCATGGATGGCCTGACTGTCCTCAGGAAGATCATGTCCGAACACCCGACGCCGACCATCGTCTGCTCCTCGCTCGCCGAAGCGGGCGCCAGCGCAACCATGGATGCCCTGGCCGCGGGTGCCCTGGCCATCATCACCAAGCCGAAGATGGGGGTGAAACAATTCCTCCAGGATGCCGGCAACGATCTGGTGTCGGCGGTGCGTGCCGCCGCGCGCGCCAATATGCGCCGGGTGATCTCCTCTGCCGCCTTGCCCTCGATGCCTGCCCCCAAGCTTTCCGCCGACGCCATGCTCGCGGCGCAGGCTTCGAGCACCCGGGCCATGGCCAATACCACCGACAGAGTGGTCGCCATCGGCACTTCCACCGGCGGCACGCAGGCGTTGGAAGCGGT
>CAIYYX010000079.1 GCA_903930535.1 uncultured Sterolibacterium sp. | reverse complement strand
TCACGCCGGTGTTGGACGGTCAGGTTCGCGACGCCGAAATCGGCCTGCTCTACGACCCGGCCCGCCCCTTGGAGCTTGAGTTTTGCCGCCGCTGGCAAGCCTCCCTCAAGGCACCTGCGCCTGAACTAAAGATACGCCGCAACTATCCCTACGCCGGCAAGTCGGACGGCTTCACCGCGCACCTTCGCCCGCGGTTTGAGGGAAACGTATACCTCGGCATCGAGCTGGAAATCAACCAGAGGCATGTCGCGAAGGGAGGGTGGCACTGGCGTGACTTCAAGAGCAGGGTGGTTGACTCGCTGCTGGGGTCACAAACCTAGAATACGGCGTGCCTCAGACGGCTTGGCGACTGCCCCGCCAAGAGATTCGACGATGTTCACGGCGCGCTCGACGAGAACGGCATTGCCGTTGGCCAATTGACCGCGAGCCAGGTACAGGTTGTCTTCCAGTCCGACCCGGACATGTCCGCCCAGGATGGTTGCCAGGGCGACCGAAGGAAACTGCATGCGGGAAATGCCGAACGCGGCCCAGGCGCTGCCCGGCGGCAGACAATTGCGCATGGCCAGCATGGTTTCCGCATCTGCAGGAGCACCCCAGGGGATGCCAAGACATATCTGGAAGAGGGGGGTGCCGGTGATCCGGCCATTTTCTATCATGTCGCGGGCAAGCCGGATGTGGCCGAGTTCGAAGACCTCAAGCTCCAGCTTCACCCCGACAGCCTGGACGAGTTCCGCCATGCGCGTCAGATGCGCGGGAACATTGATCATGGCGTTCGCGCCATAGTTCAAGGTGGCGATATCCAAGGAACATATCTCGGGCCTGAGTTCAAGAACATGTTCCACTCTCGCCTCGGGTGAGCTCAGCGTGCTGCCTTGCGCGGCATGCCTGGGGTTATCAGGGCTGGGAAAGAACCTCGCGCCGGGCCCTGTGGTGAGGTTGATGATGACATCGGAACCCGAGTCGCGGATGCGATCAACCGTTTCGCGATAGAGTTCCAGGGACATGCTGCCGCTGCCGCTGCCTGGGTCGCGCACGTGGATGTGGACGATTGCCGCACCCGCCAGGGCCGCCGAGACGGCTTCCTCGGCGATCGCCTTGGGCGTCACAGGCACGGCGGGATTGATCTTGTGCGTCTCGCCGCCGCCAGTGACGGCGCAACTGATTATCGAACTCTCAAGCATGGACAGAACCTTTCCTTGGCTGCGACGAACAATGACTGATGATCTCAAAGTGGGGCGGCGAAGTCGACCCTTTCCGGCGCGAGTCCGTAGAATCGGCTCCAATGATTCGGGGGATAATGTCGGTGCCTCAGAAATGCGAGCCTCAATCAACATCCAAACCTAAAGGGCAATCATGATTCTCGAAATAGCGGAAATTCGCATCAAACCGGGCAGCCAGGACGCATTCGATGCGGCCATCAGAACAGGTGTCGAGACCGTCATCTCGAAAGCAAAAGGCTTTCAGGGCTACAAGGTATTCAAGGGGATTGAATCCCCGGAGCGCTATGTCCTCCAGATCTCATGGGCAACGCTGGAAAACCATACCGCGGACTTCAGGGGATCGCCTGCCTTCCTGGAGTGGCGGGCAATCGTCGGCCCATTTTTCGCCGGCCCACCCATGGTCGAGCACTTCAATCCGTTGGCATAACTGTTGGTTTGATCTGGGTCAAACACGAGCCTTCTGAAAGGACTATCTTGAAAGTCGTCACTAATGACATTGGAGAATATCATGGCATATTTCGACGACCCCAGAGACAGGTTGATAGGCGAAGTCAAAATCGTCCTTTCAGATACTGAGGAATTGCTGAAGGCGGTCGCGAACGAGTCAAAAGAGAAAATCGCAAGCGCCAGGCCGAAGCTCGAAGCAGCTGTCGGGCGCGCGAAAACTGCGGTCGCGGAGATGGAGTTGGTGCTCGAAAGTCGTGCCCGGCAGGCGCGGCGCGACATCGACAGCTACGCCCACGAAAATCCCTGGAAAACCTCGGGTATGGCCGCAGCGATCGGCGCCGCGGTCGGCACGGTCATCGGCGTGTTGCTCGCCAGGCGCTGATGTCTCCGCACGGCTAGCGAGGAGAAAGCTATGGCTGCGCGCAATGGAAGCCAGATCCCGACCCTGGGGAAGATGCTGGAAAAGCGTTTGAAACTGGTGCTGGACGGGGTTCGTGATGAATTGGAAAAGAGCGAAAACCAGCAGTATGTCGAATTGGTTGGTCGCATTCCCACCGATGCCGGCGACGAATCCGTGGGCCATTGCCTGGCCGATCTCAATCTCGCGATCATAGACAGACATATCCAGGAGGTCCGCGACATCGATGCGGCCAAGTCGAGAATCAAGGATGGCAGTTTTGGGATCTGCATGGACTGCAAAGACGACATTAGCTTTGCGCGACTGACCGCCTATCCCACGGCCAAGCGCTGCCTGGTTTGCCAGCAACAGCGCGAAAAAACCTACGCATCAGGAAATACGCCCAGGCTCTGACTCATTCTCCGCCGCCGGGAAGCATTCTCTGCAGGACGCGATCGCGCACGATGAAGTAATGGTAGAGCGCGAGCGCGATATGGAGGCCAATCAGCCCCAGCAGCGACCAGGAGAGAACGGCGTGAACATCGCCGATGAGATGGCCGATCTTGGTCCCGGCCGGCAGGAGATAGGGCAGGGTCATTATTCCGAATGGAATGATCTCCCAGTCGCGGGCCGATGCCGCGGCCCAGCCCATGAAGGGTAGAACCAGGAGCAGAAAATAGAAAATCCAGTGCATTGCCCTGGCCGCCTTCTGCTGCCTCGGGGGCAGGCTGTCGTCGGCTGGCGGTACGGGACGGTTAAGACGCCAAAGCAGCCTCAAGACGATCACCAGCAGGATCACGATGCCGAAGGAAAGGTGCAGCTTGATGTAGGTTTCCGGAACGACACCGCGCTTGATCTCGGGCATGATGAAGGCGACGATGAATTGCGCCAGCAGCAGCAGGAACATCAGCCAGTGCAGGGTCTTGGCGACGGGGTCGTAGGCGGTCGCGGTGTTTTCCATTATTGAATTCCCTATTTCATTTTCGAAGTTAGCTTGATCGTCTCGCCGGCGACCGCGAATTCGCCCTTGCCGAGATGATGGATCGTCTGCGGATTCTTTCTTGCCGGATCTATCCAGGCCTTCACAACCTCAAGGATGAAAAAGTTGTACTGGCTCACCAGCCTGCTGTCAACGATACGGCACTCAAGATTGGCATAGCACTCGGCTATCAGCGGCGCTTCGACGTGCGAGGCGGGTGCCGGAGTGAGGCCGAATGTTTCGAACTTGTCTATCTTGCGCCCGGAAGTATTGCCCAGATTCACGACTTTTTCCGCCAGTTCCACTGTCGGGATGTTGATCACGCATTCCTTCGTTGCTTTCAAGAGGCTGAAAGAGTAGTTCCTGTTGCTGATCACGCAGCCAACGAGGGGTGGTTCGAATTCCATCATGGTGTGCCAGGACATCGTCATGATGTTCGTCCGCCCAGCGCGCGCGGTCGTCACCAGGGTCACCGGCCCCGGCTCAAGCAGGCCATAGACCTTGGCCAGGGGATAGGATCTCTTCTTCATTTCTCGCTGTTCGACTCGATCAGGGCAGCCATCTCCAGGGCATCCGCATCGCCTTTCTCCTTGAGCCCGAGAACGACGCCGGCGCGATTCTGTGCCGCCTGATTCTGGCTCAACTTCCATTTCCCGGTGAGCTTGCCGATACTGATCTCGATGCCGACAATGGCGCCGATGCGGCTTTCCGTGAACTTGGGGGGAGCGTCGGATACGGCCCAGGGCTCGCTGCGCGAGGCTTCATGTTGCGTCGTCAGAATCTCGAGCTGGGCCCTGAGCCAAACGGGGTCGTCGAAGACGCGAAGCGGGCCGCTGGCATGGACCACCGCGTAATTCCAGGTTGGCAGAACCTTGCCGTCCTGGCGTTTGGTCGGATACCAGGAGGGGGTGACGTAGCTGTCCGGGCCCTGGAAAATGGCCAGCGCGTCGGTGCCGGCAAGCAGATCCTGCCACACCGGATTGGCACGCGCCACATGGCCGCGAAGGATGCCAAGCGACCCTGCTTCCAGCGAGAGATGCAAGGGAATGTGGTTTGCATTCAAGCCGGAAGCCGACAGGGTGACGAGCGTGGCAAAAGGGCGTGCCCGGATCAACTCGTGCATGACCTCGACACGGGCTTCCTCGAAATGCGGGGGGATGTACATTGCTCTGCCTCTCTGCTTCAGGAAGTGGCAACCAGAGCGATGGCCACGACCCCGGGAAACGCCTGCAGCCAAAGGATCTTGCGACTCGCAGTCAATGCACCGAATAGGCCGGCTGCGACCACGCAGCCGAGAAAGAACAGCTTGACCGGGTTTCCTGCTGCACCCAGGTAGATCCCCCAGACGAGTCCGGCAGCCAGGAAACCGTTGTACAGGCCCTGATTCGCGGCGAGAACTTTCGACGCCTTGGCGAACTCGGGGGTCAAGCCGAAGCTACGCAAGCCCAGGGGTTTGTCCCAGAAGAACATCTCCAGCACCAAAAAATAGAGATGCAACAGTGCGACGAGGGCGACGGCGATATTCGCAGCCATGATCAAAAGGAAAGCACCTTGTCCGCCTCGTTGATGAGGTCGTACAGGGCGGCCATGGTAGAGACGGGACAAATCTGGGTGCCTTCCAAATGCCGGGTTTTCAGGCAGGTGCCGCAGGCAAGAATCACTCCGCCCGATTTGATGAAGGCCTTCATCTGGGCAGTCACCTTGAAACTATCGCTATCGAGCGACTCCGCCTCGACACCCTTGCCCAGGAGAAATGCGCTCACGTGATCGCCATCCTGCAAGGCGAAGACACCGAGCCGAAAGGCGTTCCAGACCGTTTCCGGATCATTCGAAGAAACGACAATTCCAAGCTTCATTGCATTCTCCCGACAGGGGTTTGCTAAATCATAACATCGGATGCCTGATCTGCACCGCCCATGATTATGGGGGCCAGATCGCTATCGCGTCCCTGCGGGAGGAAGCTCGCGCAGTCCAGGATTGTCGGCGCGCGGCCAAACCGCATTTTTTCGGGGAGGCAGACCTCTTGATAGTATTGCTGCTGAACGGCCGAGTACATCGTGCAGTATTTTTATACCGCAGCTTGAACTCGTGGTCGCTTTATCAGGCGCCCGCTTTCGCATAGAGAATCATCTGTGTGCAGCGGAAGAGGGCGAGGGTCTTGCCTGAGTCTTTGTGCGTCACCACAGCGTCCCACACCTGGGTGGTCCTGCCAAGGTGCGCCGCCTTGGCCGTGCAGGCGATGGTACCTTCGCGAGCCGTGCCGAGGTGATTGGATTTGAGTTCGATGGTGGTGAAACCCGTCGCGCCTTCGGGCAGGTGGGCGACACAGCCGTAGCCGGCGGAAGTGTCGGCCAGGGTGATCACGGCGCCGGCATGGAGGAAGCCGTTGGGCGCCATCAGCGACTTGTGCAAAGGCAGTTCGGAGCGCACCTCGGAGGCGCTCACGTGGGTGATGAATATGCCGAGGTGACCCGGCAGGTTCTCGGCGCCGAACTTGTTGAAGTATTCCGGTGTGAGCATGGGATTCCTCGCGTGCTGGATATGGGTTCAGATCCCTTCGGTGACGAAAAGATAGGTCTTTGCCGAGCGTTCGCGAATTTCCCGCAGGGGCTTGTACTCGGGCGAGTCCCACCAGGCCTTGAGTCGGGCCATGCTGGGAAACTCAAGAAGCACGCATCGCCCCGGCAGCGCCGTGCCCTCAAGCACTTCCGTGATGCCGCCGCGCGCGAGGTAGCGGCCTCCGTATGCGGCGATCGTGGCGGGGACCTTCTGCCGGTATTCTTCGTAGCCGACGTTGTCGAAGATGTCTACATTTGCGACCAGGTATGCTGCCATCGCTGCTTCCCCCTTGAGTTTGATTTGTCTTGAGCGCGCACTGATTGTCTGCTTCTGATTCTACTCGTCGAGAAACCCCGCCTTGTAGAAGCTCCAGGCGTTGCCATCGTGAAGGTAGAAATGGCCATCCGCACAGAAGTCCTTTCCGGGAAAGAACTCGCGGTAGGCGCGCGGGAGGAGACGCACAAGTTGCTCGTCCGTGAGTTCTTCGAACTCGGCCGGTGTAATCGGCTGACCCACCTTGAGTTTTCTGGATTCCATGGCGATGTGAGGTTGATTTGGGAGAGTGTAGCGACAAGAAGTACACAAGGTATTTAAGGCAGATTGTCATTGGGCCCCAGTGTAACGCCGGTCGCCCAGGCGCGCCTGCCTCAGCCCGGCTCCATGCCTGTCGATTTGAGGATAGGCAATGCCTGGGGCGCCGAGAAGAACCTGATGAACGCCTTGGCGGCCTGCACATCCTTGGCGCCGGGCGAAATACCTGCCGTGAACACCACATAGTCCTGCAACTCCGCCGGCAGCGGGCCGATATACTCGGCGCCGGAGACGGGCAGGATTTCACTGATCAGGCTGAAGCCCAATTCAGCCTTGCCCTCGACGACAGCGATGGCGGTATGACCTGAACGCGTTTCGATCACCGTCTTGGGTTTCATCTGCTCGGCCAGACCCAGCCTCTCGATGAGGCCTGCCATATAAGTGCCGCTTTGACCTTCCTTGGAATGGACAATCGACTTCGCGTTGACCAGAGTGCGCTTGAACCCATCGGCCGTGCTGATGTCCGGCCTGGGCATGCCGGCGCGACCGGCCACGCCCATGCCGACCTTGGCGACGATGCTTTGCGAGCCTGGCGAGATTTTGCCTTGCTTGATCAGGTCATCGATCATGACGGGGGTCAGAATCACCACGTCGAACGCCTCTCCGGCGTCGATCTGCCTTTTGAGCGGGATGGCGCTGCCAAACGTGATCGTGAGCTTGTGCGCTGTCATGCGCTCGAATTGCGGCTTCAGTTGTTCCAGCGCCGCCCTCACGCCGACGGAACTGATCACCCTGATTTCGGCCGCTTCGGCGGCGGCAAACGGCGTCAATACGGCGCCGAGCCCCAAGGCACCGGCGATCATCGCTTTCAACTTCATCTAAAGCCTCTTCTCATTATCTCACTACGATGGTTTGGGCGTAAGGCACGCCCTGATGCCGAGCCTGCTTGCCGGTGACGGCGCCCGCTTTGGCAACCTGGCCGTCCCGAATTTTCCTGCGAGCTTTATGGACAGGACTGTTTCCTCCTTATCGAAGGTGAGAATCCGGCTGCGCAGGCGTGAAACCTTGCTGTTCCTGCGAGCCCGGGATGCCGCCAAGCTCTGGTAGCCAGGGCAGGCAAGAGCGCTGCCAGATTTGCACCGCCGGCACGAGTTCGGCGCGCTGCTTCACGCAACCTAAGCGGATGGTAACCTGGGTTGCATTCTCTGGCGCGGTGGCGAACAGGGGCGTTGCACACTCCGGGCAGAACACTTGCGCCCGCCTGTTTCCACTCGCGGCGACCTTGATGTAGCTCTTGGTCTCGCCACGAAGCAGGAGGTTCTCGATCGGGGCGGCAACGACAACGCGAAACGCCGAACCGGATAGAACCTGGCAATCCGTGCAGTGACAAACTATGACTCGCCCCGGGTCGATTTCCGCCGTGAATGTGACCCGGCCGCAATGACAGGCGCCATCGATTTGCATGGTGACTCTCCCTGATGAGATGTTCTATTCAATGATGGTCCATGCGGACTTCCGGCCGTGAACCCGGCGCCTGGCAGCAGCTCATTTCGCCAGGAAGACCCCGCGGACCAGCCGGATCTGGCCCTCCTCGAGGCTGCGCTTTGCGTTCCCGGCCTTTTGCGCGAGATTGTCGACATATACCCCGAGGCTCAACTGTGCCTTCGCGGCTGCCGGGGGAGGCGAGCTCACTGCGGCTGCAGTTACCTGAACGTCGCTGGTGTCATCGAAGATCTCAAGCATGAAGCCGCTCTCGTCGAGGAGAGCGCGCATCCCTTCGGCAGAGACAAGGCAGCTGTCGGCAGGGTCGGTTGCCCACGGCAGCGGAAAATAGCTTGTGGCCATTTTCCCTGCGGCCATCTCCTGGAAGGCGTAGCGGCCGCCGGGCTTCAGGACCCGGTAAATCTCCGCGTAGAGCTTGCGCTTGTCCGCGATGTTCATGCCGACATTCTGCATCCAGACGACATCGAAGGAATCGTCAGGGAAGGGCAGGTTGAGGGCGCTGCCCCTGTGCATCTGGATTTTGTCGTCAAGGCCGGTCAGCCGGTTGAGCAGTGCCGCACCGGCGCAGAAATCGGGCGACATTTCGAGGCAGTCGACGCGGCAACCAATCGTGGAAGCGAGGAAGCGGGCGGGACCGGCAAGCCCGGCGCCAATATCGAGAACGCGATCTTCGGCCTGAATCTTCGCCAGCTTGATCAATTCGCGCGAGGCGCGCAGTCCTCCCGTGTGGAAATGATCAAGCGCCGCCAGCGCCTCGGGCAACAGGCGTTGCTCGGGATTCAATCCGACCGCGCGAAGGGCCGCCAGGATTCGCGCCTCGATGTCGCGGGCAGAATAGTGTGACTCCAGACCAGCCATAACTCCTCCTCAAGATGCGCCGTGTTCGGCACCCGCTCATTGTCTGCCACAGGCCGGACGCTTGAACTTTGCCGCGCGGCTTTTCGCGCAGATCCGGATTGACGGATTGCCTGAGTCTCATGTTCTATTATGAAGCAGAAGCCTTTAACCAGGTATCGGGTCGGGGCAAACGCCAAAGCTCCTCGACCGGAAGCACGACCTGATCAAGCCAAGCGAAGAAGCATAGGCAGCGAACCGCTTTATGGCGCATTGATGGGCTATAAGTTTACCCGGCGGTATCAGGCTGCCAGCCAGGCCAGCGTTCCTTGGCCTGCGTGGCGGCCACTGGCAAAGCAGGTGGTGAGCAGGTAGCCGCCGGTCGGGGCTTCCCAGTCGAGCATCTCGCCGGCGCAGAAGACGCCGGGCAGGGCAAGGATCATCGACCTCTCATTGAGCGCCGTGAAAGTCACGCCCCCGGCCGTGCTGATCGCCTCGTCGATCGGCCGAGCTGCGATCAGCCGGAGAGGCAGGTCTTTGATCGTCGTGGCGAGGAGGGCGGGGTCGGTGAGTTCTTCCGCCTGCAGCGCCTCCCGCAGCAGGCCTGCCTTGACTCCGGTTATGCCGGCGCGGCTGCGCAGGTGGTTGGCCAGCGACTTGGAACCACGCGGCTTCGACAGTTCAGAGACCAAGCGGGCGCGTGCCTTGTCGGGGGCGAGGTCGAGATGGAGCGTTGCCGTTTTGAAGAGATCGATTTCGTCGCGCAGACGGGACGAGAGCGCATAGATCAGGCTGCCCTCGACGCCTGTTGCGGTGACCACGAATTCGCCCTGCTGGCGATAGAGGGTGCCGCTTCCATCGGTGAAGCTCGCGACCACGGATTTCACCGGCTCCCCGGCGAAGCGTGTGCGAAAGTGTGGGCTCCAGTCGCTGTCGAAGCCGCAGTTGGCCGGACGCAGGGGGGCTATGGGGACGCCGCGGTCCTCCAGCAGCGGCACCCATTTTCCTGTGGAGCCGAGTTTGCCCCAACTGCCCCCGCCCAGAGCGAGGACGACCGCATCGGCATGAACACGGCGCTCGCCGTCCGGCGTCGCAAAGAGCAGTCGGCCTTCATCAACCCAGCCGCACCAGGCATGGCGCATGTGAAAGCGCACACCGGCTGCGCGCAGGCGCTGCAGCCAGGCGCGCAAGAGCGGCGCAGCCTTCATGTCTTTCGGGAAGACGCGACCCGAGCTGCCGACGATGGTTTCTATGCCGAGGCCGCGGGCCCATTCGCGCAGGGCTTGGGGTCCGAATGCTTCAATGAGCGGCGCTATTTTTCCGCGGTGTGCGCCGAAGCGCGAGAGGAAGGCTTCCTGAGGTTCGGAGTGGGTGAGGTTCATGCCGCCCTTGCCGGCCATCAGGAACTTGCGTCCGACGGAAGGCATGGCGTCATAGAGATCGACCTTCACTCCTCCCTTGATCAGGACCTCCGCAGCCATGAGCCCGGCAGGGCCGCCGCCGATGACGGCGACGGAGGGTGCGTTCTTGGCGATTGGAATCCTGATGCCGGGCATTGTTGCAGCGATGCTTGAAAGTGTGGCTGGATTAGACGACAGATCGGGGGTTGGTGACAAGCGAGTTAAGGGGGTTCCTGGGGTATTGAAGGAAAGGCGCTGGATTCCCGCCTGCGCGGGAATGACGGGGTGGCCCGATCTGCTGCTAAACTCCCGACTCGATGCTCGCCTACATTCTCAGACGCCTGCTCTACGCCCTGCCTATCCTGGTCGGGGTGAATCTCATCACCTTCGCGCTGTTCTTCGTGGTCAATACGCCGGACGACATGGCGCGCATGCAATTGGGCATCAAGCGCGTGACGCCCGAGGCGATAGAGAAGTGGAAGGTGGAGCGGGGCTACGACAAGCCGCTCTTGTGGAACGAAAAAGCCGCGGGTGCGGGCCGGTTATCCCAGACCATTTTCTACCAGAAGTCGCTGCGCATGTTCGTCGGGGACTTCGGCCGCGCCGACGACGGCCGCGACATCGCGGGCGAGATCAAGGGCCGCATGGGGCCGTCCCTGGCGATCGCTCTGCCGGTGTTCGTGCTGGGCCTGTTCGTCACGGTGTCCTTCGCCCTGCTCCTGGTCTTCTTCCGCGCCACCTATCTCGATTTCGCAGGCGTCGTGCTGTGCGTGGCGATGATGTCGGTCTCCAGCCTCTTCTACATCATCGGCGGCCAATATCTGGTGAGCAAGGCCTGGCATCTGGTGCCGATCTCGGGCTATGTCGGCGGCCTCGATGCGACCAAGTTTCTGGTGCTGCCCGTGGTCATCGGCATCGTCAGCGGCATTGGTGCCAGCACGCGCTGGTACCGTACCATTTTCCTTGAGGAGATCCACCGCGACTATGTGCGCACGGCGCGCGCCAAGGGCCTCTCCGAGCTCGCCGTACTCTTCCGCCATGTTCTGGGCAACGCCATGATTCCCATACTCACCGGCGTCGTGGTCGTGATTCCCTCGCTGTTCATGGGCAGCCTGCTCACCGAATCCTTCTTCGGCATCCCGGGTCTGGGCAGCTATACGATAGAGGCGATCAACGCCCAGGATTTCGCCGTGGTTCGCGCCATGGTGTTCATCGGCTCGCTGCTCTACATCGTGGGGCTCATCGCCACGGACATTTCCTATACCTTGGTCGACCCAAGGGTGAGGCTGGAATGATGCCCTTCATTCCTGTCCTGCTCTGGTCCGACATCCTGCTCTGGCTGCTCGTCGCCGTCTGCATCGCGGGCGCCGTGATGGCGAGAAGGAGCGAACACATCCTGACCTCGTGGCGGCGCATCGCCGGCAGCGCGAACGGCATGGCGGCGCTGACCGTGCTCGCCGCCTTCTTCCTGATCGGGCTGCTGGACTCCGTGCATTACCGGCCGCGGCTCGCGCAGCAGACCGGAGTGTCAATCAGCGCGGCGAACTACGGCGTCGAGGTGCTTTCGTTGCTCGACGCGCTGGCCGCCCCTCTGAAGAACAATTCCGAGAAGACCTATTCGGCGCCGCTCGCAACCAGGCTCTTCAGCAAGGAGACCATCGAGGAGGCTGTAGTGGGCACAGATGGGGGCACAGCGGCGGGCACAGATGCGCGCATCGTGCGCGATTACCCGCGGCTGATTTATGGCGGCGCCCATCTCGGGGCGGACACCGCGGGAGCTGGGCAGGACATGCTGGTCACGGGTCTCATTGGCGCGGCGCTGGGCCTCGCCGTCTGGCTTGTCATGGCCTGGCTGCTGCGAGCCATGTTGCCTGACGGCCGCGGCAGGAAATCCGTTCTGGCCACGCTGGCAGTGTTGCTCCTGATCTTCGCTCCGCTCCTGGCGCTCTCGACCCACTACCATGTGTTCGGCACGGACAAGGTGGGGCAGGACGTGTTCTATCTGACGCTGAAAAGCATACGCACCGGCCTCCTGATAGGCACGCTGACCACGCTCATCATGCTGCCGGCGGCGGTGCTCCTGGGGATACTCGCGGGCTATGCCGGGGGCTGGATTGACGACGTGGTGCAATACCTCTACACGACATTGAACTCCATCCCCGGCGTGCTGCTCATCGCCGCAGCGGTGTTGATGATGCAGGTGGTCATAGACACCCATCCGCAATGGTTCGCCACCGCCGCCGAGCGGGCGGACGCGCGCCTCCTGGCGCTATGCGCGATACTCGGGATGACCAGCTGGACGGGACTTGCGCGTCTGCTGCGCGGCGAGGCGCTGAAGCTGCGCGAACTGGAATATGTCCAGGCGGCACTGGCCTTCGGCGTCCCGCGCCTGGCCATCATGCTGCGCCACATCCTGCCCAACGTCATGCACATCGTGCTGATCGCGGTGGTGATGGATTTCTCCGGGCTGGTCCTGGCCGAGGCGGTGCTCTCCTATGTCGGCATCGGCGTCGATCCTTCCACCATCAGCTTCGGCACCATGATCAATGCGGCGCGTCTGGAACTGGCGCGCGAGCCAGTGGTGTGGTGGTCGCTGACCGCCGCCTTCGCCTTCATGTTCGCCCTGGTGCTCGCAGCAAACCTGTTCGCGGACGTGGTGCGCGACGCCTTCGACCCGAGAACGAGGATGAGTCCGTGAGCGAGATGTTGGCGGTGACGGATCTCGCGGTGACCATACAGACACCACGCGGACTGGCGCGTCCGGTCGATGGCGTGTCCTTCTCCATCGCCGCAGGCGAGGTATTCGCGCTGCTCGGCGAATCCGGCTGCGGCAAGTCCATGACCGCGCTCTCCCTCTTGCGCCTGCTGCCCGAGGCAGGTTCGATTGCCGGCGGCAGCGTGCGCTTCGCCGGCAGGGAACTCCTGGCCATGAGCGAGCAGGAGATGCGCGAAGTCCGCGGCGGCGGCATGGCGATGATTTTCCAGGAACCGGCCACCAGCTTGAATCCCGTGATGACCGTCGGAGCACAGATCGCCGAGGTGCTGGGAGTCAAGGGCGAGGCGGCTCGCCTCTTAGGCGTGGAACTCCTCGACTCGGTCGGTATTCCAGATGCGGGAAGGCGGCTCGATGAGTATCCCTTCCAGCTCTCCGGCGGCATGAAGCAGCGTGTCATGATCGCCATGGCGCTGGCCGGCGAGCCGAAACTTTTGATCGCGGACGAGCCGACCACGGCGCTCGACGTCACCATACAGGCGCAGGTGCTGGATCTTCTCGACGATTTGCGCAAGAGCCGTGGCATGGCGCTGCTTTTGATCAGCCATGATCTGGGCGTGGTGGCCGAGATGGCTGACCGCATCGGCGTCATGTACGCGGGGCAACTTGTCGAAGTGGCGCCGCGCGATGCCTTCTTTTCCTCGGCCCGCCATCCTTATTCGAAGAAGCTCTTCGCCGCCCTGCCTGACATGTCGCGGCGGACATCCTTGCTTGAGACCATCGCCGGCAGCGTGCCTGCGCCGACGAACATTTTCAAAGGCTGCCGCTTCGCCGATCGATGCGGCTTTGCCAAGTCAGTCTGTGGCTCGCAGGCGCCGCCCTGGGTTGTTGCAGGGGAAGGTCATAGCGTCCGCTGCCATTTCCCCGATGCGGAGAATATAGCAGTGCAACAACTAGAGGAAATCCGGCAGCCCGTTTCTTCCCATGCGCCGCTCCTGGAAACCCGCGAACTCAAGCTTCATTTCCCGATCAGGAAGGGCATTTTCAAGCGCACCGTCGGCCATGTCCGGGCTGTCGATGGTGTCACGCTTGCGCTTGCGCAGGGCCGCACGCTGGCGCTCGTTGGCGAGTCAGGCTGCGGCAAGACCACCGTGGCCAAGGCCATCCTGCAACTCTTGCGCTCCTCTTCCGGCAGCGTGATGCTCTCGGGTCAGGAGCTCACCACGCTTTCCAACTCAGGGCTGAAGCCCTGGCGCGGCGCGATGCAGATGATTTTCCAGGACCCATACGCTTCGTTGAATCCCCGCCTGCGGGTCGGCGAGATCATCGCTGAGGGCATGCGCACATTGCTTCCTGGTGGTGCAGACAAGCAAAAGATCGCAACCCTGCTGGCCAGCGTCGGCCTCGATGCCGACATGGCGGGGCGCTATCCGCACGAGTTCTCCGGCGGCCAGCGCCAGCGCATCGCCATTGCCCGCGCCCTGGCGGTGGAGCCGCGCCTATTGATCTGCGACGAGCCGACCAGTGCGCTGGACGTTTCCGTGCAGGCGCAGATATTGAACCTGCTGCGCGACCTGCAGCAGCGCCTTGGTCTGGCCTATCTGTTCATCACCCATAACATCGCCGTGGTGGATTTCCTGGCGCACGAGGTGGCGGTGATGTATCTGGGGAGAATCGTCGAGCAAGGCACGGTCGACGAGGTGCTGAGAAATCCGCAGCATCCCTACACGCTGGCATTGGTGGCGGCGGTTCCCTCCATCGTGGCCACGGAGGGTAAGGATAAGGCGCCGCCGCTCAGTGGCGACATGCCTTCCTCGTCGCATCCGCCTACGGGCTGCCATTTCCATCCGCGCTGCCCGCGGGCGATGGATGTCTGCAGGCGAGAATATCCAAAGGCGTCGCAGCTCTCCGCGACGCGGCGGGTGCACTGCCAGCTGTTTTTGTAGGACTGTGCGGATCGTGGTAGGTCGGGCTAAAGCCCGACCTAGTCCTGGTGTTTCTTGCCCGCCGGAATGGTGACCTTCTTCTTCCCCTTGACCGGCTTCTTGGCAACCTTGGTTTTGGCTGCGACTTTCTTGCCCTTCTTGCCCTTGACGGCCTTCTGCTTGGGCAGGTCGCGTGGGGTCAGCGGCAGATTGACGGCCTGAAGATTGGCTCCCTTTCCCGGAACCAGAAGCGTGGTGCCTGTCCCTATCTTCGTGCGGTTGGTGATGCCGTTGATCTGCCTGAGGTCTATCAGGGTCATGTGGACGCGGGCGGCGACGCTGGCCAGCTTCTCGCCCTTCTTCATCTTGTAGGTGGTCCAGTTGGAGAGCGGCTTTTCCTGCTGCTCATAGCTTTCCAGGTTGGCCAGAAAAATCTGCACCTTGTCCGCGGGCAGGAGCAGCGGGCTGCCCTTTTTTGCCAACATCACCGGGCGGTTGTATGAAGGGTTCAATGCCTTGAATTCCGCCAGCGGCGTCTCGGCGAGCTTGGCAGCGAGCGTCACGTCCATGTCGGCGGGCCTGCCGACCGCATCGAAGTAGGGCTTGTTGGGCAGGGCATCAATGTTGAGGCCAAAGAGCTTGGGGTTGGCGACGATGTTCTTGATCGCCTGCAATTTCGGCACGTAGTAGCGCGTCTCGCCGGGCATGGTCAGACTGATGTAGTCGGTGGGCAGCCCCTTTGCCTGATTCTTGGCGATGGCCCGGGCGACGGCGTGCTCGCCCCAGTTGTAAGAGGCCAGGGCGAGCTGCCAGTCGCCATGCATCTCGTAAATGGTCTGCAGATAGTCGAGGGCGGCGCCGGTCGAGGCGACGATGTCGCGGCGCTGGTCCAGCCACCAGGTTTGCTCCAGGCGGTAGCTCTTTCCCGTCGAGGGGATGAACTGCCAGAGGCCGGAAGCGCGGGCGCGTGAATAGGCCATGGGATTGTAGGCGCTCTCCACCAGAGGCAGGAGGGCCAACTCGGTGGGCATGCCGCGCTTCTCCAGTTCCTGGACGATGTAATAGATGTAGCGGTGACTGCTGGCCAGGAGTCTTTTCAGCATCTCCGGCCGGTTCAAGTACCACGCCTCGCGCTCGACCACCAGGGGGCTGTCCAGGTTGGGCATCGCGAAGCCGTTGCGCACCCGTTGCCAGAGGTCTTCGGGTTCTGTCGTGAGATCGATGGGGGGAAAGTTGGGCAGATCCTCGACGATTTCCTGCGGCGGCTCCTGGCTCAGGGTAAATTCCGGCGGCAACGCGCCTTCGATTGCGGCGGGGACAGTCTGTGCGCGCGCTGCCAGAGTGAGGACAGCGAAGCCGCAGAGGAGCAGGCAGCGCAACAGGCTATGCAGTTGCAGCGACGGAAGAAGTGGGCGAGTGGCGGGCAAGTGTTTGGACCCGTCTACGGGCTGCATCTATCAAGCGGCCAATTTTATCAGAACTTGTTCTTCCACTCGCGGATCGCTGTAAACACTTGCTCGGCCTCGGTGACTGTCTGCCCGCTGTAACGGCTGGCCGCCGCGATCACCTCGGGCGCGTCCCAGCGCAGGAAGGGATTGGTCGCCAGTTCATCAGAGAGCAGCGAGGGCACGGTCGCCTGGTCTTCCGCGCGCAGTCTCGTCACCTGTTCGGCGCGAATCTGCAAGGCTTTGTTGCCGGGTTCCACCGCGAGGGCAAAACGGATGTTGGCCTGGGTATATTCATGCGCGCAATAGGCTCGCGTTTCTCCGGGAAGTTCGGCCAGGCGGGCAAGGGAGCGCCACATCTGCTGCGGCGTGCCTTCGAAGATGCGGCCGCAGCCGCAGGCGAACAGCGTGTCGCCGCAGAACAGGACGCCACAGGAGTGGATGTTTCGGCCATAATAAGCAATGTGTCCGCGCGTGTGGCCGGGCACTGCGATCACATCGAAAGACGCGCCGATTTGCGGCAGTTCGACGCGGTCACCATCGACGAGTGGATTGCTGACCGACGCTATCGCTTCACTGGCCGGGCCGAACACCGGCACCCTGTGTAAGCCGGGGTGGGCCAAAAGATCGTCGATACCGCCGATATGGTCGCCGTGATGATGGGTAACGAGTATGGCGGAGAGGGTGAGATGGTGTTCTTCGAGATAGGCCAGCACCGGCGCTTCGTCGCCCGGATCGACGACCACCGCAGAATCGTTCCGGCGCAAGAGCCAGATGTAGTTGTCGTTGAATGCGTGTAGCCGAACAATTTCCAGATCATCAACCATAGCGGACTATTGTCACCAATTAGCGCAAGATGTCAATTCAGGGATTCGACGACTGGCTCGCCACACCGCAAGGGCAATATGTTCTTGACTGGGAGCAGAGCAAGCATGACCTCCTGGTCGCGGACATCTTCGGCTTCAACGCCCTGCAGATCGGTTTGCCGCAACATGATTTCCTGCGCGCCAACCGCATGCCTTTCCGCTTCCGCGCAGACGACAGCAGCGGCGTCGATGTCAAAGTGCGCGCCGATCCGCATTTACTGCCTTTTGCCAATGCCAGCATCGATCTCGTGGTGCTGCCCCATGTGCTGGAATTCGCCATCAATCCGCACCAGATATTGCGCGAGGTGGCGCGCATTCTGGTGCCCGAGGGCCATGTCGTCGTCACCGGCTTCAACCCCTTCAGCCTGTGGGGCGCGCGGCGCAAGTTCTCCCGTGCGGAAGCTACGCCGCCCTGGCGCGGCCAGTATCTCAGTGTGCCGCGCCTGAAGGACTGGTTCGCGCTGCTCGGCTTCGAAACCCAGGCCGGCAGCTTCGGCTGCTATGCGCCGCCGGCGACGCAGGAGAAGTGGCTGCGGCAATGGCGCTTCCTGGAACTCGCCGGCAACCGCTGGTGGCCTATCGCAGGCGCCACCTACATGATTCAGGCGGTCAAGCGCATCCATGGCATGAAACTCATCACCCCGACATGGAGCGACAGGACGTCTGGTGCAAAAGCACTTTCACCGGCAACCCAGCGAAACAAGCATGAACAAACCAACTGAAGACGACGAAATTGTGGACATTTTTACCGACGGCGCCTGCAGCGGCAACCCCGGTCCTGGCGGCTGGGGCGCTATCCTTAGGGTGAGCGAGAAGAAGGGCGGCGTCGAACGCGAGATTTTTGGCGGCGAGGCTGACACCACCAACAACCGCATGGAACTGATGGCGGTGATCGAGGCGCTGCGCGCCCTGAAGCGGCCGGTGCAGGCACGCGTGCACACCGACTCGCAATATGTGCAGAAGGGTATCAGTGAATGGATCCATGCCTGGAAGAAGCGCGGCTGGCGCACCGCGAGCAGACAACCGGTGAAGAACGCCGACCTCTGGCGCGTGCTGGACGAAGAGGCTGCCCGCCATCATGTGCAATGGCTCTGGGTCAGGGGCCATTCCGGCCATATCGAGAACGAGCGCGCCGACGAATTGGCGCGGCGGGGCATAGAAAGCATCAGGGCTTAGAGAATATGCGACAAATCATTTTGGACACGGAAACCACCGGCCTGGAATTCAAGCTCGGCGATCGCGTCATCGAGATCGGCTGCGTCGAACTCGTCGGCCGCAAGCTGACGCAGCGGCGCTTTCACAGTTATCTCAATCCGGAGCGGGCCATCGATCTCGGCGCCCAGGCAGTGCATGGATTGACCAGCGAGTTCCTGCAGGACAAGCCGAAGTTCGCGGAAATCGTCTCCGATTTCGAGGACTATGTGCGCGGCGCGGAACTGGTCATCCACAATGCCTCCTTCGACGTCGGCTTCATCAACAACGAGTTGGCGCTCCTGGGGCGAGAGCCGCTCGCCCAGATCTGCACCGGTGTGATTGATACCCTGAGGCTCGCGCGCGAACTGCATCCGGGGCGAAAGAATTCACTCAACGCGCTTTGCGAGCGTTACGACATCGACAACTCCGGGCGCACGCTGCACGGCGCGTTGCTTGATGCCGAACTCCTGGCCGAGGTTTATCTGGCCATGACGCGCGGACAGGAGAACCTAATTATGGATCTCGACATGACATCGAACTTAGAGATTCAGCTCTTGCCTTCCGGCGAACGCCCAGTACTCCGAGTGTTGCGCGCCAGCACCGAAGAACTGTCCGATCACGAACGCGTCCTGGTGGAGATTGC
>CAIYYX010000078.1 GCA_903930535.1 uncultured Sterolibacterium sp. | reverse complement strand
CCATATGTGGACGGCCCCCTCCTCGCAAGATTTTTTGCAGTGTTTTGATCAGATCGCTTGCGTCCATATGTCCGGCCTGTTGGTGCGCTCGCACATGAACGCTGGCCAAGATGGTTTCCGCGACGTGAGTTCCAAACAGGGAGGCGACCTAATAGAAGGCCACTGGGGCTTTCGGAGTTTCTGACGTCAGGGATCGATTGATCGCACCATCTGCTCATTATCCTGCAAGTTCTGGAATCAGCGCGGCACTGTTACATTAGACGACACTTTGTATCTGGGGATACTCTATATTGCCGATGCGATGCTGACCCGCTCATTCTTTATAACATAACTTTCGCCTGTACGCATCATCTTCCAGGCAACGCGAGCTATTTTGTTTGCGAGAGCGATTGCGGCCAGCTTTGGCGGTTTGCGCCTGAGAAGATCGGCAAGCCAGGGCGATGCCTTGCCGCTTCGAAGTGCATGCTGGACAACTGCGGTAGCTCCCGCCACCAGCGCGCAGCGCAACCCCTCGTCGCCCGCTCGTGTTATTCCGCCAAGCCTAACTTTACCCGCGGTGGAATGATCCCTCGGCGTCAAACCAATCCAGGCTGCAAACTGTCTTCCCGACCGGAATCGCTCAGGCTCTGGTGTTTTCATGATCAAGAGAGTCGCCCCAATCGCCCCAACCCCAGGTATTTTGTCAAGTCGTTGGCTGCATTCATCAGCTCTGTGCCTCGCAATAAGTTTAGCTTCAATATCATCTATTTGTACCTGAAGTGCTGTATACTCGTTTGCCTGAAAAGCAAACATATCTCGGGCCAAACTCGGCAGGCCCTCATCTGCTTGAATGCGTTGGAGCAGTGTAGCAAGATGAGCGATTCCTTTCGCAGCGGTAAGGCCGAACTCTGCCGCATAACCACGTATGGAGTTGCCCAACTGCGTGCGATTACGAACGAGTCGGTCCCGAACACCGACCAGCATTAGGGCTGCTTGCTGCTCAACCGTTTTGACCGGAACAAAGCGCATGGTTGGGCGACTCCCTGCTTCACAAAGCGCTTCGGCGTCGGCACTATCGTTCTTCCCACGCTTGACGTAAGGCTTAGACAGCTGGGGGGCAATCAACTTGACCGTGTGTCCCATCGATTGCAGTAGCCTTGCCCAATGGTGGCTTGCACCGCAGGCTTCGATAATGATCGTCGTTGGTGGAAGTTTTTCAAAGAAAGTCACCATGTCCTTTCGCCGAAGTTTCTTTCGCAAAACAACCTTTTCATCGGCGCCAACACCATGAAGCTGAAAAATTTGCTTCGACGTATCCATCCCAATTCGAGTAATATTTTCCACGGACGGTCTCCTTTGTCTGAGATCAGCAACGACCTCATTCTGGCACACTTTGATGCCGCCGGGGGCCGTCCACACCATCAGGGAGCGTCACCCATTGCGTTCTGGAGTCGGGGCTTACGTTGTAGCGGGAAGATGCCGGACATGAATGGGCGGGCTTGGCTGGGCACTGGCCGGGCAATCGTTCCAGAAAAGTTGAAACAAGCCGTCGATGGTGATAGCGGTCTATCAACAACCCGTTGGGAGATATACCCCGACTCCGTCGGGGGGCGAAAAACGGCGCTTGCATGGTGATTCGTGAAGGATTCTAATGTGCTTCATGATTCGCGGCAATTTCCTGACCCCTGAGCTTGGGCGATCCCTGACGATCCTGGCGCGGAAGGCCACAGCAGAGCACCGGGTCGCACGGCGCGCGAACGCGCTTGTGCTGCT
>CAIYYX010000077.1 GCA_903930535.1 uncultured Sterolibacterium sp. | reverse complement strand
TGGCGAGTGGCTGTTGCGAACGGTTGTTTGTGAGTTACAGCCACTTATGCAGTGGCGAGTGGCTGTTGCGAACGGTTGTTTGTGAGTTACAGCCACTTATGCAGTGGCGAGTGGCTGTTGCGAACGGTTGTTTGTGAGTTACAGCCACTTATGCAGTGGCGAGTGGCTGTTAGTGCGCTCAGTGGATCAAGTCATGCAGGTGCCGGCGGATGGCTCCAAAAATTGTACCTCCGGGAATGACATGGTGCTTTTCGCTGAGCTTGCGTTGCAACACGAAAACGCTTTGCGGCCGCACACTATGATCGAGCAGCATGCAGCAGTCTATGGTCTCCAGGAGTTGTTGCGAATATTTTTTTCTCCAGCGCTTGGCCGCCGGTACCAGGGTATCCCTGTCCAGGCGCAGGTCGGACGACTGCGGGGTCACACCGGCAAGACAGGCGTAAATGCTGGCGCCTATGGCGTAGATGTCTGTCCAAGGGCCGAGTTCGTCCCTGTGGTGGAATTGCTCGGGGGCGGCGAAGCCCGGCGTATACATCGGCTTTAACACCGCCGAATCGGCTGCCATTGTCTGCCTGGCTGCGCCAAAGTCGAGCAAAACCGGCGTGCCGTCGTTGCGCAGGTAAATATTGGATGGCTTGATGTCCAGATGCAGCAACTTGCGCGTATGGACTTCGCGCAATCCATTCATGAGGCGCGCGAAAACGTTGCGCACGAAGTTCTCCCCCAGTTGCCCCTTGTGCAGCTTGATATGCTCCTGCAGGGTACGTCCGTGCTCGTACTGCATCACCAGGTAGACCGTCTCGTTGGCGCGAAAGAAGTTCAGCACTCGCACCACATTGGGATGATTGAGGTGGGCCAGCGCCCGTCCTTCCTCGAAAAAACACTTCATGCCATGACGGAAAGCGGCGACATGCTCTTCGGGAATTTTTGGGGTCACGTTGCCGGCGGTGCGCAACGACAGGGCGTGTGGCAGGTATTCCTTGATCGCGACCGGCACACCTTCCTCATCATAGGCGAGGTAGACGATGGAGAAGCCGCCCAACGAGAGTTGGCGATCAATCCGATAGCCCTCGAGTTGAAATCCTGACGGCAGCGGCTGATTGATTTGTTGTGGCAACATGGCGCGAAGGTTAAACTGACAGGTCAATTGTCAGCGCTAGGAGCGGCCCTAGTCAAGCCGCATTAAACATAATGATCTACAGCATGACCGGTTATGCCTCAGTCTCTCGGGACATCGGGCTCGCCATCCTCCATCTGGAACTGAAAAGTGTCAATTCGCGCTACTTTGACATCAATTTCCGCCTCGCCGAAGAACTGCGCTTTCTGGAGATGCCGCTGCGGGAGCTGATTTCCGCCCGCGTCAGCCGCGGCAAGATCGAATGCCGCGCCAGCCTGACCTCCTCCACCGCCGTACCGCGCGAACTGGCACCCAACGAGGCCTTGCTGGCGCAACTCTCCAAATTGCAGGAGACGGTGCGCGCCATCCTGCCTCATGCCGCTCCGCTGTCTGTGGCAGAAGCGCTGCGCTGGCCGGGCGTGCTGGCCGACCAGGAACTGCCGCAGGAGACGCTGCAGGCCGAATTCATGGCGCTGGCTGCGACGGCGCTCGACGAATTTCTGGCCACCCGCGAACGCGAGGGAGCGAAACTGGCAAAGATGATAGGAGAGCGCGTCGTCCGCATGCGCGAACTCCTGACCCAGGCTGCGCCGCTCTTGCCGGTAGCGCTGGCAGAGTATCAGGAGCGCCTCGCCGCCAAGCTGCGCGAGGCGCTGGCGAACCAGGACGAGGAGCGCATCAGGCAGGAGCTTGGCCTGTATGCGACGCGCATTGATGTCGCAGAGGAACTCACGCGCCTGACTGCGCATCTTGGCGAGGTCGAACGCGTCCTCGGGAAAGGCGGCGCGGCCGGGAAAAGGCTCGATTTCCTGATGCAGGAGTTGAACCGCGAAGCCAACACCCTGGCGTCGAAATCGGTCTCAAGCGCCATCAGCGGCATCGCCCTTGAGCAGAAGCTGCTGATCGAGCAGATGCGCGAACAGATCCAGAATCTGGAGTGAGCATGTCGGGAACGCTCTTCATCGTCGCAGCACCCTCAGGCGCCGGCAAGACCACGCTGGTGCGACTTCTGCTCGAGCAGGACAGGCAAGTGCGCCTGTCTGTCTCTTATACGACGCGCGCGCCGCGGCCGGGAGAGGAGAACGGGCGCGAATACCACTTCGTCTCCGTGGCGGACTTCCTCGCCATGAAGGAGCGCGGCGATTTCCTCGAGTGGGCAGAAGTCCATGGCAATTACTACGGCAGTTCGCGCGTCTGGATCGAGAGCCAAATGCAGTCCGGGCAGGACATGCTGCTGGAAATCGACTGGCAGGGAGCGGCACAGGTGCGCCGGCTGTTCCCGGCCGCCGTCGGCATTTTCATCCTGCCGCCCTCCTTGGCAGTGCTGGAGAAGCGCCTGCGCGGTCGCGGCTCCGACAGCGCCGAGGTGATTATGCGACGGCTCGCCGCCGCCCAGGACGAGATGCGCCACGTAGGCGAGTTCGAATACGTTATAATCAACAACGAGTTGCAGGAGGCTCTAGGCGACCTCCTGGCGGCAGTGCGCGCTTCCCGGTTGCGCCTGGCGCAACAGCAGGCTCGTCACCCTGAACTCTTCACGACACTTTTCCAGGAATAAGCCATGGCCCGCATCACCATTGAAGACTGTTTGAAGCATATCCCCAACCGTTTCCAGATGACTCTGGTTGCCACCAATCGCGCGCGCCAGATCACCATGGGCGGCACGCCGCAGATCCCCTCAGACAGGGACAAGGCAACCGTGGTCGCGCTGCGCGAGATCTCTGCCGGCCTGGTCGGCCTGGAAATTCTCAATCGTGGCCAGGCATAATTTCTCGATGAGTTGACGCCATGGTCACGCCGGTTGCCACCCCCGCTGCCGCCGACGAGGCCACTGTCATTGCCCCGCAGACGTATTCGCCGGTCGATCTGGCGGATAATCTGGGGCGCTTCAGAAGCAAGCTTTCCGCTTACCTCAAACCCGAGGAGGTCGCTCGCGTCGAGTCGGCCTACGCCTTCAGCGATGCCGCTCATCGCGGCCAGTTCCGCTCCAGCGGCGACCCCTATGTCTCGCACCCGCTCGCCGTCGCCGGTACCCTAGCCGACTGGCACCTCGATCCGCAGGCCCTGATCGCCGCCCTGCTGCACGATGTGATGGAAGACACCGCCATCACCAAGCAGGAGATTTCCGACACGTTCGGGAAATCGGCTGCCGAGTTGGTTGATGGCGTCTCCAAGCTCGACCGCATCGAGAACCAATCCTACGAGGAAGCGCAGGCGGAGAACTTCCGCAAGATGCTGCTGGCGATGGCGCGCGATGTGCGCGTAATTCTCATCAAGCTCGCCGACCGCCTCCACAACATGCGCACCCTCGGCGCCGTGCCCCGGGAAAAGCGCCGCCGCATCGCCCGCGAGACGCTCGACATTTACGCCCCGATCGCCAGCCGGCTGGGGCTTAACACCCTATACAGGGAATTGCAGGAGCTCTCCTTCCGCCACCTGCACCCCCTGCGCTATAGGGTCCTCGAAAAGGCGGTGAAGGGGGCGCGCGGCAACAGGCGCGAGGTGGTGGGCAAGATCATGCAGGCGCTGCGCCGGCACCTGCCCGAGGCCGGGATAGAGGCCGAGGTGATGGGCCGCGAGAAGCATCTCTACGGCATCTATCGCAAGATGCGAGAGAAGCATCTTTCCTTCTCGCAGGTGCTGGACATCTACGGCTTCCGCGTCATCGTCAAGGACGTCCCGACCTGTTACCTCGCGCTTGGCGCCCTGCACAGCATCTACAAGCCGGTGCCGGGAAAGTTCAAGGACTATATCGCCATCCCCAAGGCCAATGGCTATCAATCGCTGCACTCCACCCTGATCGGTCCCTATGGCACGCCGGTCGAAGTGCAGATCCGCACCGCCGAAATGCACCACATCGGGGAAAGCGGCGTCGCCGCGCACTGGCTCTACAAGGACGAGAACGCCCTGTCCGAGTTGCAGCAGAAGACCCACAAATGGCTGCAGTCGCTGCTCGAGTTGCAGTCCGCCTCGGGCGACTCGGCCGAGTTCCTCGAGCACGTCAAGGTCGATCTCTTCCCCGGCGAAATCTATGTGTTCACGCCCAAGGGGAAAATCCTCGGTCTGGCGCGCGGCGCCACCGCGGTCGACTTCGCTTACGCCGTGCATACCGACATCGGCAACCGCTGCGTCGCCTGCCGCATCAATTTCGAGTTGATGCCGCTGCGCACGGAACTGCGCAATGGCGACCGCATCGAGATCATCACCGCGACGCACGCCAACCCCAACCCGTCCTGGCTCTCCTACGTCAAGAGCGGCAAGGCGCGCGCGCAGATCCGCCATTTCCTCAAGACCCAGCAGCACGAAGAGTCCGCGGCTCTGGGCGAACGCCTGCTCGGCCAGGCACTCGCCGGTCAGGGTCTGCAGCCGGCAGACATATCAAGCTCCGTCTGGGAGCGCTTCCTGCACGAACGCGCCGCCAAGACGTCCAGGCGCGATGTGCTTACGGATATCGGCCTTGGCAAGCGCATGGCCGCAATAGTCGCACGGCGCTTGGCCGCCGCGCGCGAAGCCGAGGGAGGGGCACCGGTCGAACACAAGCCGCAGGGCGCCATCATCATCCGCGGCAGCGAGGGTGTGGCCGTGCAGTTGGCAAAATGCTGCAGGCCCATCCCGGGGGATCCCATTGTCGGCATCATCCGCAAGGGTCAGGGTCTGGTCGTGCACACCCACGACTGCCACAGCGTAGGCAAGACACACCATGAACGCGACAACTGGGTGGATGTCGAATGGGAACCGTCAACCGAACGACTTTTCGAGGTCGGCATCCGCATCGTCGCCGAGAATCGCCGCGGCGTGCTGGCCAAGGTGGCGGCAGAGATCGCCGCCGGCGGCTCGGATATCCAGAACGTCAATATGGACGAGGAGACCGGACTCTACACCACCCTCAATTTCACGCTTCAGGTGGCCAACCGGGTGCATTTCGCACGCATCATACGCGGCCTGCGCCGCATTCCCGAAGTGATGCGCATCACGCGCGCAAAAGAGTAAACCGTTTTCACAGGAGAAATTTAATGTACGAATCTGAGCACACCAAGTTCATGCGCGAGTGGCTGGAAAAACACCCCGATGAAATCAAGGAACAGCAGCGCGGCCGCGCTCTCTGGTGGGACAAGCCGCAAGACATGGAAACCTCGCGCCGCAATGCAGAAGCAAGAGTGCCGCAGAAATCTTATTACTACGATAACGATTAATCCCATGTCCCGCAGGGACTTCCTGCGGTCGTCGGGCTAAAGCCCGGCCTACCCTTCAGCGGGCATCAGATGAATCGCTTGCGGCAGCAGGGTGACGGTCGCCTCGGCTCCCGGGACGATCGCATCCTGTAGGGCAATGTGGCTGGGCAGTGAGAAGGCGAGCGGCGGACCACCACGCGCGGGACGCAGCGTGACATGGGTGAAGGGGCCCAAGGCGAGTCTGTCCTCTATGCGGCCGCTGACCCGATTGCTTCCCTCCCCCGGATAAGGCCGGCCGCGCCGGTGCAGATGCACGCCCTCGGGCGGGATCACCCAGCAAACTTTTGTCCCCGGAGCGAATTCACTTTCGGCCGCGACCTCGAGGGAGAGGCCAAGCCAGTCCAGAGATGTCGCGCCCTCGTCGCCCCTGCCGCCGACGACTCCCTCGAACAGGTTGGTCTGCCCGATCAGGCGGGCGACCGCGGCATTGGCCGGCCGGCTCATGACTTCTTCGGGCGGACCGTTTTGCAGATTGACGCCATGATGCAGAAGCACCATGCGGTCGGCCAGCATGCGCGCTTCATCCAGGTCGTGCGTCACCAGCACGATGGGGATGGCCAGTTCTCGGCGCAGCCGCGCCAGTTCCTGCTGCAGTTTGCGCCGCGTCACCTGGTCTACGGCCGAGAAGGGCTCGTCTAACAGCAGCACGGCCGGGGCCGGGCCATTGCCGATGGCGCGCGCCAAGGCGCGGGCCATGGCGACGCGTTGCTGCTGGCCGCCCGAGAGTTCTCCGGGATGTCTCGCCTCCAGTCCGTGCAGATGGACTCTCGCCAGCCAATCCTGCGCCTGCCTGATTCGCTCGCCCTTGGGCAAATCCAAGAGCGCCAGGGCGACGTTTTCCTGTGCTGAAAGGTGGGGCAGCAAAGAATAGCTCTGGAACACCATGCCGGCGCGGCGCACTTGCGGCGCCAGGTCTATGCCCTGCTGCGTGTCCAGCCAGGTATCGGCGCCGCAGCTGATGCGCCCCTGGCTCGGCCGATTCAATCCGGCGATGGAACGCAGCACGGTCGTCTTGCCGCTGCCCGAGGGACCGACCAGGGCGAGGAGTTCACCCGGTGCGCATTCGAGCGCGCAGTCGAGGACTATCGGCGAACTCTGGGAGAGCGTGACTGAGAGACCCTCAGCCATAGCTTTTGCCGACGCGGCGGGTGAGCAGATGGAAGAGGCTGATGGCGGCGAAGGAGATGGCCACCAGGAGCGCCGACATCCATGCCGCGCCTTGCTCGTCGAAGGCCTGCACCCGGTCGAAGATGGAAATCGCCACGGTGCGCGTCTCCTCCGAGATGTTGCCGCCGACCATGAGCACGACGCCGAATTCCCCCAGGGTATGGGCGAAGGTCAGCACGATGGCCGAGAGCACACCGGGCCAGGCCAGGGGCAATTCGACCCGCCAAAGCGTGCGCCAATGGGACAGGCCGCAGCACCAGGCGGCCTCGCGCGCCGCGCGCGGGATGGCATCGAAGGCGCGCTGTATCGGTTGAACAGCGAAAGGCAGATTGAAAATCAGGGAGGCCGCCAGGAGTCCGTCGAAACTGAACACCAGGGTGCGTCCGGTCAGGGCGGCGTAGGTCTGGCCGAGGGGAGAACTGGCAGCGAAGGCGGTCAGGAGATAGTAGCCCAGAACCGTCGGTGGCAGCACCAGAGGCAGGGCCACCAGCGACTCGAGCAGACCCTTGCCGGAAAAGCGCGACCAGGCCAGGGGGCGCGCCAGGAGCACGGCGAGTGGCACCAGTAGCAGGGTGGTAAACAGCGCCAGCTTGAGCGAGAGGAGGAGCGCGCCCCAATCCATCATGGAGCGAATCCGTGGCGGCTGAGGATTTCCTTCGCCTGCGCTTGTTGCAGGAAGGCGTAGAACTGTCTCGCCGTCTCACCCGCACCCTTGATCAGCACCATGCGCTGCTTGAGCGGTGCATGCCATGATTCGGGGATGGTGACGAAGGCGCCCTTCGCAATCATTTCCGCGGAGCGCGCCAGGGACAGGGGCAGAATGCCTGCCTGCGCACTTCCCGTGGCGGCAAATTGCGCCGCCTGGGCTGCGTTCTCGCCGAGAACCAGCCTGTGCTCGGCAAGGGTCCAGATGCCGGCGTGGCTCAAGGCCTCGCGCGCGGCGCGACCATAAGGGGCATGCTCGGGGTTGGCGATGGCAAGGCGTTTCAGACGCCCATCGCGCGCGGCGGCGCCGAGGTCTGCGAGATCGCGATCCGCCTTGATCGACGAACCGTTGGGAATGAACAGAGCGATCCTTCCCGTTGCATAAATCGTTCCGCGGTCATCTGCGCGGCCTGCGGAAAAAATCCGGTCGGCATAGCTCTCATCGGCGGAGAGAAGCAGTTCGAATGGTGCGCCTTGAACAATCTGCTGCGCGAACACGCCTGAAGATCCGAAGGATATGCGCAGACGACGGCCGCTATTTTGTTCGAAGACCTTTGCGATTTCCGGCAGGGCGAACTGCAGGTCGGCCGCCGCCGCGATCGTCGCTGCGGTTGCCGACTGGGACTCGGCGGCAGCCGGGATGATGAGACAACCAAGCAGCAGGCCCAGCCATGCCGACCTGACCGTCAAGGCAATAACCGTTCGATCACGACACTGACATCTTTGGCTCCCGGCTTCACCACAACGCTCTCGCCGGCAAGGTCGCCGCTCTGGGGAATCGCATTGCCCGACCTTGAGATGCGCGCTTCTATCTTCACCTGGCTGGCGCCGGAGATTTTCAGCTCGGGATTCATGGCCATGGAATCGTCGAGGGTGAAGGTCAAGGGCAGATCTTGTGCGCGGACGCGCAGCACGGCCAGAGGAATACGCGAGCCATCGACCGCGCGGGCGAAGACAAACAGGGTGTCGGCTGGCTGCATCTTCGCAGCCAAGGCCGGCGCCAGGGTCACGCGGCCGCTGACCGTCGTGCCGGCCTTTGCCGCTGGCTTGGCCTCGGCCTTGGTTGCCAGCTTTGCCTTGCCGCCCATTTTTTCCCGGGTCTCGGCAATGGCTGCGGCAATGGACTTTGCATCATCGGAATCAGGCGGGAAAATCTTCTGCAGGCGCTCCCAATATTGCAACGCCACGGGGAAGTCGCTTCTGTCGAAAGCGGCCGTGCCGGCAAGCGCCAAGGCCATGGTGTTGGCGGGATCGATTTTCAGCGCCTTTTCCACCAGGTCCAGCGGCCTGCCTTCGAGCTTGCCGCCTGCCTTCACCGCCAGGAGGTCGGCGTATTCGGTCAGCAACACCGGGTCGTTGTCCATCGCAGAGCCGACGTGGGCGAAGGCCTTCTCCGATTCTTCGAAGCGACGCATCGCCTTGTAGGAACGGGCAAGCATGGCCCAGCCCTGGATATCGTCCGGATTCTGCTCGAGACGTGCGGCGAGTTTGGCGACCATCTGCTCGATCTGCGCGGCAGAGACATCGTGCTTTTGCTCTTGCAGCGCCGCCGGATTGCCAAGCCAGGCATAGAGCAAGGCTGCTGCGACTGGCAGCAGTAGCCCGAGAGCGAGAGCGCTTCGCCATCCCCGGCGCGAGGGTGAAATTGAGGGCGCCGCCTCTGTCTCGCTCGCATCCTGCAGCAGGCGGCGCTGCAACTCCGAGCGCGACTGTTCGTAGTCGGCTTCAGAGAGGCTGCCCGCAGCGCGATCGCGCTCCAACTCGCTCAACTGGTCGCTGTAGATCGCCGTATTCAGGGACTGGCGCGAAGCCGCCGATACTGTCGCGGAACGACGCAGCAGCGGGTGGGCCAGCAGAGCCAGCATGGCCAGGAACAGCAGCGCCGCAATGGCCAGGAAAGTAATATTCATCGACCTGCCTCTTTCAGTAAAGCTTCGGCGCGCTTCTGCTCTTCCGGGGTGAGCGCTGCATCAACCAGACCCTTGCCGCGCCGGCGCAGATAGTTGAACAGCGCGCCAATGGCCATGATCAGGAGCAGGAAGGGACCGAACCAGAGCAGATAGGTGGTCGCCTTCATCGGCGGTCGGTAGAGCACGAAGTCGCCATAGCGGTTCACCATGAAGTCCTTGATCTCCTGGTCGGTCTTGCCGGCCTTGATCATGGTGCGGATTTCGCGACGAAGATCCTGCGCCAGTTCGGCGTGGGAACCGGACAGGGACTCGTTCTGGCAAACCAGGCAGCGCATCTCGTCCGAGATCGCCACCATGCGTTTTTCCACAGCTTCGTCCTCGGCCATGGGCGCAGCCTCCTTGGCCACCGAGAGGGAAGTCAGAAGGACGAGCAGCAGTAAGGTCAGAATTTTTTTCATAGCGCTTCCAACTCCCTAACCTTGGGCAATATCTTCTTCTCAAGAACTTCCGCGGTCACCGGCCCGATCTGCTTGTAGCGGATGACCCCGGCCTTGTCGATGACATAGGTCTCGGGCACGCCATAGACGCCGTAGTCTATGCCGACGCGGCCGTCGCCGTCGAAGGCGCTCAAGGCGTAGGGATCGCCGAACTGGGCGAGCCAGCGCATGCCGTCCTGTCTCTGGTCCTTGTAGTTCAGACCATAGAGCGGCACCGCGCCGCTTTTCGAAAGTCCGAGCAGCACCGGATGCTCCTCGCGGCAGGAGACGCACCAGGAGGCCCAGACATTGAGCAGCCATACTTTCCCGCGCATTTCTGCGGGGGAGAATTTCAGTTGCGGCTGTGCCAGTTGTGCCAGCTCGAAGGCGGGTGCAGGCTTTCCCACCAGTGGCGAGGGCACCTCGTGAGGATCGAGCACCAGGCCGCGGGCCAAGAAGCCCACCAGCACGAGAAAGAGGATGAGAGGAATCAGGTAACGCTTCATGAGGCGGCTCCTTCGACGACCTTCGCCTTGAGGCGGTAACGCCTGTCGCTTGCAGCCACCAGTCCGCCCAGCGCCATCAACAGACAGCCGACCCAGATCCAGTCGACAAAGGGCTTGTGATGCACGCGCACGCTCCAGGCGCCGCTGCCATCCTTCTCGCCGACGGGTTCGCCCAGAGAGATATAGACATCACGAAACATTCCTGTGTCTATCGCCGCCTCTGTCATGGGCATCTCGGAGGAGAAATACTTGCGCTTCTCGGGATTCATCTTGCGCAGCATGCGATCGTCCCTGGAAAGTTCGAGCTCACCCACCATGGCCTGGTAGTTCGGTCCCATCGCGGCCTTCACGCCGAGCAAGCGGACGCTGTAGCCGCCCACGGTGACCGTGTCTCCCGGCGCCATGCGCACGTCCTTCTCTGTTTCATAACCCTTGACCAGGGTCACGCCGATGACGAAAACCGCGACGCCGATATGCGCCAGATGCATGCCCCAGAAGGCGCGAGGGGGCTTGCCGCTCTTCAGGCGGAGCCTGATGTCGGTGGCTGTCGCCGCTGCTATCCAGACTGCGAGAAGGAGTCCGAGACCAATCAGCGGCGTCCAGTTGCCCAGAAGCAGGGGCAGGACGATGCCGGCTGCCAGCGCCAAGCCTCCGGCGAGCCGCAAGCGGCGCGAAAGATCGGCGGCACTGGCCGCCTTCCAGCGCGCCATGGGGCCCAGTCCCATGAGGAAGAGAAGCGGCACCATGAGCGGCACGAACACGGCCTCGAAATAGGGTGGTCCGACAGAGATTTTCCCCAGGCCCAGCGCATCGATGATCAAGGGATAAAGCGTGCCCAGGAGCACCGATCCGGCAGCCACCACCAGGAGCACGTTGTTCAGCAGCAGCAGCGTCTCGCGCGAGACCAGAGCGAAGGCACCGCCCAGTCCCACCTTGGGGGCGCGCCAGGCGAAGAGGAAGAGCGAACTGCCTATCACCGCTGCGAGAAAGGCCAGGATGAATATGCCGCGGCGCGGATCGGTGGCGAAAGCATGGACAGAGGTCAGCACACCCGAGCGCACGAGGAAGGTGCCGAGCAGGGAGAGGGAGAATGCACTTATCGCCAGAAGCACGGTCCAGTTCTTGAAGGCGCCGCGCTTCTCGGTCACCGCCAGGGAGTGCATCAGCGCCGTGCCGACCAGCCAGGGCATGAAGGAGGCATTCTCGACCGGATCCCAGAACCACCAACCGCCCCAGCCCAGTTCGTAATAGGCCCACCAGCTGCCCAGACCGACGCCGAGAGTCAGGAATATCCAGGCCGCCGTGGTCCAGGGCCGCGACCAGCGCGCCCAGGCGGCATCCAGGCTGCCCGAGAGCAGGGCTGCGATGGCAAAGGCGAAGGCCACGGAGAAGCCGACATAGCCCATGTAAAGCATGGGCGGATGGATGACCAGGCCGGGATCCTGCAGTAGCGGGTTCAGGTCGCGGCCGTCTGCCGCGGCAGGCAGCAAGCGCTCGAAGGGGCTGGAGGTGAGCAGGATGAAAAGGATGAAACCGAAGGCGACCAAACCCAGCACGCCCAGCACGCGCGCCACCATGGCCTCGGGAAGGGCGCGCGAGAGGAATGACACCGCCAGCATCCAGGAGGACAACATCAGCATCCACAGCAACAGGGAGCCTTCGTGCCCGCCCCAAACCGCGGCGATGCGATAAACCGTCGGCAATTGCGAATTGGAATGTTCGGCGACGTAGAGCACGGAGAAATCGTTCGTCACGAAACAATAAGTCAGGCAGCCAAAGGAGAAGGCTATCAAGAGCCACTGCGTCTGAGCGCAGGAGCGCCCCAGCGCCATCCAGGCCGCATCGTTCCTGTGGGCGCCGACGAGGGGCAGCACGCCTTGCACGGCGGCGGCCAGGAGGGCAAGGATAAGTGCGAAGTGGCCGATTTCTGGAATCATGATTTTTTTACTTTAAAGTTTTGGCTGCATTCTGTGCTTGATCGACGGCGTGCTTGGCTTCCGGCGGCATGTAGTTCTCGTCATGTTTCGCCAGCACTTCGCTGGCGATGAACTGGCCGTCCGCTCCAAGCTTTCCCTGGGCCACCACGCCCTTGCCCTCCTTGAACAGGTCGGGAAGGATGCCGGTGAAGGCGACGGAAATTTCCTTGGCCGTGTCGGTAACGACGAAGCGTATGGTCATCTCGTTTCTTTGCACGCTGCCGACCTTCACCAGACCGCCGATGCGGAAGGCGCGATCCTTGGGCGCCTCTCCGGCCGTCACCTGGGTCGGCGTGTAAAAGAGAGCAATGTTGCTGTTCAGGGCATTCAGCACGAAATAGGCGGCGACGCCCAGCGAGGCCAGACCGCCGACGATGAGGGCGATACGCTTGTGACGGGGTTTCATTGCGACCTTTCCTTGGCAGACAGTTCTCTTTGCAGACTCTTCACGGCTTCGCTTTGACGCTTGCCTATCAAGAGGGGTTCAATCAACAAGGCCAGGGTCGTGACGCCGAAGCTTCCCCAGACATAGAAGCCATAGCCGCCCATGGCGAAGAATTCTGCCGGACTGTTCCAGTTCATAGCACCTCCGCCGGGCCGCCCCAAGGAGGCGCAGCCAATAATTTTGGAGCGCAGCGAACACGCGTCACCCCATTCCCTGGGAAGGGGGTCGGGAGGTAGGTCATGACTGCACTTCCTTGAGTTGTGTCACCCATTCTGAGTTTCTCTCCCGTTCCAGCATGATGGCGCGCACGCGCGCCAGCGCCACGGCGATGGAATACATCCAGAAACAAAGTGCCATCATGAGCATGCCCAGAAGCATGGTCTTGGCCATGGAAGGCGCTTGCGTCAGCGACACCGAAGCGCCCTGGTGCAGGGTGTTCCACCACTTCACCGAGAAATAGATGATGGGCACATTGACGACGCCGACCAGGGCCAGGATGGCGCCCGCCTTGTCGGCGCGGCGCGGCTCGTCGATGGCGGCCTGCAGGGCGATGAAGCCCAAGTAAAGAAAGAGCAGTATCAATTCCGAAGTCAGGCGCGCGTCCCACACCCACCACGTCCCCCACATCGGTTTGCCCCAGAGTGCTCCGGTCCAAAGAGAGAGGAAGGCGAACATCGCGCCTGTGGGTGCGAGCGCGCTAGCCATCATCGAGGACAGGCGGGTATTGAAGGAAAGACCGATGCTCGCCCAGAAGGCCATGACGAGATAGATGAACATGGACATCCAGGAAGCGCCGACGTGGATGAAAATAATCCTGTAGCCTTCGCCCTGCTGCGCGTCCGTGGGCGCGACGAAAAAGCCCAACCACAATCCACTGACGCCGAAGAGCACGGCAAGCGCCGCGAACCAGGGAATCATCTTCCCCGCCAGGGGATAGAAATACTGAGGCGAAGCGTACTTCCAGGTGAGCATTCTCATCGTTTATTCCAAAGCGATTCTCAAGGCCGCCGTGGTCGCCCAGGGCGCGAAAAATGCGGCCAGCGCCAGGAGGGCGGCCAACAAAGACAAATGTCCGGCAGCGCCCAGGCCCGAGATGTCGGCTTCGACCGCGCCGGCGCCGAATATCAATGCCGGAATATACAGCGGCAAGGTCAGAAGGGAAACCAGCACGCCGCCACCGCGGACGCCCAGGGTCAGAGCCGCGCCTATCGCGCCGATCAGCGACAGCAGTGGCGTGCCCAGCAGCAGGGAAATCATCAGCACCGTCAGCGCGCGCGGCGCGAGGTCAAACTGCAAGCCCAAGAGCGGCGCGATCAAGACCAGGGGCAGGCCGGAAACCAGCCAGTGAGCGACGACCTTTCCTGTGACCAGGAGGCCCAGGGGGACGGGGGCGAGCGCCATCTGCTCCAGCGTGCCATCGGCATGATCGGCGGCGAACAGGCGATTCAAGGACAGCATGGTCGCCAGGAGTGCAGCCACCCAAAGCACGCCGGGCGCGATCTTGCGCAACAGATCCATTTCCGGTCCTATGCCCAGCGGGAAGAGGCTCACGACGATGACGAAGAAGAACAGCGTGGTCAGCACTTCGCTTTTTCTCCGCAGCGCCACCAGGAGATCGCGTTGCACCACCGCGGAGAGAACAGAGAATGCGTTCATGCGGCCAGGCGCAGGGTCTGCATGGTGCTGCCGGCAATCGCCACTTCCTGGTGACTGGTGAGGATCGCCATGCCGCCCGCCGCCAGATGCTCAGCCAGCGTCTCCGCCAGCCAGAGAACCGCGGCGGCATCGAGGGCGACGAAAGGCTCGTCGAGAACCCACAGCGGCGACTTCGACCACAATAATCTGGCGAGTGCGACGCGGCGCTTCTGCCCCTGGGAGAGAAAGCGCACGGGCAGTTCTTCGCGGCCGGCAAGGCCTACTTCGGCAAGCATCTTTGTGGCTTCTGACTTTTCCAGAACGATACCTGCGAGCGCTGCACCCATGCACAGATTCTCGCTCGCCGTCAGTTCTTCCTTGAGCGCGTTATGGTGGCCGAGATAAGTGACCGCCTTGCGGTAGTCGTCGCCCAAGCTCGTTATCGGAGTACCCTGCCAGAGGATTTCTCCGGCCTCGGGAGGAGAGAGACCGACCAGAATGCGCAGCAGGCTGGTCTTGCCCGAGCCGTTTTCGCCGGTGAGATAAATCCATGCCCCGGCCTCGAGCGTAAAGCCCAGGCCGGCGAACAGGCGGCGATCGCCGCGGACGCAAGCGAGATGGGTGGCAGTCAGCATATCGGGGGAGCGCCGATGTCTCTGTGGCGCATCAAGGGCTCAATTATACAGGGGGTTGAGCGCTGGGCGGAATTATCGCGTATCCCATTTTTGCAGTCGGGTCTTTGCTAAGGCGGATCCGGATCAGGTTTGTGCGGCGAGCAAACTTGATAAAATTTTTCCGTTTTCCCCACAGATTCGGCGGAAGCCTGTGCTGATGCGCTTGTCCTCTGCGCATGTTCGCCAGAAATATATCCCGGCCTTTGCCGCCTGCGTCCAGACAGAAAGCTCTGCAGGCAACGGCATGCCGGGAGCGAATTGTTTGTCGGGGATTTCACCTCCCCGCATGGGCGCATACATCATCGGCAGCATGTCATAAACAGGCGCAAGCGTCAGGCCCGGACGAAACGCAAGATTCCCTTCGTGCATATCGTTGTTGCCGATATGTTTGCCGAACGCCCAGACGAGATCGACTTTTGTCACATCCACCTCGGCTAGCCAGCCAGCCATCTGGAGCGCGCGCGCAGTCTTGGGCCATGGTGCGCCAGCCGTGCCGACCAGTGCTGCGTTAAGGCTGGCCAGCGTGCAAACGGCGGACCTTCCTGAATCGCCATGGCGGTCGAATCTGACCACTTCCAAAAAGGTCCGGCCGGCAAAAGAATGGATGGCGGATTCTGCGGCTGGCAATGCCAGGCATTCCCTCAGGGCCAATGACGCCAGATGCTCGCAGACAAGGAGGTCTGACCACCGCCGCACCGCCGAGGACTTGTCGGCCCCGGAGAACTTCACAATCACATGCTTTAATTTTCCGTCGAGTGTGCGACCTGTCGTGAACTTCGGAAACTCGCCGCCCACCGAGGACCCTGCATCGCCCTGCAGCAGAGCTTCCTCGGCCAATCGCAGGTAGGCGGCTGGCAACTGTTCAGAGGAAAGAAAACGTTCAAGGACGCCATCTCTGGATTCAAGAAAGCGTCGATAGGCAACATCTCCCAGAATGAGATCGCCGGGTTGATCGTAGCCGGTTTTGGACAAGACATAGGCAATATCCTCGTCCGACCAGTCATCCGGATTCGTCATGACGCCAAGATCGAGGGCGTGATGCCGCGCGAAGTTGCGGCCAAGAAAACCTTGCTGACGCATGTCGACTATCGGATAAGGCAAACCTGCGAACCAGCCTTCGGCCATTTCTTTGTCCAATGGCCACGGGAACGGGGCCGCATAGGAAAGAGTTGTGCCGCCGGGATAAGTCAGGGATAGCTGTCCAAGTTCGAGGCCCTTGCCGCGTTCATCGATGCGATAGAGCGGGAGCGCTGTCGCGTTGCCGCGAAGCTCACGACGCAAGGCATATCGGGTTCGGCGTGCCTCTCCGCAGCTGATCACCGAATCGCCGAGAGTATTCAGCGCGCGGCCGAGAGTGGAGCGGTGAATGCCGCCGAGCCGAGCGCACAAGTCGGCGCTTCCGAGGCGAGGATGGGTGCGCAGCACCCTGATCAGGCCGTCGAGTCTCTGGGCCGTCATGCCGAGATAGTTATGCAACGATACATGCAACGAATAATTGCAGATTAACTATTATGTGTCAATTTGTTGTGATTTTATTGTCGATATTTCCGCAACGATTTATTGCGCGATTTCGGAGAATGGGTAGTCGATTCAAAACTGCATCCGTTGGCGGCTTCACGCATAGAAAAAGGGAGCGGAAATCCGCTCCCTTCTTTGACGACCAGGTACGCTTACTTGAAGCTGAAGATGTAGGCCGCGCTGATGGTCTGGACTGTGAAATCCGGCGCCTTTTCGTTGGTCGGCAATACACCCGTCAGACCACCGCCGATGCTCAGGTCATCCATCTGCCAATCGACTATCTTCATGCGATTGTAGGAATAGGCCACTCGCACCGACGAGGTTTTGTCGAACCTGTAGTTCCCGGTCAGCTTCAGCGTATAGGTGTCGGCGGTGTAGGTCGGCAAGGGTGTGGCCGGGATGAAGAAGGCTGCCACCGTTCCGGCAGGAGCACCCGTCACGGCATAGGGGTTGTTGGCCCAGGTGCCGCCACTCACGGTGTTATCCGACTTCGAGCGCGCCCACATCAGATCGCCCATCACGTCCAACTTGCCGCCCGCCAGATTCTTCTGCTTGAAGGCGAGACCCCAGGTGTTGGTCTTGTCGGTTCTGTCTGACGACCAGTCGCCGCAAGAGTTCAGCTTCTGGTCGACATTCCGCAGCGCGATCGTGCTGGCCACAACGCCAGCGCTGGTGAGGCAGCCGCCATCGGGCGTGATCGCCGTTGCGCCACTCACGTTTACTGCACTTGAGTTGGCGCCGCGCGCATTGCTCTTGTTGGACTGCTTGCGGTCTTCGTAAGTGTAGAAAACGTTGGCCGTCAAATCGTCGTTTGCCTTGAAGCTGGCGCCGAGATTTACGGTCGCAATCTTCTCGTTGTTCATGCCATAGGACATGTCCTGATATTTGTCATTGGTGTAATCGACGCCGACTTCCAGCCCGACTTTCTCGTTGGCCTGCCAGTCCATCCTGGCCCGCAGCTTGTCCTGATTGCGGTTGGCGTCAAAGTACCTCCTGAAGCCATAGGGGTCATAAATCACATTGACGTTGCCGTATCCGATCTGTGCCGGCAGGACATTGTTGTTGGCCCAGTAGTAAGCGCGATTGACGCCGAAGGCGGCTATCTGCTGGGCCGCGGTCATGGCTACACCGGCGCCCGTCATCGGGAAGCCGGCCAGAGGACCCCAGCCGTTGAAGCCGTTGGCGAGCATGGCCTGATAGGCGCTCTGGGTCACGCCGGCGGTTGCGGCGGCCGTATTGATGAAATTCGCCATGGGCACCAGGGACAGCCAGGCCATCTCGTTGTAGTCGGTCTTGCGCTGCGAATAGGCATAGCCGACCTTGGCATTGAGATCCTCGGTGACGGCCGCGCGCCATTCGAGGCGCAGACGATTTTCCGTGGACTTTGGCGCTTCGGAACAGGCGATCCAGGTGCCGTCGCAATAGCGCTCGATCTTCTGCCAGTCATAGCCGGCCGTCACATTGTGGCTGTTGGCGAGTTTGTAATTCGCATCGAGATTGATGTCCTGGGTTCTCTTGCTGTAGGGGCGATTGGCGTTGATATTGATGGCCGAGCCCAGCAAGGTTGCCGGCATTCCCCCCACGCCGGCCCAGACAGACTTGGTACCCGAGTTGGATTCGCCGACATCGTCATAGGCGTAGGTATTGACGGCCGTCTTGTTGTCCCTGTCGTTGTACTTGTAGGCG